>JBDSMR010000003.1:0-43215 GCA_039915735.1 Usitatibacter sp. | reverse complement strand
CGTGTTGTCGGTGAAGACCGGCGAAGTGCTGGATTCCATCAACGTCACCAAGAAGCTCGACTCTTCGGGATCAAGCGTCGGCGGCGTGGGCTCGTTGATCGACACCATCGCCAGCCGCCGCGGCGTGAGCACCGGGGGATTGACTCCCGACGTGAGCCACCAGTCGTCCAAGCGTGAAACGGTGGACCGTGCGCTGCGCGAGCTGATCGAGCTGGCGGTGCAGGAGCTTTCGATGCGGCGGAAGGATTGGGAAGAGGACTGAGCTTCCCTACATCTCCACGATGATCCACGCGCCGTTTGCCTTCGCGAATGTGACGGAACCCGCCTTGCCATCGTCGCGCACCACGACCGCCTCCTGATACTCGCCATAACCAGCAGAGACCTGGAATTGCTTGAAGCTGTCGGCCATCTTGCGCTTCTCCGTGGCGCTGGCGCCCGACAGCAGCGGATGGAACCGCTTCTGCATTTCCGGTGCGAGGCACGCCATCGCCGTATCGAGGTCGTTCTTGCGTAGCGAGGCGATGAACAGGTCCCACGTCTTCTGCGGGCTGGACATCCTTGGATCCGGCTTCGCTTGCGCCAGCAGCGACTTGGTGCTGATCCCGCGCTCCTTCATGAATTGCACACGCGCAACGCGCAAGGGATCCGAGGCGCCCGCGGACATGCCCGGCGCAAAAGCCTCGGCATAACCCCTGGCTTCCGGCTTGGCGTCCACCATGTCGAGCAATGCAAACCATATAGCCGTCGCGAAGCCAGCGGGGTCGTGGCGCGCAAGGAACGCGAGGATCGACCGCGCGTCGGGCAGGTAACTTGCGTAACTGATCGAGGCAAGCAACGCAAACGTGGACGGCGGCAAGGCCGACAGGCGGCGCTCGATTTCGGCACGATCCACTGGTTTGCCGCCGCCGCGCGCGAGATTGTAGAGGCTGGTCAATCCGAAGGGATCTCCGCTCTGGACAGGTCCGCCCACCAGGAACTGCGCGACGGCCACCTCCTCCCCGCTCAACGCCCCGCTGAACTTCTTGCCCGTCTCCAGGTTGGCGACCTGCGCCGCGATCCAACGCTGCGCCCACGCCTTGAGCGCTGCTTGTTCGTCACGGCCGTACGGCGATACGGGCGCCGGCTCCAGGAGCTTGCGGTATTCCGCGAGCGCCTTCTGCTTGTCGCGCAGGTCGAACTGATAAGTGTCCGCGATGGCCAGGCCCGACAGCTGGGCTCCGCGCGCCTGTGCAGCCGCGTAGAGCTCGAGGGCGCCACGTGTGTCCTTCTGGCGAAAACGCACGAAGTGGCCAAGCTCCAGGTATTGCTGCCCCAACGATGCAACGGCGTTCTGCGCCGACATCAAACCGGGATACGACGCCGCGAGCCGGATCATTGCCGCCGCATATTCCCTGACTGCCTTCACATACGCCGCGGGATCGGGATCCTTCAGCCTCCGTGCATCATTCAAGTCCTTCTGCAACAGGCCGTAGTGGGTCGAGAACTCCCGCTCGAGACCCAAAGCCTTTTGCTCCGCCGCATGTTTGGCGGGATTCGCGATCTTTTCATCCAGCCTTTGGCTCGCGAATCGATATTGGCCGTCACCCATGCGCCCCTGTTGCTTCGCCTTCTCGACGGCCACGCGTGCCTGCTTCCAGACCTCCGGCGAATCCGTTGCCACCAGCGCGTCCAGCGCGCGTGGGTAGTGCTTGCTGTCCCCCAGCAACAGCAACACGTCGGGCACCGCCGCCAGGTCCTTGCGTTTGTCGAGCCAGTAGGTCGCATATTCGGGTGCGGACTCCGGCAGCATCGGACCCACACGCGCATAGCTGACGGGCACTGCAAACTGCGTCAGGTTGCCTACGATGCCAATGGCCTCGCGCGTGTTGTCCTCGTTAACAGGGGCCTTCTTCAAGACGGCAAGACGCACGAGCAGCGCCTCCGCCGCATCCGCCGTACCGATCTGGCCCAACGCGCTGGTGGCATTGGTACGAGGGCCGCCGGCATTTGTCTTCGCAAGCGCCTTCGCAAGCGCCGGGACCGCGGGCGCGTACTTTCTCTGCCCGAGCTCCGATATCGTGCTGTTGAGGGCATCACCCGTGGGCGCGTCGGCCGCCTCGAGCCATCGCGTCAGGGCTTCGGACGTTCCAGGGGCCTGGGACCTGAGCACCGCTTCCTTGATGGCGAACTCCCGCGCCTTCTTCGAGCGCCAGTCCGCCAGCATGAGGTCGAAGAGCTCGCGAGTCTGGCAAGCGGTTGCGTTGCTGCAGAGTACGACGAGCCGGCCACCAACCACCGGCTCCGCGTAGTAGCGCAGCATGAGTGCTTCGATGTCGGCAGGAATGGGGTTCAGCTTCCGTTCCTCGTTCCATCGTTTGCTGCCGGTATCGTTGGACCCCCTCATGTACGCGTCAAGGAGGTCCAGGTTGCGCGTCTTGAGGATCGTTTCCAGTCCCTCCGCGTTGCGCTCACGGCCGAGGCGCTGTGCCAGCTCCTTCGCCTGTGCATTGCTGTTCGTGGCGGGCGCCTGCGCGGCCGCGGACGTGATGATCGAGAGCGTCATCGCGAGGACTGCCATGATTCGCTTCATTGAGTTCCCACAGGCCGCACGTCGCGCTGCTTCATGTAGCGCGCTGCCGCCTTGGCAAGCGCATTGGGCCGTTCGGGCGCGGACATGCCCGGCAGCGCTTCCGCTACACCATCAACAAGCGCGCCATCGCGACCGTTCTTCTCGTGGAAGTTCACCGTCGCCATTGCGATCGTGGTCCAGTAGCCACCGGGATCATGACGAGAAAACTCCTTCAGAATCTCATCGGGTGACTTGAGCAGGCTGATGAACCGGATGGCGGTCATGAACACAAACCGGGAAGGCGGCAGCGCGGCCAGTTGCTGCTGGAGTGACGCGCGATCAACCGATGCAGCGAAATGCTCGATGGCCGGCCAGCCCCTCTGTCGCTGCGTCGGATCGATGGCGAGGCTGCTGTAGCTTGCAGACGATTCCATGCGAACCGCCGGGAACCTGCCTCGAGGCAACTCGGGTAGCTCCGGTCGCAACTGGTATTGCCTGAAACGCATCGCCTGCCAGTAGCCCGCAATTACTGGCTCCGTGAGCGCTGGCTTGGCCTGTTTTCCAGATCGCAGGTACTGGATCTGCGCTGGCAGCCAAGCCTTCCAGAACTTGTTTGCCGGCGAGTCCGGGAGGCCGAACGTCAGGCCGGTCGTGCGTGACGACTTCGCGGTCTCGAGGGCCATCTGGTAGGCGCGGATGGCATTTGCCTTGTCGCCGGCGCCAAGCTCGTAGGCATCACCCAGCGCGAACTGCCCAAATCCGGAGCCATCCCTTGCCGCGCGTTCCAGGTACTTGACTGACAACTGCATGTCACCGGCGCGCATTCTCGCGGCGATACCCAGCGCAGCGTATTCGTCCGCTAGGTCCAGCATGATCGCCGGCTCCTGGAACTCGCTCGCAATCTTGTCGAGCTGCGCGAGCAGTCTCGCGCGCGCCTCCACTTGGCGCACCGGATCGGACTGCGAGCCGCCAGCCTGCGCCACGCGCTCCAGCGGCTTGCGCTGCCGCGCGAAATCCGCCTGCGCGTTGTTCGTTCGCCGGCGGGCGAGGGATTCGGTGGGCGCCTCCAGCAACGGCCGGAGCAATGCGCTGGCCTCCGCGTAGTGCTTCTCGTCCATCTTTCCCGCGCCCTTGAGACGATCCACTTCCGCCTTTGCCTTGCGCCACACCTCGACGGATTCGTAGTTGGCGAGCAGGATTACGGCTGAATTCCACCGATTGGACCTCTCCATCGAAGCCAACAGCAAAGGGATGGCGGCGGGATATCGCCGCGCGGCAAGATACACCAGCGCCGGGTTCATTTCCGTGGACGGCGCCGGGAACTTGTCGACGATGCGCAAGATGTCCTCCTCGATCCCGGGTTGATTGGTGCGCAGGATGCGTCCCCAGACAGGATCGCGCTCGATAAAGGCAGCGCGCGCCTGTGCGTAGAAGCGATCGAACAGGGCGCGCGTCGAATAGAGCATGCGAAAGTCACGAATTGACTCGCCCAGCTTCGGATCGCTGAAATACTTCACGACCAGCGCCTCGATATCCGCGGGCATCGCTCCCTGGTCGGGTGTGCCGATCCAGAAGGCCTGCACGAGTGCCGGATCGCCGAGAGAGATGACGCGTCGCAGTCCCTCCGCATCCAGCGCCTTGCCCATGGCGCGGGCACTGGTCTCCGAGATGCTGGAGGAGAGCAATGCCTTCTCCGCCTCCGTAAGCGCGGCGGCCGCAGGCAGGCTCGCGGCGGCGCAAGCGAACGCCGTTGCGCCGATCCATCCCGCAAGGAGCTTCACGGTTTCGCCTCGATCCGAAAACCGTTGACAGGTTTTGTCGGCGGAGCCTTCGGTGGCGTGACTGGTGTTGTAACAGGCGACCGGCCTTCATCGTTGTTCCTTGTGATGACGCGAATGCCGCCACTAATCTCTTCTACCGTGTCCTCCTTGCGGTGACGGACCGCATGGATAGTGCGCGTGACTTCTTCATCACCTTCGAAGCAAATGCCCCTGCGGACATCGGGTGTGTACTTGCTGCAGAAAAAATCCAACGCGCTGAGGAGCTCTGCCTGGAACAGCAGCGCCCGCGGGCGCGGCCCCCCGGAAAGCTGCTCGTCGATATCCTTGCGCCAGGCGCGCAGCTCATCGAGCGCTCCCTCGCGCGTTTCGGCCACCTTGACGAGCGTGATGCGGTTCTCCCGTGGCGACCAGGGCTTGAGGTCCGTGCGCTTGTAACCCTGCGCATAGATGCGGACGCGCGGCTCGTTCGTGGGATCGACCACCCAACCTTCCACGGAAGGCCCCGGCAGCCGCCAGGGCGAAATGAAGAATCCGGACTGGTCATGCGGCGGCCGTTGCGTCACCACGACCTTGCGCGAGCCCGCCGCACCATCCGCCCGTTGGAGCGTCCACTCGATCCACGCGATACCGCCGCCAGTGGATCGGCCCGTTGCAGGATCAACAAGAATCCCCTTGCCTTCACGGCCCGGCATGCGGTGCGCGCCGAGCACCTTCTGGCCATCGCTGCCGAGTCGTAAACGCTCGCGATGCAGCGCGGCGACCATTTTTGGCGTCGCCAGCGAATTTTCCTCGACGGTCCACTCGAGGCCACGATGCTGCATCTGAGCGACCAGGTCCGCGTAGGCCCTGGGCTCACCGGTGAACTTCTTGAGCTGGTACGTGGCTTGCGAAGTTCCGCCTCGCATCAGCGGCTCATAACCTGCCTTGAACACAATCAACTTCGGCGCCTCTTCGTCCATCATTCCGCCGACCTTGGTGACCGGGCCCCAGGGCCGGATCGAAAAGCGTCCTTCGCGGTCGCTGATATCTTCTCCGATGTGCACCGCCTGGCCGGTCGAGTCGTAATGTCCGCCGCTGTGCGAGCGACGGTACTGCAGCCACTCCCATCGCGCCACGACCACAGCGCCTTCGATGGCCTGATTGGTCTGTGCATCCAGAATTCGGCCTCGAACGCCAGTGGAGACGTATGGCACGGGAATGTACTGGGCCACTGCCTGGGTCGCCAGGAGAAGCAACGCGGCGACAACAGCGGAAATCCCTCGCCCTTGCATGAAATCGACTCGCTAACAAACGCAACGAAGTCGAGACTGCCCTAGGTTCGCGCTACTGGCAACTGGCGCGAGCCAGGCGGTCGTTCACCGCCTCCCACTCCGGCCCCGACGGCGGCTCCTGAACCAGGATGCGTTGCGCGCCGATGTCATCCAGCTGGCGCAAGTTGGCGTAGAGGTCATGGCCGTAGGCCAGGGGATCCGCAGAGGTAGTAATCCACGTGGCCGCGTGCACGCCGCTGGGTGGATCGTTGAAGGCAAGCACTGCCGAATTCGCGTGCATGCGCAGTTCCTCTTCCAGCGCCGTGGCATCAACAATCAGCAGCGGCGTACGTGGGGCGTAATGCGCCTCGAGCGTGCCGGAGGCACGCGGCGCCTGCGCATCACGGTCGCGTGGCGCGTGTCCGAGCACGCGAGCGATCTCCTCGCGTGAGATGCCACCCGGGCGCAGCATCACCGGCGTGCCGCGCGAGAGATCGATGATGGTGGACTCGAGGCCAATCTCGCATTCGCCGCCATCCAGCACCATCAGGTCCGGGCCGAACTCTTCGCGCACGTGCGCAGCTGTTGTCGGGCTCACGTGGCCGAATCTGTTGGCCGAGGGTGCTGCCACTGCGCCACTGCCGATGCGCGCGAACTCCCGCAGAAGCTCCTGTGCCATCGGGTGCGATGGGCAACGCAGCCCCACGGTGTCCTGCCCTCCGGTGACGGCGCCGGGAACGCGTGAAGATTTCTTCAGGATCATCGTGAGGGCGCCCGGCCAGAAATGCTTCGCCAGGACGCGCGCAGCTTCGGGAATCTCGATCGCCCACTCGTCGAGCGCGACCGGATCAGCGAAATGCACGATGAGTGGATGATCGGCGGGACGGCCCTTGAGCGCGAAGATCTTCGCGACCGCATCCGCGTTCGCCGCATCGGCGCCAAGTCCGTAGACCGTTTCGGTGGGAAAGCCGATGGCCTCGCCGTTCAGCAAACGTTGCGCCGCGTCGACAATCGGATCGCAGCTCATTCGCCCTTGCGCGCCGAATTCCGCCGAGAGTTGGACTCGAGCCACCGCGCCAATTCCTTCTCGGGCATCTTGCCCGAGGCGAGGTCGAGAAAAACGAGAACTGCCTGCTCCTCGGGGGCAGTTACCTCCCAGCCATTGAGATCGAGGAAGGTGAATGACGCCACGAGCGCAGTGCGCTTGTTGCCATCGGCAAAGGGATGATTGCGAGCGATGCCAAATGCATAGGACGCCGCACACTCGAAGACTGACGGCTCCAGATAGGCCGATAGATTCAGGGGACGCGCAATAGCCGATTCCAACGCGCCGGCATCACGCAGTCCGGGCAAGCCGCCAAACTCGATGATCTGCAGGGAGTGGAACGCCTCGACGTCCCGGCGATCCAGCCAGATCACTTGGCGAGTTCGCGCAATGCGTTCCGGTACCGCTTGGTCACCTTGCGCGCGGCCTCGAGCTTCTGGTCGAAATCGGGATCGAAGGGCGTGATCTCTATCCCGCTGGCGGTTTCTACAACCGAGACTTCCTCGCCCTTCGCAAGTCGCAGGCGTTCAACAATCTCCTTGGGCAGGATGAGCCCGAGCGAGTTTCCAATCTGGGTGACCTTGAGGGTCGCCATGAAATCCTCCAGCACGTTATAACCAAAATTATAACAAGTTCCGCTGGTCAGTGCGCCTTTTCCCAGTTGGGTCCCACACCCGCCTCCACCACCAGCGGAACATCGAGCGTCGCAACGCCGGTCATGAGCTTCTCGACGTTGGGCTTCAAGATTTCGAGCTCATGCTCGGGCACCTCGAAAACCAGTTCGTCGTGCACCTGCATCACCAGCTTGGTCGCGAGTTTTTCGCGCTCGATCCAGTCCTGCACCACGATCATCGCCATCTTGATGAGGTCCGCGGCCGTGCCCTGCATCGGCGCATTGATTGCCTGGCGCTCGGCGCCCTGGCGGCGCGCCTGGTTGGACGAGCGGATGTCGGGCAGCCACAGGCGGCGGCCGAACACGGTCTCGACATAACCGTTCTCACGCGCCTCGGCGCGGGTGCGCTCCATGTACTGCGCAACACCCGGATAACGCGCGAAATACTTGTCCATGTAACTCGCGGCGGCGGCGCGCTCGATGCCGAGGTTGCCCGCAAGGCCGAAGGCGCTCATGCCGTAGATCAATCCGAAGTTGATCACCTTGGCGTAGCGGCGCTGTTCGCTGGTCACGTCGGTCGGGGGCGTATCGAACACTTCCGCCGCGGTGTGCCGGTGCACGTCCTCGCCCTTGGTGAAGGCGTCGAGAAGACTCTTGTCGCCCGAAAGGTGCGCCATGATGCGCAGCTCGATCTGCGAGTAGTCTGCGGAAACAATCTTCGATCCCGGCGGGGCGATGAATGCCTCGCGGATTCGCCGGCCTTCGGCGGTACGCACCGGGATGTTCTGCAGGTTCGGATCGGTCGAGGACAGGCGCCCGGTCACCGCAACCGCCTGCGCGTAATTGGTGTGCACGCGCCCGGTCTTCGGATGGATCATGCGCGGCAGCTTGTCGGTGTAGGTGCCCTTCAACTTCGAGATGCTGCGATGCTCGAGCAGCTTGCGGCAGATGGGATGATCTTCGGCCAGCTTCTCCAGCACCTCTTCATCCACCGAGGGCGCGCCCGACGGGGTTTTCTTGATGCTCTTGAGCTGCAATCGATCGAACAACACTTCGCACAGCTGCTTGGGCGAGCCGAGGTTGAAGGGGCCACCGCCCAGCTCATGGGCCTCGCGCTCAAGCTCCATCATCTTCTGGCCGAGCTCGTGGCCCTGTTTCTGCAGCTGCTGCATGTCGATCAGCACGCCGTTGCGCTCCATCGTGAGCAACACGCTGGAAACGGGAATCTCGATCTCCGAATAGATGCGTTTGAGCTTGGGGTCGCCCTCCACTCGCGGCGAGAGGGCGCCATGCAATTGCAGGGTGACATCGGCGTCCTCGGCTGAATAAGCGGTCGCGCGCTCGATGTCGACCTGGTCGAATGGAATCTGCTGCGCCCCCTTGCCGGCAACATCGATGTACTGGATCAGCCCACTGGCGCCGAGGAAACGCGTGGCGAGCGCATCCATGTCGTGGCGCTGGTGGCTCTGCAGCACGTAGCTTTCCAGCAATGTGTCCTGCGTCACGCCGCGGACCGTGATGCCGTGGTTGGCGAACACGTGGCGGTCGTACTTGGCGTTCTGCGCCACCTTGGGCTTGCTTGCGTCCTCGAGCCACGGCCGCAGTTTCTCGAGCGTGGCAGCGAGCGGAAGCTGCTCGGGCACGCCGGCGTAGCGGTGTGTGAGCGGGATGTAACAGGCCTCGCCGGGCGTCACTGAAAATGAAAGTCCCACCAGCTCCGCCATCATCTGGTCGAGGCTGGTGGTTTCGGTATCGAAGCAGGTGATCGGCGCAACGTCGAGCTTGGCGATCCATTTGTCGAGCGCGGCTTCGTCGAGGATCGTTTCGTAGGCGCGGGTGGTGACCATCGGCACGATATCGGCCACCTGGTCGACGGCGTTCAGGATGGCGAAGTTGCGGCCGGCTGGGGACGGACCCTGGTTTGCGCCTTTGCCTGGTTTTGGGTCCGTCCCCGGTGTTGAGGAATCACTGTTAGCCGGCGCATCCTCCTTGTTGCCGATGGCGTCCTTCCACGTGCGGAAACCGAAGCGTTCGTAGAGCGCGACGAGCGTCTCGTTGTCCGGGCCGCGGTCGACCAGCGACTCCATCGTGAACGGCAGCTCGACATCGGTCTTCACCGTGACCAGCGTGCGTCCCGTCGGCAACCACTCCAGCACCTTGCGCAGATTCTCGCCGACCACGCCTTTCACTTCGCCGGCATGTTCGATGACACCTTCCAGCGAGCCGTATTGCTCGATCAGCTTGCACGCGGTCTTGGGACCGACCTTGTCCACGCCGGGCACGTTATCGACCGCGTCTCCCATGAGCGCGAGATAGTCGATGATCCTCTCGGGTGCCACGCCAAACTTCTCCTTCACGCCCTGCGGCCCCAGCTTCTCGTTCGACATGGTGTTGACCCACAGCACCTTGTCCGTGACCAGCTGCGTGAGGTCCTTGTCGCCGGTGGAGATCACGGAGTCCCAGCCGTGGACTTTCTCGGCGTGCGTGACCAGCGTGCCGATGACGTCGTCGGCTTCCACGCCGTCGACCACCACCAGCGGCCAGCCGAGCGCGGGAATGATTTCGAACAGCGGGCCGATCTGCTTCGCCAGGTCCTCGGGCATCGCCTGGCGCGTCGCCTTGTATTCCGGATAGATGTCGTCGCGGAATGTCCTGCCCTTGGGATCGAAAACCGCGGCGATATAATCTGAGGGGAAATCCTGCTTCAGCTTCTGGAGCATGCTGACCACACCGCGGATCGCTCCCGTGGGTTCACCGGCGGCGCTGCGCAATTCCGGCAGCGCGTGGAAAGCCCGGTATAGATAGCTCGAAGCGTCCACCAGCAGCAGGCGCTTCTTGGTCGTGTCGTTCATCTCAGTTTCGCGAGGATTTTCCCTGTGGCCATCAATGCTCCCAAGGTTCCGAAACCCTCGGATCCGCAGCTCGTCCGGCGTTCCCAGAATTCCGCACGGGAATCGTGGCGGATGTTCGAAATTATCTCAGAGTTCGTGCTTGCGACCGAAAGGCTCAACACCATCCAGCCCGCGGTCAGCATCTTCGGCAGCGCGCGCCTCGCGCCCGAGCATCCCTACTATCGCGTAGCGGAAGATATTGCCCGGCGCTTGTCCGATGCGGGGTTTTCGGTGATTTCCGGTGGCGGCCCCGGAATCATGGAGGCGGCCAACAAAGGCGCCTTCGCCGGCACCAGCCCCAGCGTTGGCCTGAACATCGAGCTGCCGCATGAGCAGGGCGCCAACCCCCACCAGGACGTTGCGCACACGTTCCAGCACTTTTTCGCGCGCAAGGTGATGTTCGTGAAGCTTTCGTGTGCTTTCGTGATGATGCCGGGCGGTTTCGGCACGCTCGACGAACTGATGGAGGTCCTCACGCTGGTGCAGACCGGGAAAATCCGCAGGGTGCCCATCATCCTGGTCAATTCCGCGTTCTGGGCGGGGTTTCTCGACTGGATCCGCGGCCAGATGCTCGCCGACAAGCTGATCAGCGTCGACGACCCGGCCCTGATGCAGGTCATCGATGATCCGGCGCAGGTGGTCGATGCAATTTTCAATCACTACCAGTTACGCGGATTCGAACCATCACCGGCCGAACGCGAAGCGGAACTCGCGCTCTAAGGGTAAACTTCACTCGAAAAGAGCCTTGATGAAAAAGATATTCGCCGTCCTCCTCCTCGCCGCCGCCTTCGACGCCGCCGCCCAATCCACGGCGCGCTCGCGCCCACCGGGCACGATGCCGCTGGACGAACCCCCGCCCCCGCCCGCCATGGTGGAAACCGATCCTGCCCTGGAGCCGCAAGTCACCACTCGCGTGGAAGGCGACAACACCATCCAGGAGTACCGGCTCAAGAACAAGGTGTACATGCTGCGCGTGACACCCAAGCACGGCAAGACCTACGTCCTCATGGACCACAAGGGCGACGGCACCTTCACCAAGCAGGACAACACCCTCGACAACGGCAACCGCGTGCCGCAGTGGGTCCTGCTTGAGTTCTGATTTTTCCGCCTAGCAGATGTCTGTCTTCACCCCGGTATCCGATGGGGACGCGCGCGCACTCCTCGAGCACTACAGCCTGGGTGGGCTGGAGAAACTCGAAGGCATCGCGCAGGGCGTCGAGAACACCAATTTTTTCCTGACCACGACGACGGGTCGGTATGTGCTCACGCTGTTCGAGCACATCCCGCCGGAGGACCTGCCCTTCTACGTGGGGTTGATGGACCACCTCGCGAAAAGCCGCATCGCCTGCCCGGCGCCGATTGCGCGCGACGATGGCGCGATGCTCGGCAGCCTCAACGGCAAGCCGGCGGTCATCGTGACGCGCCTTCCGGGCACGCCACTGGAAAAGCCGGATGCCGATGATTGCGCCGCCGTGGGTGCGGTGCTCGCCGCCATCCACGTCGCCGCGGTCGAATACGACGCCTCTCTCGACAACTGGCGCGGCGCGCAATGGCGCGAGAGCTTCGCGGCCAGGCTCACGCCGAAACTCTCCGCCGCGGAAAACGCGCTCATCGCCTCCGAAAATGCCTTCCAGGCCGCCATCGACGATAGCGTGATGCCGCGCGGCATCATTCACGGCGACCTCTTCCGCGACAACGTGCTCTGGGATGACGAAAGCGGCGCAGGCGTCATCGATTTCTACTTTGCCTGCGACGATGCATTGCTCTTCGACGTGGCGATCGCGGTGAACGATTGGTGCGTCAAGCCCGACGCCACGCTCGACGGCGAACGCGTGAAGGCGTTCATCGAAGGCTACGAGACGCAAAGGCCGCTGGAGGCGATGGAAGAAGGGTTGTGGAACGCCATGCTGCGCCGCGCGGCGCTGCGCACGTGGCTGGGCCGGCTCGGCTACAACCACTTCCCGCTCGCCTCCGAGATCACCATCCCCAAGGACCACGGTTTCTCGCGTCACCTGCTCGAGAACCACATCGCGCAGGCCAGCAACCCCATACCGCGCTGATGGACACCACGATCCACATTGCGGAAGTCCCCGCGACGCGCGGCGCGGGCTGGCTGGGGTTGGCCTTCAACCTGTTTCGCCGCAAGCCGATGGCGTGGATCGGGTTGTGCGCCGGCTGGCTGATCATCACGCTGGGACTGGTCGTGGTTCCGCTCATCGGCGGCGTGATCGCCAACTTCCTGCAGCCGGTGTTTTTCGCCAGCTTCGCCATCACGGCACTGCGCCAGTCGGCCGGCGAACCGGTGCTGCCCGGTGACCTGTTCCTCGGCTTCCGGCGCAACGCGCGGGCGCTGGTGCAGCTCGGCGCCATCCTGCTGGTGGTTGAGATCGCGATTTTCGCGTTGATGGCCGCGCTTGGCCTGCCGATGACCGCGTCCGGCGAGGGGCCCTTCACGATGCAGCAATACGTCGAGGTGCTGCGCGGCAAGGAGTGGATCCTCGCACTGGGCTTCATCCTGACGGTATTCGTGAAGGGCGCGCTGTGGTTCGCGCCACCGCTGATCGCGCTTCATGGCATGAGCACCATGCATGCCATCCGCTGGAGCATTTTTGCCGCGCTATCCAACCTCGGCGCGATGATCGTCTATGGCCTGGCGCTGATGGTGCTGTTCGTCGCCGCGCTGATTCCCTGGGCGCTCGGCCTGCTGGCCTTCATCCCGGTGATGGTGATCAGCACCTACTTTGGTTATCGCGAGGTTTTCGAAGGCGAGGCTGCTGAAAGTCCTGTCGCGCCGACGTAAAACTGGTGTCAGACACGACTTTTGCTGAGGACGGCTGCTGCCGTCAGCGCGAAAGTCGTGTCTGACACCAGTTTTAGAACGCGTTGAGCTTGGCGTACTGGAGCGCGAGCCACTTGGTGCCCTCGCCGAGTGCAAAGCGCACCTGCACGCGGGCGTCGAGTCCGCGGCCTTCCACGTTGATCACCACACCGTCGCCGAACTTGGCGTGGCGCACGTTCTGGCCGATGGAAAATGGATGCTCGTCGGGGCGCGGCTTCTCGAAGCTCGCGCGCTGCACCGGCGTGGGGTACATGTCCTTGTCCGCGGCCGGCGCGCGCCCGCCACCGGAGCCCCAGCTGCCGCCCGAGTAGCCGGAGTTGTAGCCGCGCGGCTCGAACTGCTTCTCCGGCAGCACGATCCACTTGCACAACGCGGGCGGAATTTCGTCGATGAAGCGCGAGACGATCCCGTAGCGCGGCTGGCCGTGGAGCATGCGGCTGCCGGCATACGAGATGTAGAGGCGCTTGCGCGCGCGCGTGATGGCGACGTACATGAGGCGACGCTCTTCCTCGATGCCGCCGTCCTCGAGCATGCTGTTGTCGTGGGGGAAAAGTCCTTCCTCCAGCCCGGAGACGAACACCGCGTTGTATTCGAGGCCCTTGGCCGAGTGCACCGTCATCAGTTGTAGCGCGTCCTGGCCGGCGGCGGCTTCGCGCTCCCCGGCTTCCAGGCTAGCGTGTGAAAGGAACGCGGCCAGCATCTGCTGCTCCGGCGTACCGACCACCTCCTGCACGTCGTCCTGCGCTTCGCCGGCGGGCTCGAGGCCGTGCTCGAAGTCTTCGGCGAAAAGTGCCGCAGCGTTGATCAATTCGTTCAGGTTCTCGAGGCGGTCCTGGCCTTCGCGCTCGGCCGCGTAGTGTTCCTTCAGGTGGCTCTTGTGCAGGATCTCTTCGATCAACTCCGGCAGCGGCAGCGACTCCGAGGATTTCTGCAGCGAGTCGATGATGGCGACGAACTGCGCGATAGCCGTGCCGCTGCGACCGCCCACCACGCCCCGGCGCGCGATGTGCATGAGGCTGCCCATGCCGGCTTCCGAGGCTTCCTGCAGCTGCTCGATGGAACGCGCGCCGATGCCGCGCGGCGGAAAGTTCACCACGCGTGTGAAAGCGGTGTCGTCATCCGGGTTGTTCGCCAGGCGCAGGTAGGCGAGCGCGTGCTTGACCTCCAGGCGTTCGAAGAAGCGCAGTCCGCCATAGACCTTGTAAGCGAGGCCCGCGCGGAACAGCGAATGTTCGAGGATGCGCGACTGCGCGTTGGACCTGTAGAGCAGCGCCATCTCGGACAGCGCCATGCCTTCGCGATGCAGCGCCTTTACTTCGTCGACGATGAAACGCGCCTCCTGGTCGTCGTTGGCGGCGGCGTAGATGCGCAGCGGTTCGCCCTTGCCGGCGTCGGTCCAGAGGTTCTTGCCCAGGCGCGCCTTGTTCTGCGCGATGATCGCGTTGGCCGCATCGAGGATGTAGCCCTGCGAGCGGTAGTTCTGCTCCAGCTTCACGACTTCCTTCACGTCGAAGTCGCGCACGAACTGGTTCATGTTGCCGACTTCAGCGCCGCGAAAGCGGTAGATGGAGTTGTGGGTGACCAGTCCCGCGGCGACGAAATTGTGCGTCGGGAAGACATCGATGTCGTGGACCCTGAAGCCCCGGCCCGAGATGCGACGGACCGATTCAACAATGTCCAGCTCACCATCACCAGCAATCATCGCCATTCCCGGCTTCACGGAACCCGCGCTGAGGAACGGCAGTGACTTTCCATGTAGGTTGGCGCGCTGGACGATTCTTCCCTCCAGCACCTCGCGGGCTTTCTCCGCCAGGGCCATCACCTCGCCGTAATCCTTGCGCGCCGTCTCGAAGCGCCAGGAACCCGAACCCTTCTTTGCCGGCCGCACGCTCAAGCCAGCTTGCGCCAATGCTTTGCCCCGCACGGGATCATTCCCGACAGTGCAGACGCGATGCATCGGACTGGCGCCACGACGGTCGCCGCACAGTGTCACCACGATGTTGTGGCGATTGGAATCGCGCGACATCGCGACATGATGCGGTTCATCCACTCGCAGGCCCTTGTCCATCAGCAGCCGCGCCGCGCCGGACGCGGTATCGATCTCGCGATAAAGGCGCGAGATATAGGCCGCGTCATGCACGAGACCCCTGACCGACCCGCCAACTCGAGGCACGAAGGGAAGCGTCGGAATTCCGAACTTCAATGAAAGCGAAATCTCGTCGAAGCGGGCGTCGTTTTCGCTGGGGTGGGTGCTGATGACCCAGGTCGCATCGGCGTGCTCCTGGATGGATCGCTGCTTGAAGCCCACCATCGGCTTTACCTGCCCCTGCGTGTAGACACAGGACGTTCCCAGGCGATATCCGACACCCTTCTTGTGCATCAGGTAGGTAAAGTAGGTCTGCGGTGTCTCGCCCAGCAGGTAGCCGGCGAAATGCGTGTGCTCGGGCGTGCTGACGAGGCATCGCCCGCTGCGCGTGACAACCTCCACGAGCTCGCGCTTCGCCGCGCTCGAATGGCGCTCCATCACCGTCGCGGGTCGGAAGTCCCCCGAGCCGTAGCAGGACAGCACCTTCTCACCGACGTTTATCGCTTCGATCGGCTTGCGCGATCCATTGGCCATGGTGACCAACGTCCCTGCCGGGACACACTGATCGTCGTCCCCGACAGCGAAAACGCAGCCGTTGGTACCCGCCAGCATCTTGATCCACTTGTACTGCAGCTTGTTGGTGTCCTGGAACTCGTCGACCAGGATGTAGCGGAAGCGGTTCTGGTAGTGCTGCAGCAGGTTGGGAAATTTTCCGAGCGTCTCGAAAGTGCGCAGCAAGAGCTCCGCGAAGTCCACCACGCCTTCGCGATTGCACTGCGCGTCGTAGTCCGCGTAGAAGGCCACCATGCGGCGCGTGAATTCGTCACCCGCCTCCACCGCATTGGCGCGCAGGCCCGCGTCCTTGCAGTTATTGATGAAGTTCTGCAGCTGTCGCGGCGGATATTTCTCCTCGTCCAGGCCCTGCGCCTTGGCCAGGCGCTTGATCAGAGCCTGCTGGTCGCCCTGGTCGAGGATCTGGAAGAGCTGTGGCAGGCCGGCGTCGCGGTGGTGGGCGCGCAGCAGCCGGTTGCACAGGCCGTGGAAGGTGCCGACCCACATGCCGCGGGTGTTGATTGGCAGCATGGCAGACAGGCGCGTGAGCATCTCGCGCGCGGCCTTGTTGGTGAACGTCACTGCCAGGATGCCCGCGGGGCTGACCTGCCCGGTCTCGACCAGGTGCGCGATGCGGGTGGTGAGTACGCGCGTCTTGCCGCTTCCGGCGCCCGCGAGGATGAGCGCGGATTCACGCGGCAGGGTGACGGCTTTGAGCTGCTCGGGGTTGAGGCCGGAAACGAGGCGGGACATGGAAACTTGCGGGTAATGAGCCCTCAATTATTTCATGCCGCGGGCCCCGGGGTCGCGATTAAAACTGCAAAAAAAGAGGGCGCCCATAAAGGCGCCCTTCAACTGTCTGCCCCAACTGCTTGCCACGCAGAGTGCGTGACATACGAATCGACCGGCGCGCCCCCGCGAAAGTTCCGCGGATGGCGATCTCAAATGGCCGGACCCTCGTGCACCGTGGGCAACGCCACGCCGCGGATGTCCCGGATGCCGGCCATCAGCGCCCGCGCCTCGGGTTCCCCCGTGAGGCCCGAGACCTGCACCAGGAAGTACTTGCCCTTCTGGAGGATTTCCGCCGGGAAACCCGCCGTGCGCATCCCGGCGCGCAGGGCACGGGCCTCGTCGCGGACGGTCTTCACCGCCGCCACGACCCGCCATTGCCCTGCAGTCGTGGCCGCCGCGCCTGCACTGGAAATTTCGGTTTCCGCAGCCCACAACTGCACCTGCGCCGCGTCCACCTTGGCGACTTCCGGCGCTCCATCCCGCGGCTTCTGGTAGAAATCAAGCGGCTGGTCGAGGGTCACCGTGGGATTGCCTTCGGAGCCCACGCTGATGCGGCCCTCCAGCAGGCACACCAGGTCTTTCTGTTCGGTCGACTTGCCCCAGAGGTCGGTGCCGCGGATGCCGGCGGTCACGTTCTTCACCTTGATCGAGATATCACGCTGGCTTCGCTTCGCGAGGGTGCCGGTGGTGAAGCGGAAGGCGCCCGCGATCACCGAAAGCGCCGCCTTGAAGATGCCGCGATCCTCCGCACGCTCAATCATGAACTGCGCGTTTTCCCCAAGCTTCACCGCGCTGCCCTCGGCCAGCTTGAGCCGCACGCGCGCGTTGGCCCCGGTGCGCAGCAAGTCCTTCGGTTCGAGGCGCGTGCCCGGCGTGAGGGGGACGGCGTTGCCGCCGCGCTCCAGCCAGGCGGGGTACTGAACGGCCTCGACCAGCACCGGCTGCGCCAAAGCGGCGCCGGAAATGGCAAGCATTGAGAACAACAAGGCGAGAGGGGTGGTTTTCACTTTCATGACCTCCATTACGCCTGCGGACGGGGCGCGGATGCGCAGCTTCGAAAATGCCGCAGACTGCGCGTCAAATCAAGGGTTTGGGGAGACCCCCCTGTTATAATTTTCGGTCCTATGGAATCCCAATACCAACCCCGGGCGATCGAGCCCCAGGTCCAGAAACAATGGGCCGACACGCGCGCCTTCGTGGCACCCGACGCATCCCCCAAGCCGAAGTACTACTGCGTCTCGATGCTGCCTTATCCCTCGGGCAAGCTGCACATGGGCCACGTGCGCAACTACACCATCAACGACGCGCTCTACCACTTCATGCGCATGAAGGGCTTCAACGTCCTCATGCCGATGGGGTGGGACGCTTTTGGATTGCCCGCGGAAAACGCGGCGATGGCCAACGGCGTGCCGCCGGGGCAATGGACGCGGGACAACATCGCGTACATGAAGAAGCAGTGCCAGGCGATGGGCTGGGCCATCGACTGGACGCGCGAGCTCGCCACCTGCTCGCCCGACTACTACCGCTGGAACCAGTGGTTCTTCCTGCGCCTGTGGGAAAAGGGCCTGGTCTACAAGAAGACCGGAACGGTGAACTGGGATCCCATCGACATGACCGTGCTCGCCAATGAGCAGGTGATCGATGGCCGCGGCTGGCGCACCGGCGCCGTGGTGGAGAAGCGCGAGATCCCCATGTGGTACATGCGCATCACGCAATACGCCGACGAGCTGGTCGATTCGCTCGATGGCCTCGGCTGGCCCGAGCAGGTGAAGCAGATGCAGCGCAACTGGATCGGGCGCTCGTACGGCGTCGAGTTCACGCTGCCGTATGACGAGATGACCGCGAAGCGCATGAACGACGGCAAGCAGGGTTTGGTTGTCTTCACCACGCGCGCCGACACCATCATGGGCATCACCTTCGCCGCCGTTGCCGCGGAGCATCCGCTTGCAGCCGAGGCCGCGAAGACCAATCCGAAGCTCGCCGCCTTCCTTGAGGAGTGCAAGCTGGGGGGGGTGCAGGAGGCGGACCTCGCCACGCAGGAGAAGAAGGGCCTGCCCACCGGCCTCTTCGTGACGCATCCGTTCACGAAGGAAAAGGTCGAGGTCTGGGTCGGCAACTACGTGCTGATGAGCTACGGCTCGGGCGCGGTGATGGCGGTGCCCGGCCATGACGAGCGCGACTTCGCCTTCGCGAAGCAATACGGCCTCGAGATCAAGCCGGTGATCGATGTCGGTGGCCAGCAATATTCCACCGACGCCTGGCAGCCCCGGTACGAGCAGCGCGGCGTCAACGTGAACTCGGGCAAATACAACGGCCTCTCGTTCGATGCCGCGATCGACGCGGTGGCGAAGGACCTCGAGGCACTCGGCCTCGGCAAGAAACGCGTGCAGTACCGCCTGCGCGACTGGGGCATTTCGCGCCAGCGCTACTGGGGCACGCCGATACCGATCGTGCAGTGCGCCAGGTGCGGCGACGTGGCCGTTCCCGATGACCAGCTGCCGGTGGTGCTGCCGGACAATCTCGTGCCCGATGGCAGCGGCAGCCCGCTCGCCAAGACGCCGTCGTTCTTCGAGACCAGGTGCCCGAAGTGCCATGGCCGGGCGCGCCGCGACACCGACACCATGGACACCTTCGTTGACTCGTCCTGGTACTTCCTGCGCTATACGTGCCCGGGTGCGCCCTCGATGGTTGATGAGCGCGCGCAATACTGGGCGCCGCTCGACATGTACATCGGCGGCATCGAACACGCGATCCTGCACCTGCTCTACGCGCGCTTCTGGACCAAGGCGATGCGCGACCTGGGCCTCGCGAAGATCGACGAACCGTTCACCAACCTGCTCACGCAGGGCATGGTGCTCAACCACATCTTCTCGCGCCGCACCGACAAGGGCGGCATCGAATATTTCGCGCCCGAAGAACTCGACATCACCGCGGATGAGGAAGGCAAGGTGCAGGGCGCCACCGCCAGGAAAGATGGCAAGCCGGTGAGCTCCGACGGCATCGGCACGATGTCGAAGTCGAAGCGCAACGGCGTCGACCCGCAGGACATGATCGAGCGCTACGGCGCGGACACCGCGCGTTTCTACGTGATGCAGGCGAGCCCGCCAACCGACACGGTGCTGTGGTCCGATGAAAGCGTGGAGGGCTCCTTCAAGTTCCTGCGCCGCCTCTGGACAATGGTGCATGACCATGTGTCCGCCGGTATCGTGCCGCGCTACGCGAATGGCGAGCTCAACAAGGAACTCCGGGATCTGCGCTTCAAGCTGCACCGGACCATCGACAAGGTGGCCGACGACTACGGCCGCCGCATGCAGTTCAACACCGCGATTGCCGCGGTGCGCGAAATGCTTAATCTCTACACGGACATGAAGGACCGCAGCCCGGTGGCGCGCGCGGTGGCACAGGAGGTGCTGGAGGACGCCGTGTTGCTGCTCTCGCCGATCGTGCCGCATGCCGCAAGCGCGCTCTGGTCGGAGCTGCGTCCCGGCACCGCTCTGCTCGAGCAGCCCTGGCCCGCTGTCGACGCGAGCGCGCTGGTGCAGGACACGATTGCGCTCGTGGTGCAGGTGAATGGCAAGTTGCGCGGGCACCTCGATGTTCCCGCTTCCGCATCCCGGGAGCAGGTCGAAGCGATGGCGCTGGCCGATGTGACGGTGCAGAAGTTCCTCGAGGGCAAAACGCCGAAGAAAATCATCGTGGTGCCGGGAAGGTTGGTGAACATTGTTGTTTGACCGCAAAAAGGTGCCAGGTTACTTTTCCCGCTCCGTGGGAAAAGTAACCTGGCACCTTT
This sequence comes from Usitatibacter sp., assembly GCA_039915735.1. Taxonomy (GTDB): domain Bacteria; phylum Pseudomonadota; class Gammaproteobacteria; order Burkholderiales; family Usitatibacteraceae; genus Usitatibacter. The sequence continues at coordinate 23,028 of JBDSMR010000003.1, read as the reverse complement.
TTGCGGCAATCCTGGTTGCCTCCTGTGGTTTCCAGCTGCGCGGCAATCCGACGATGGGAATCAAGACCCTGTTCGCACCCGGCGGAGGCGTCGCGCTGGAGATCCGGCGCGCGCTGATCGCCGGTCCCACCAAGGTCGTGGCGACGGCGCTCGAAGCCGAGGCTCACCTGCGCGTGATCTCGGAGACGCGCGAGCGCCAGGTCCACACCATCACCGGCACCGGTCGCGTGTACGAATTCGAACTGCGCCTCATCGTGACCTACGACATGCTGGTGCCCGGCCGCGAGCAGCCGGTGATCCCGCCCTCGCAGCTCGTCTCGCGCCGGCTCATCACCTACAGCGAAGCGGCGCCGATCGCGAAGGAGCAGGAGGAGCAGCTGCTCTTCAAGGACATGCAGGTCGAGATTGCGGACCGCATCCTGCGCCAGGTCGCCATCGCACGCCGGGACATGTAGCCGTTGAAGATTTCCTCACGCCAGCTCGAAGGCCAGCTCAAGAAGGGCATCGGGCCGCTCTACGTGGTCCATGGCGCAGAAGCGCTGCTGGCGCTTGAGGCATCCGACCGCATCCGCGAGGCGGCGCGCCGCGACGGCTGCACCGAGCGCGAAGTGTTCTTCGCGGAGCCGGGCGCGGACTGGAGCAGGTTCGGCGCCAATGCCGCCAACCTTTCGCTTTTCGCCTCGAAGCGGCTGATGGAGTTGAGGGTGCCTACCGGCAAGCCCGGCACCGAGGGAGCAAAGGCGATCGAGGCCTACTGTCGCAAGCTGCCCGACGATGCGATCACGCTGGTCTCGCTGCCGGAGCTGGAATGGCAGCAGATGAAATCGAAATGGTATGAAGCGCTGGAAAGCAACGGCGTGATGGTCGAGGCGCGCGCCATTTCGCGCGACGAGCTGCCCGACTGGCTGGCCGAACGCTTCACGCGCCAGAAGCAGCACGCTTCGGTCGAGACGCTCGAATGGCTCGCCGATCGCGTCGAAGGCAATCTGCTGGCCGCGAAGCAGGAGGTAGAGAAGCTCGCACTGCTGCTGCCGGAGGGAGAAGTCACGCTCGACGCGATCCGCGATGCGGTAACGGATGTCTCGCGTTTCGAACGCGACACGTTGCTCGAAGCAATCCATGCGGGCGATGTCGGCAAGGTGGCGCGCGTCGCCGCTTCCCTGGAGGCGGAGGGTGAACCGTTGCCGCTGCTGCTGTGGGTGCTCGCCGAGGAGCTGCGCACGATGATGGCGCTGGCGGCCAACCAGCGCCCGCGCCGCTACATGCCGCCCGAGCGCATGGCGATGCTGCAGAAATCCGCCCGCCGCCTCAAGGCAGCGGACTACGAGCGCGAGCTATTGCGGGCCCACAGGATCGACCGCATGATCAAGGGCGTGGCCACGGGGGATCCCTGGGATAACGTGGTTGACCTCGCACTCGGCCTCGCGGGCAAGCCCGCGATGACGGACGCAAACTGAAACGAAAATGCCGAACGACTTGACAAACGCCGCCGAATTGCACGCGCAGATGACCGCGATGGGCGAGCGCGCCCGCTCCGCCGCAACCCTGGTTGCGAAATCCTCAACCGGCGACAGGAATCGCGCGCTCGAACTGGCCGCCGAAGCACTCGTCGATCGCGAGAAAGCCATCCTCGCCGCCAATGCGCGCGACGTGAAGGCCGCGCGCGCGGCAGGCCGCGACGACGCCTTCATCGATCGCCTCGTGCTCACGGCGAAAGCGGTTGAAGCAATGGCCGAGGGCCTGCGCGATGTCGCCAAGCTGCCCGATCCCGTGGGCGAAATCACCGACCTGCGCTCGCGCCCCTCCGGCATCCAGGTCGGCCGCATGCGCGTGCCCCTCGGGGTGATCGCGATCATCTACGAGTCGCGTCCCAACGTGACGGCGGACGCCGGCGCGCTCTGCCTCAAGTCGGGCAACGCCTGCATCCTGCGCGGCGGCAGTGAAGCGCTGCATTCCAACATGGCCATCGCCGCGTGCCTGGCCGTCGGCCTCAAGGCGGCAGGGTTGCCCGAGGATTCGATCCAGCTGGTGCCAACCACCGACCGCGCCGTGGTGGGGGAGCTCGTGAAGATGGAGAAATTCATCGATGCGATCGTGCCGCGCGGCGGCAAGGGGCTGATCGAACGCGTCGCGAAGGAAGCGCGCGTGCCCGTGATCAAGCACCTCGACGGCATCTGCCACGTCTACATCGACGACAGCGCCGATCCCGCCAAGGCCATTGCCATCGCCGACAACGCCAAGACGCAGCGCTACGGCACCTGCAACACCATGGAGACACTTCTGGTCGCGCACGCCGTCGCGCGCGAGGTGCTGCCCGCGATCGGCAAGTCGTACGCCCAAAAGGGCGTGGCGATGCATTGCGACGTCGAGTCGAAGGCCATCCTCGCCGGCGCTGGCGTGAAGGACGTGCTCGACGCAACCGACGAGGACTACGCCACGGAATGGCTGGCGCCGGTGGTTTCCATCCGCGTGCTCGCGGGGCTGGATGAAGCCATCGCGCACATCGCGCGCTTCGGCTCGCAGCACACCGACGCCATCGTGACTGAGGACTGGAGCCACGCGCAGCGTTTCCTGCGAGAAGTGGATTCGAGCTCGGTCATGGTCAACGCCTCGACGCGTTTCGCCGACGGCTACGAATACGGCCTCGGCGCGGAGATCGGCATCTCCACCAACAAGCTGCACGCGCGCGGGCCCGTCGGGCTCGACGGCCTCACCTCGCAGAAGTGGATCGTGCTGGGCGACGGCCACGTGCGCACCTAGATGCTGGGCGTCTTCGGCGGCACCTTCGACCCGGTCCATTTCGGGCACCTGCGCCTGGCGACGGAGCTTTCCGAAACCTTCGGCCTCGAACCCGTGATCTTCATGCCTGCTGGCCTGCCCTATCACCGCGGGCGCGCCGCGCACGCCACCAACGAGCAGCGCCTGACCATGCTCAAGCTGGCCACCGCGCGCGACGCCCGCTTCGACGTCGACGACCGCGAACTGCGCCGCGACGGCCCTACCTACACCTATGACACGCTCGCCGAGATCCGCAGGGAACGCGGGCCGGATGTGCCGATCGTCTTCCTCACGGGCTCCGACGCCTTCGAGAAGATCGACACCTGGCACCGCTGGACCGAGATCTTCGAGCTCGCGCATTTCGTGGTCGCCATCCGCGCCAACGACGAGAAGTGGCTTACCCAGGGCCCCGGGGCGTTTCCCAGGCAGACCTGGCCGCGTGTGACACTCGATCCGCGCGAGATCGTTTCGGCGCCTTCCGGCAGGATCATGGCGTTTGCAATGACGCCCCTGGCAATTTCCTCCACCGCCCTTCGAGCCCAGGCCGCGGAAGGCGCGTCCATCCGTTACCTCACTCCCGATCCCGTGGTCGAATACATCCGCTCCCACGACCTCTACAAGAAATGAAGACACTCACCACACTCGCAAAGAAGAAACTCGTCATCGGCGCCCTCGAGGACATCAAGGCGCGCGACATCCAGGCCATCGACGTGCGCAAGGTGACCGCGATCTTCGACTGGATCATCGTGGCCAGCGCGGAGTCGGCGCGCCAGACCAAGGCTCTCGCCCGCCACGTGATGGACGAGCTCAGGCAGGTCGGCAGCCACATCGTCGGCACCGAAGGCGGCGATAGCGGCGACTGGGTGCTGGTCGACGCAGGCGATGTCATCGCACACGTCATGCAGCCCGCGGTGCGCCAGTATTACAACCTCGAAGAGCTCTGGGGCGAGGGCAGGTTCGACGAAATCGTCAATCCCAGCGCGCCGAAGCCCTCGTCGCGCACCTCGAAGGAGCCCGCCGGCGCCATCTCACCCGCCAGGTTGCGCGCGAAAACGAATGCCCGGGCGCCGGCAAAAGCGCCCGTGAAACCGCGCGCGAAAGCCAAGGCCAAGGCGCCGGCAAAAGCGCCCGTGAAACCGCGCGCGAAAGCCAAGGCCCCGGCGAAGCCACGCGCTAAGAAGCACTCCGCCTAGTGCGCGTCACGATCCTGTCGGTAGGCCACAAGATGCCGGCATGGATCCAGGAAGGGTTCACCGAATACACGCGCCGCATGCCGCCTGAGGTTCGCGTCGAACTGGTAGAGCTCAAGCCCGGCAAGTCAAAGGTGGAAGAAGGCAAGTCGATGCTGGACGCGCTGCCCGCGGGCGCCACGCTGCTGGCGCTGGATGAGCGTGGCAAGGCATTCACGACGCAGGGCCTGTCGGTGATGCTCTCCGGGTGGATGCGGGATGCCACCCATCCCTGCTTCGCAATCGGCGGGGCCGACGGGCTTTCCGACGAGGTGAAGGAACACGCCGCCAGGCTGTTCTCGCTCTCCGCACTCACGCTGCCACACCAGATGGTCCGCGTCGTGCTTGCCGAACAGCTCTACCGCGCTTGGACCATACTGGCGCGCCACCCCTATCACCGCGAATGAACCAGCTCATCTTCCTGCCCGGCTTCGACGGCAACGCCTCCCTGCGCAGCGAATTCACCACCGCCCTGGCGCAGCGCCATGCGGTGCGATCGGTGACGTACCCCAATCGCGTGCTGGGTTCACTCGATGGGTACCGCGACCACGCGATGGCGCAGGCGCCCGTGGACTGGAACCCGGTGCTGGTCGCCGAGTCATTCTCGGGGCTCGTCGCCGCGCGCTGGGCCGCCACCGATTCACGCGTGCGCGCGCTGGTGCTATGCGCCTCCTTCGCCCGCAACCCGGTCGGGCACGCCGCCTCGCTCGGCGCCATCCTGCCTTCACTGGTGAAGCTTGGTCCCGCCCTCATGGGCAACCTCACATGGGCCACGGGTGATCAGAGGCGCGCGCGCTGGGGCACGGGCCTTTCGCACGCCATGGCGTCGCTTGACGATGCGGTGGTCGCGGAGCGGCTTCGCCTGATCGCCGGCGAAGACGTGAGCGATTCGCTCGGCGCGCTGCAGATTCCCGTGGTGCTGGTGCACTTCGAGTCGGACCTGGTGATCCCGGGGCCTGCGCGTGCGCAGCTCGAAGCCGCTTGCCGCAACCCGCGCGTGCTGCGCCTCGAGGGCCCGCACTTCGCCATCGCCACGCGCCCGACCGAATGCGCCGCGGCGATTTCGGCCAGCCTCTACGCTTGATCTATCTCGCTTCGCGATCACCACGCCGCCGCGAGTTGCTGCAGCAGCTGGGCGTGCGCTTCGAGCCGCTGCTGTTCCGCGCAGGCACCCGCCAGGACGCGGATACGGACGAAGCCGTGCTCCCCGGCGAGCAACCGGATGAATACGTGCGCCGCGTGACGCTACTGAAGGCACAGGCCGCGTGGCAGCGCGTGGTGATGCGCCGCGGCCTGCAGCGCAAGGCGGTGCTGGCGGCCGATACCACCGTCGCGCTCGCGGGCCAGGTGCTCGGCAAGCCGGCCAATCGCGCCGAGGCCGAGCACATGCTGGCACTGCTCTCCGGCACGCAGCATCGCGTGCTGACCGCGGTTGCGATCCGGATGGATTCACACGTGGAGCTGGCGGTAAGCGAGTCCCACGTGAACTTCGCTCCCCTGGATGCGGATCGCATCGCGGCTTACGTCGCCACCGGCGAGCCGTTCGACAAGGCGGGTGCATATGCCATCCAGGGGCGGGCCGCGGCTTTTGTCGAACGCATCGAGGGCAGCTATTCGGGGGTGATGGGGCTGCCGCTTTACGAGACCGCCAACCTCCTGCGACTATTCGGTGTAACGGTGCCCTAGCGGCCAACAATCCTTGAATCCGCAGGCACGGTCCCCATGAACGAACAGATCCTGATTAACGTCACCCCACAGGAAACGCGGGTGGCGGTGACCGAACAGGGCGCGGTGCAGGAGCTGCACATCGAGCGCGACTCGAGCCGTGGCCTGGTCGGCAACATCTACCTCGGACGCGTTTGTCGCGTGCTGCCGGGCATGCAGTCCGCCTTCGTCGAGATCGGCCTGCCGCGTGCGGCGTTCCTGCACGTGGCCGACATCTGGGGCACGCGCAACGGAGCCCCGGAGCGCCCGATCGAGAAGATCCTCTCCGAAGGCCAGACGCTGCTGGTGCAGGTAGTCAAGGATCCCATCGGCAGCAAGGGCGCGCGCCTCTCGACGCAGGTGTCGATCGCCGGCCGCCTGCTGGTGTACCTGCCCCAGGACCCGCACATCGGCATCTCCCAGCGCATCGAGGACGAGGCGGAGCGCGAGCACCTGCGCGAGAAAATCCAGTCGCTGATCCCGCCCGGCGAGACCGGCGGCTTCATCGTGCGCACCGTCGCCGAGGCCGCCACCGAAGCGGAACTCAATTCAGACATCGAATACCTGGTGCGGTTGTGGAAGCAGATCCAGCAGGCCGCGCAGAGCGCGGCGCCGCAGGAGCTGCTCTACCAGGACCTGTCACTGGCCACGCGCGTGTTGCGCGACCTGGTGACCGACACGACCGAACGCATCATCGTCGATTCGCGCGAGACCTTCGCCAGGCTGCAGGAGTTCGCTTCGCGCTACACGCGCCCGGCGCTGCCGATCCTCGAGCACTACATGGGCGAGCGGCCGCTCTTCGACCTCTTCGCCGTGGAAGACGAGATCGAGCGCGCACTCGGGCGCCGCGTGGACCTGAAGAGCGGTGGCTACGTGATCGTCGACCAGACCGAGGCGCTGACGACGATCGACGTGAACACCGGCGGATTCGTCTCCGGGCGCTCCTTCGACGACACCATCTTCAAGACCAACCTCGAGGCTTCGTTGGCGATCGCGCGCCAACTGCGCCTGCGCAACCTTGGCGGCATCATCATCGTCGACTTCATCGACATGGAGAGCGCGGAACACCGCGACGCGGTGCTGGCGGAATTCCGCAAGGCGCTGTCGCGCGACCGCACGCGCGTGACCGTGAACGGTTTCTCGCAGCTGGGCCTGGTGGAGATGACGCGCAAGCGCACGCGCGAATCGCTGGCGCACGTGTTGTGCGAAGCCTGCCCGGTTTGCAAGGCGCGCGGCGAGCTCAAGACCGCGCAGACAGTCTGCTACGAAATCCTGAGGGAGATCCTGCGGGCGGACCGGCAGTTCAGCGCCAAGGAATACCGCATCCTCGCTTCACAGAAGGTGATCGATCTGTTCCTCGACGAGGAATCCACCAGCCTCACCCAGCTGGGCGACTTCATCAAGAAGCCGATTTCGATGCAGGTGGAGACGGCGTACATGCAGGAGCAGTACGACGTCATATTGGTGTGAGGTGATTGGGCGTTGACCGGCGCTACGCGCCCGGTCTCTAGTTGGGGTCAGGTTACCTTTTCGGGAAAAGGTAACCTGACCCCAATTATTCCTAGCTCTTCTGCGGGATGTTCTTGAGGATGCGCTTGGCTTCCTGAAGCCGCCAGATCGAATCGTCGATGCGCTGCGTGGTCTCCGCATCCGTAAGCCCCTGGGCGGCGCTGCCCGGCACGGGTTGCACGTCGAGGCGCTGGGTGGCGGAAACCGAAGCCGGCGGCGTGGGTTGCACGTCGAGGCGCTGCGTGGCGGAAACCGAAGCCGGCGGCGTGGGTGTCGGGACCAGCTGCTGCGTGGCTTCGGGATTGAACGCGGGATCGAGCGGCTTGATGCGCTGCGTGCGCTCCATCTGCTCCGCCGTCAACACTTTCTGCGGCGCGGGCAGGATGTTGGGCGGCAGCTTCTGCGTCTGGTCGTGAGCGGCTGGCAGGCGCTGCGTGTCCATTGGCGCGGGCGCCGGTGCGGGTTTCGGCGGTACGGCGGCGGGAGGCGCGGCAGGGGCCGAAGGCTTGAGGGCGTTGAGCCCTTCCATCAGCGAATCGGAAATCAGCGGCTTCGCGGGCGCCACGGGTGCGGCGGGAGCCGGCGCGGGCCTGGGCCTGGCCGACTCGAAGGTCGCCAACCTGGTGGTGCGCATCATCTCCGGAGCGACGGCCTGCTCGCGGCCGGGCGTGTTGGGCGCCGTGTCCTTGTCGAGCGAAGAGGTAGCCGCGTGCTGCGAGACGCGGGCGATCAGGCCTTCGATCATCTCGCGCTGGCGACGCAGGTCCTGCTCCATGGTCTTGAGGATGGCCATCTGCTCGTTGATCGACGTGGTCTTCTCGTTGATCTTCGACAGGTTGTCCAGGCGCGACTGCAGCTGCGCCTTGTGGTCCTTGATCTGCACTTCCAGCGGCAGTGTCACCGCCTGCATCCAGCGCTCGGTCTGGCTCTTGGCGTCGGAGAAGTTCTGGCGCGAGGCGCGGACCAGCGTCGAGTAGAAGTTCTTCACCACGAAGTGTTTTTCCTTGACCACGACGTTCACCGGGTCCCTCACGAAGGCCTCGGTCTGCATCACCAGCAGTTGCAGCTTGGTGCGGACCGGGTCGAGGTCAAGCGACGGGATCGTCATCTTCTGGAACGCGAACTTCTCGATGAAGGTGTTGTAGACGCCCTGCATCAGCTTCTTGATGTCCTCGGAGGCGGCGAAGACGTGTTCGAAGTCCGAGCTCATGTCCTTCACCAGCGTGTTCATGCCGCGCTGCAGGCCAACAGTGGTCCACGAATCCTCGATCGCGCGGGCACTGTCGTGGAGCATCTGGTCGAGCTTCTGCGGGTTGAGCATGTCCATCAGCGCCGCGCGCTTGCCGCCGAAGACCGCGTGGTTGACCTTGTATTCGGCCAGTGCTGCGTTGTACGAATTCTTTTCCTGCGTGATCTTGGCCCAGAGCTTCTGCACCACCTCGCGGCTCTTGCCCACCAGCCCGTTGAGCTCGCCGATCTCCGCCAGGTTGGCCTGCTGCTTCTTGGCTACCGAGGCGCGCGACGAGGTCATCATGCCGCCAATCTCGTTGACCACGGCCTTGCAGAGGATCTGGCGCTTCATCGGCACGATCTCGTCGGCCAGGTACTTCTCCAGCAGGTCGATGCCGCTTTTCTTCACCAGCCCCGCGTCTTCGCGGATCTTGCCGAGCAGGCCCTTCTGCGCCGAGATGGCGAAGATGCGCTCCTTCGGCAGCTGCAGGTGCTGCGCGGTGGTCTCGACCATGCGGGCGATGGCCTTTTCGATCTCCGCGGGCGTCTTGAGCTCGTCCCACATCAGGTCGACCTTGTTCAGCACCGCGACCTTCTGCGGCAGGCCCTGGCGGACGTAGCGCTCCCAGATCTCGAGATCGCTTTTGGTCACGCCGGTGTCGATCGAAAGCAGGAAGAGGATGGCGTGCGCGTTGGGGACGGTGCTCACGGTGAGCTCCGGCTCCATGCCGAGCGCATTCAGGCCCGGCGTGTCGAGGATCGAAAGGCCGTTGGAGAGCAGCGGGTGCGGGTAATTGATCATGGCGTAGCGCCACGCCGGCACTTCAACCAGCTCCTCTTCTCCCGGAAGCTCGCCCTTCTCGTTGAGCATCGGCGCGAGGCCGAGCATGCGGGCCTCGAGCGCGTAGACCTTCTTGGTGTCCGCCAGCGCCTTCAGCGCTTTCTTCATGTCAGCGGCGGAATTCACATTGAGGCGCACCTTGCTCCACTCCACCGGCATGTTCTTCAGCTGGCTGATGGATTCGTCGCGGTAACGCGTCTCGACCGAGAGGAGCTTGAGGTACGGCTCTTCGCTCGCATCGTGGAAGATTTCCGTCGGGCACATGGTGGTGCGGCCGACGTCGGAGGGGAGCAGGCGTTCCTTGAAGCTGGAGAAGAAGAGGGCATTGATCAGCTCCGACTTGCCGCGCGAGAACTCCGCGAGGAAGGCGAGCATGAGGCGGCCCTTGTTGAGGTTTTCCAGCAGGTCGTAGAAGCGGATCGACTGCTGCACGTCCAGCTGCTGGTTCGATTCCAGCCACTCATGGTACGAGTGGATCGACTGGGTGAGTTCCTCCCGCCACCGGTTGTAGCGGGCGATCTCGGTCTCGAAGCGGGTCGTTGCGGCTGCGTCCATGCGCTGTCCGGGCTGCTCCCCCCGCGGGGGGCTGGAAGCCAGTGTATCCGAATTTAGCCAAGGTTATGAGTGACTTGGCGCACCTGGCGGCAACAAAAAGCCGGCTCCAGGCCGGCTTTTCGGGTCAGTAATGCGGTGGGCTAGCTGCAGGCGCCGATGCGGGCGCGGCGCACGGTTGCGAAACCCGCCATCTTTGCTCGGGAACGCAGGCCCGAAAGGCCGAGGGGCTGGGAGGGTTGCGCGGCCACCTCATGGCGCCGTGCGATCTCCAGGAACCGGTTGCGCCATTTGTCGCGGCGCGTGTCGTTGTTGTTTCGAATGTTCATGATTTGAAGACTACCCGGCGTGAACGAAGGTTTCAGTTGAATCGTAGCGAATTGTCGTGACGGATTTCTGACCGTTTGCTGTGATGCCTGGCACATGTCGCTTGGCGCCGACAGTGCGAAGCCTCAGGAGAACGAACGCGTGCTCGAAACGGTTTCGGCGACGGCTGCGACGATGGCGACGAAAAACGAAACGGTTACGAAGGCGAAGAAGGCGGTGATCATTTGCGGTAGCTCCTGTTGAGTCGTTGCGTAGTTGATGAACGCAATCTACGGAGCAGCAACCGCCCGGGCCAGCCGAAAGCGACGAATTGCGGAAAAAGCGGGACGAAACCCCTTAAAGCAGGGCCCTTTGCATCATCCTCACCCCCTCCGACTCGAGCCATGCGACCGGCAGCATGAGGATCAGCTGCAGCCCGATGAGCACCAGCACCGGGGTGATGTCCACTCCGCCGATGGTCGGCACGGCCTTCTGGAAAGGCCGCAGGAAGGGCCGCGTCAGCGCATCGAAAAACGGGGCCACGGGGTGGTGCGGGTTCACCCAGGACAGCACCGCCTGGACGATGATCGCGCCGATGAAGATGTAGATCGAAAGCCGGATCAGCTTCACGAACGCCATGAAGAGGATCACCGGCAGCACCTCCGCCGTGGGCGTGCCCGCCAGCACGATTGCCACCAGCAGCATCTGCAGGATGAACTCGAACACCAGCGCCACGATGAACGAAGCCCAGTCGAGGTTGAACAGGCCCGGCACCACGCGCCGCAGGGGCTTCACGGCGAAATCCGTGAGCGCCATGCAGAACTGCGCGATCGGGTTGCGTGCGGAGGCGCGGAACGCCTGCATCCAGAAGCGCAGCAGCGCCGCGAGGACAAAGAGGTGGAATATCGCGTCGAGGACGAAAACAATCGCCTGGGTGATCACTTCCGGTCCTTTCCAAGGGCGTCGCCCAGCTCCCGCGAACGCTCGCAGGCGGCGGCCACCGCGTCGATGAAATGCTGCTTCACGCCCGCCTCCTCCAGCACCTTGATTGCCGCCTCCGTTGTCCCTCCCTTCGAAGTCACCTGGGCGCGCAGCGCCGCCGGCTCCTCGCCGCGTTCGATCGCCAGCTTGGTGGCGCCGACGAAGGTCCAGAGTGCCAGGGAGCGCGCAGCGCCTTCCGCCAGCCCGAGCTTGCGCGCGCCCTGCTCGAGCGCCTCGATCGCATAGAAGACATAGGCCGGGCCGCTGCCGGAAACGGCGGTCACCGCGTCGAGGTCGCCCTCGGCATCGAACCAGAGGGTGGCGCCGACCGAGGCCAGCAGGCGTTCGGCCGCGGCGCGGTCGCTTTCCGGCACACCCGCCGGTGCATGCAGGCCGGTCACTCCCGCATGGACCAGCGCCGGGGTGTTGGGCATGGCGCGGACGATGCGCTTGCGCCCGCCCAGCCAGCGCGAGAGGTCGCCGATCCGGATGCCGGCGGCGATCGAGACGAAGAGGGGATCGCCCACCACCGGAGCAAGGCGCTCCGCCGCCTCCCGCATGTTCTGCGGCTTGACCGCCAGGATGACCGCTTCCGCGGCCGTGGCTTCCGCACCGGGAACTTCAACCGCGCGCACCCCGTATTCGGCCAGCAGGCGCAGGCGCGCCGAGCCGTCCGGCTCGACCACGACGATGTCCGATGCCTTCGCCGCTTCCTTGGCGATGAGCCCACCGATGATGGCGCGGGCCATGTTGCCCCCGCCGATGAAAATGATCTTCAAGCCGAGCCCTTTCGCCGCCGTTCGCCGAATATTGCCGTGCCAATGCGCACGAGTGTCGTGCCTTCCGCCACCGCGGCCTCCAGGTCCTGGCTCATCCCCATGGACAGGGTGTCGAGCTCGATGCCCGCGGCCCGGATCTCGTCGCGCGCGGCCCGCAGCCGTGCGAATTGCACCCTCTGCTCCGTCACGTCTTCCGTGGGACTTGCCATCCCCATCAACCCCCGCAGCCTCAGCCCGGGAACCGCCGCGATATCCCGCGCCAGGCCCAGCGCCTCGCCCGGGGCAACGCCGCCCTTGGTCTGCTCGGCGCTGATGTTCACCTGGATGCAGATATTCAGCTCACCACGGGCCGGCGGCCGCGCCTTCGATAGCGCCTGGGCCAGCTTGAGTCGATCGACGCCATGGACCCAATCGAAATTTTCGGCCACGTCGCGCGCCTTGTTGGTCTGCAGGTGGCCGATGAAATGCCAGGTGATGGGCATGCCCGCAAGTGCGGCGACTTTTGCAAGCGCATCCTGCACATAGTTTTCGCCGAAGTCGCGGCATCCCGCGTCAAAGGCCTCCCGCAATGCCTCCACGGGTTGCAGCTTGGACACCGCGACCAGTGTGACTGCGCGGCTATCCCCTTGTAACGCATCGGAAATACGCCGTCGGATGGCTTGCAGGTTGGCGGCGATTGTGGACATAATCGGATCGACTTTTCGAGGCGCATTCTAACCCTCCCGCCCCAGACTCCAAAGGGCAGCGCCCCGCCATCAAGGGATAAGCAAAAATGGATATCGCAGAACTCCTCGCCTTTTCGGTCAAGAACAAGGCATCGGACCTCCATCTCTCGGCGGGCCTGCCGCCGATGATCCGCGTGCACGGTGACGTCCGCCGCATCAACGTCCCCAACCTGGAGCACAAGGACGTGCACGGGATGGTGTACGACATCATGAACGACTCGCAGCGCAAGATTTACGAAGAGACGCTCGAGGTCGACTTCTCCTTCGAAATTCCCAACCTCGCGCGCTTCCGCGTCAACGCCTTCAACCAGAACCGTGGCGCCGGCGCCGTGTTCCGGACAATTCCCTCCAAGGTGCTCACGCTCGAGCAGCTCAACTGCCCGAAGATCTTCGCCGAGATCGCGAAGTTTCCGCGCGGCATGGTGCTGGTGACGGGCCCGACGGGCTCCGGCAAGTCCACGACGCTCGCCGCGATGGTCAACGACGTCAACGAAAACGAATACGGCCACATCCTCACCGTCGAGGATCCGATCGAATTCGTGCACGAAGCCAAGAAGTGCCTGATCAACCAGCGCGAGGTCGGACCGCACACGCTGTCGTTTTCCAACGCCCTGCGAAGCGCGCTTCGCGAGGATCCGGACATCATCCTGGTGGGTGAGATGCGAGACCTGGAAACCATCCGCCTGGCGATGACGGCGGCGGAAACGGGCCACCTCGTGTTCGGCACGCTGCACACGTCTTCCGCGGCCAAGACGGTCGACCGCATCATCGACGTGTTCCCGGCGGCCGAAAAGGAAATGATCCGCGCGATGCTTTCGGAATCGCTGCGCGCGGTGATCTCGCAGACGCTCTGCAAGACCAAGGACGGCACCGGCCGCGTGGCCGCGCACGAGATCATGATCGGCACACCCGCCATCCGAAACCTCATCCGCGAGGCCAAGGTCGCGCAGATGTACTCGTCGATCCAGACGGGCGGTGCGCTCGGCATGCAGACGCTGGACCAGAACCTGCAGGACCTGGTGAAGCGCAACCTGATCTCGAACCCGGAAGCACGCCAGAAGGCCGCCAACAAGGACACCTTCGTCGGCGCCTAGGCCTCATCAAACACCAACCGAATTAACATCAGAGTCGTTTCGGCCCCCGGCGCCCCGTCCCGCCCCACAGCAACACATACGCCGAGTCCGTAGCGCCAGGAGAAAGAAGCATGGAACGCGAACAGAGTCTCAAATTCATGCACGACCTGCTGCGCGCCCTGCTCGCGCGCAAGGGCTCGGACCTCTTCATCACCGCCGGCTTCCCGCCGGCGATGAAGGTCGATGGCAAGGTGACGCCGGTGTCGCAGCAAAGCCTTTCGCCGGTGCATTCGCAGGAGCTGGCGCGGTCGATCATGACCGACAAGCAGGCCGCCGAATTCGAGGCCACGAACGAGTGCAACTTCGCGATCTCGCCGTCCGGCATCGGGCGCTTCCGCGTCAACGCCTTCGTGCAGCAGGGCCGCGTTGGCCTGGTGCTGCGCACCATCACCACGCAGATCCCGAAGTTCGACGACCTGGGCCTGCCCCACGTCCTCAAGGACGTCGCGATGACCAAGCGGGGACTCGTGATCTTCGTGGGCGGCACCGGCTCGGGCAAGTCGACCTCGCTCGCCGCGATGATCGGCCACCGCAACGAAAACAGCTACGGCCATATCATCACCATCGAGGACCCGGTCGAATACGTCCATGAACACCGCAACTGCATCATCACGCAGCGCGAAGTGGGCGTGGACACGGACAACTGGTTCGCAGCGCTGAAGAACACGCTGCGCCAAGCGCCCGATGTCATCCTGATCGGCGAGATTCGCGAGCGCGAGACGATGGAGTTCGGCATCGCCTTCGCGGAAACGGGCCACCTGTGCATGTCCACGCTTCACGCCAACTCGGCCAACCAGGCGCTCGACCGGATCATCAACTTCTTCCCGGAAGAGCGCCGCGCGCAGCTGCTGATGGACCTGTCGCTGAACCTGAAGGCGATCATCTCGCAGCGCCTGATCCCCAAGAAGGGCGCCAAGGGACGGGTCGCGGCGATCGAGATCCTGCTCAACTCCCCGCTCATGTCCGACCTCATCTTCAAGGGCGAGGTGCACGAGATGAAGGCGCTGGTGGGCAAGTCCCGCGAGCTCGGCATGCAGACCTTCGACCAGGCGCTCTTCGACCTTTTCGAGGCCGACATGATCACCTACGAGGACGCGCTGCGAAACGCTGACTCGGTCAACGACCTGCGCCTCAAGGTGAAGCTGGAGAGCAAGAATGCGAAAAACCGCGACCTCGGCTCTGGCCTGGAGCACCTGGAAATCGTGAAATAAGCGCTTCTTCACAAAGGTAAAAGCCCGCCTGGCTCGGCGGGCTTTTTTTTGGTCCTTCAATGTAGGAATTTTCTGACACAGGTATCAGACGCTTCCTAAGAACGATCCCTGTCCGTCCGACTGTCCCGGCTGCGCCCCCTCGTCAATATGGGTTCACGAACAAGGGAGCAGGGCCAAATGAAAAAATTACTCGCAATAGGCCTCACCGCATGCCTCATTCCGACGGGACTCGCCGCGGAAGATCCGGCCAAATCCGAGTGGTCGATCGGCAGCGAAAACATCCTCGTGATCGAGGACTCTGCTCCGATCACCAATGACCTCCTTTGCGCCCGCAGCGCCGCGGACAAGGCGAGCACCGACTGCATGGCCGTGCAGCGCGCTGTACTCACCGCCCGCATGCAGCGAGTTTCCCTGCGCGAACGCGGCCGCTGGATGTAACCCTACCGACTACTGACTACCGGAGATTTCACGATGAACGGCGAACAACTGAGCGGCCATATCCGCACCATGAAGGGCTGGGCGCTCGAAAACTGGGGCCGTGTCACCTCCGATCCCTGGCTGCGCATCGCCGGGCGCCGCGAGCAGCTGCTCGGCCGCCTCGAAGCCTCCCTCGCAGAATCCCGCCAGCTGGCCGAAGCCAGCTTCCCCGCGCGTCGTGCCACCCCTGCCTTCCGGGAGCGCCGCGTCTCGCGCTAAAAGTGTTTTTTGTTACTCCTGTTCAATCCCGGCTCACGCCGGGATTTTTTTTGCCCTTTCGCTGCGCTTGCGTTTCAAGCGGAACGCCGATGTCGCCGATGCCCCGCCGATTGCCGCCGATGCACCCCGCAATCTGGAAGAGCGAATGGTTTTGGTGCCTGGGTTTTGCACTATGCAAGTTTGGGCACGGACAACTCAACGTTTTGCTTTTATCGGCGGCAATCGGCGGGGCATCGGCGTGATCGGCGTTCCGCTTTTTTAGTCCCTCACGCATAAAAAAGCCCCGGCATCGCCGGGGCCTTTCGTCTTGCAAAAGCACTCAGCTCTTCTGCGCGCCCTGCAGGAGGTCAGCCAGGTCGTCGGCATGCTCTTCTTCGACGGCGAGGATGTCTTCCAGCATGCGGCGGGTGGTGGGATCGGTGTCACCCACGTACTGCACCATCTCGCGATAGCTGTCGATGGCGATGCGCTCGGCGACCAGGTTTTCCTTGATCGCTTCCTGCAGCGTCTTGCCGATGCGGTACTCCGCATGGCTGCGCTTGGTCAGCTCGTCCGGATTGAATTTTGGCTCGCCACCCAGCTGCACGATGCGCTCCGCGAGGCTGTCGGCGTGGCCCAGCTCTTCGTTGGAATGCTCGAGGAACTCAGTGGCGACAGCGTGCGAGTGAATACCGCGCGCCATGTAGTGGTCGTGGCGATAACGCAGGACACACACCAGTTCGGTCGCGAGCGCTTCGTTGAGGAGCTCGATCACCTTCTCCTTGTTGGCACCGTAGTTTTCCGTCACCGCGCCTTCTTCGACGTGGCGCCGTGCCTGCTCGCGCAGGGTTTTCACATCGGTAAGTTGCGGCTTCATCTGGGACGAATTGTTCGACGTGGCAGTCATTGTTGATTTCTCCTTGGGGTCGCAGGTAGGACCACCGGGAGTGCCACGCGGTTCCAGCGAAGGTGCGTCAGTGGGCTCCTACGAGCGCGTTGACGGGTTTCTGCTGGGCGCCGCGCATGCGCAGCAGCTCGCCCAGGATGCGTTTGGTGAGCGGATCGTCGGGAAGCGTGGCGCTGGGCGCCGCGAAGTGGAACCCCTGCAGCAGGTCCGCGCCGGAATCCATCGCCAGCAGCGCTTCGCTGGCGCTCTCGATGCCCTCGATCGCCACTTTGGCACCCGCCTCGTGCAGCAGCTCGATGATGGCGGGCAGCATGCGGCGCGCCTTGAGGTCACCCACCGCGTCGGTGAGGACCGAGCGGTCGATCTTCACGACATCGGGGCGCAGCGCCACGATGCGGTCGAAATTGGATCGCCCGATGCCGAAATCGTCCATCGCAATTTGCGCGCCGAGCGCGCGATAGCCCGAGACTGCCTCGCGCAGCAGGCCTTCGTCACTGCAGCTGTCTTCGAGGATCTCGATGCAGACGCGGTCGGGGGTGAGCCCGTAGAAGCGCACCAGGTCGGCGAACTCGCGTGTCGACTTCGCGTCCTTCACGGCGGCTTCGGGATTCACGTTCACGAACAGGATGCGGTCGCCCGGGTCCAGGGTGGCAAACTTGCGCAGGTGCAGCGCGCGGCAGATCCAGTCGAGCAGGACGCCGTCGCCTTCCTCGAAGGACCTCGCGAACAGGCGCTCGGGACGGATGGCGTTGCCGGCCTCGTCCTGCGCGCGGACCAGCGCTTCAAAGCCGGTACAGCCGGCTTCCTTCACCGAATAGATGGGCTGGAAGCTCGTGGTCAGCGTCATCCCCCGCCACACCAGGGAATTGGCCTTGGCCGCGCGGACGAGGTCCTCGGCGATGCGCGACAACGATTGACCCACGGCTCTCCCGATCCTGCTTTGCGGCCGACTCTTGTGTGCGGCTCAGGAGGGACTTTGCGGGGCCTCGATTACCTGCAGGTTACGGCCTGGTTGCAACCGTAATTTCACGGCTTGGTGGCAAAGAACCCCGCCATGACCTCGGCGATCTCGCGCATCCGGTAGGGTTTCTTCAGCACGCGATTGACGCCCGCGGCGAGCGCGCGCGCCTCGAAGCCCGAGCCGCCATAACCGCTGGCGATCAGGATCGGCAGCGTGGGATTGATGCGGCGCAACTCGAGCGCGAGTTGCGTGCCGGTGAGCTCGGGCATCACCTCGTCGCTCACCACTGCCTCGAAGCGCTTCGGATTGGCGCGCAACGCCGCCAGCGCCTCGCGGCCGTTGCGGTAACCCGAAGGCTCGTAGCCCAGCGTCGCGAGCATCTCCTCGAGCGCCGCCAGCACTTCGGGCTCGTCGTCGACCACCAGCACTGCCTGGCCTTCGCCGCGCGGAAGCTCGTCTCGCGTCTTCCCGACCGGCCCGATCTCGCCCTGCAACTGCGGCATCCACACCGAAAATGCTGTGCCCTGGCCCAGTTCGCTCACGACGTCGATGAGGCCGTGGTGCTCCATGGCCACCGAATGCACCAGCGCGAGGCCAAGGCCGGTACCGCGGCCGGCGGGCTTGGTGGTGAAAAACGGCTCGAAGATGCGGTCGATGACTTCGGGCGCGATGCCGTGGCCGGAGTCCTTGACCGTGATGCGCGCGTATTCGCCCGGACCGATCTCGCCGGTGCGGACCTTGCGCGCCTCGCGCACGATCTCCTTCGCGACCACGACCTCGACATTGCCGTCCTCGTCCATCGCCTGGATCGCGTTGGTGCACAGGTTCATCACCAGCTGGTGCAGGCGCGTCGGATCGCCCAGCACCGCGGCCTGGGCATCCTCGATGGTGCAGTGGACCTCGACGCGCTTGGTGGCCGAGCCGCGCACCAGGTCACAAGCCTCCTGCACGATGGGGGCGAGGATCACCGGGATCTTCTCGGCGCCCTCGGCGCGTGAATAGGAAAGGATCTGCGTGACCAGCGCCTTGGCGCGGTTGCCCGCGCCCATGATGGTGTCGAGGTAGCGCGTCATGTCGCTGTCGCCCCTGGCCTTGCCTTGCGCCAGCTCGCCGTAGCCGAGGATGGCGCCGAGGATGTTGTTGAAGTCGTGCGCGATGCCACCGGCGAGGTGGCCGACCGCCTGCATCTTCTCCGCCTGGCGCAGCTGCGATTCGAGGCGCAGCTTCTCCTCTTCCGCGCGAACCTTCTCCGAGACATCCTTCACGAACCCGATGACGCGCTTGCCCTGCTCGCCCTGCGCCGGGTCCGCGACCAGGTAGGCGTTGACGCCGAGCGTGCTGAAAGCGCCGTCATCGCGCCGCAGGCGGTATTCAATCGAGATGTGCGAGACCTCGCCCTTGAGGAGCTGCTGGCGCAGGCCCTTCAGCTTCATCCGGTCGTCGGGATGCACGCGCGCCATCCAGTCGCGCACGCGCGAAACGCTGGCCGCGTCGGTGCCGATGACGGCCTGCGTGTCGCCATCCCAGACCACGTCGCCGGTGTACGGGTTCATGTCGTACAGCAGGCTCGCGCTGGCGCGGATCACGCGCTCATGGCGGTAGCGCCACTCCTCCGTCTCGCGCCCGGCCTCCTCGCGCTCCACGTGCAGCGCGGCGGAGAAGAGGGTCGTCACGATGATGGTGAGGAGGTAGAACTGCAGGTGCAGCAGCGACTTCACATCGGGCAGGCCCTCGCTCGAGGTCGGCGTGAAGCCGTGGCCGGTGTGCCAGTAGCAGATGAGGCCGAAGATCGCGAGTCCGAGCGTGGCCGCGCGCAGGCCGAAGCGCAGCGCCGCCCAGATCAGGAACGGCGCGCACAGGTAGGCCAGCGGCGGGATGAAGCCTTCGCCCGACGGGCGCGTCGAAAATGCATACGTGGTGGCGAAGATCAGGCACGCGTAGAGGACGATGAGCTCCGGCATGCGGGAGCGCGCCTGTTCCCATGCCTGGCGATAGCCACGGCGGTTCCACGCGAGGATCAGCGGCGCCGTGAGCACCATGCCGAGGAACGTGGAGACGAAGGCCACGGACCACTGTTCCTTGAAGGGCGCGTCCCACTTGAGGAAGGAGAAGGCGCCGTCGATGATCGCCATCGCGGCCACCAGCGGGATCATGCCGATGAGGAGTGACGCGAGGCCCTTGACGGTGTCGACCTGCACGCGCGGCCCCGCCAGGCGCAGCAGGCCCGCGGCCACGAACAGCGGTTGCGCCACATTGATGGCAGTTGTCGCCGCGATGCCGGTCCAGCTCACGCCGGCGATGACGCCCACCAGGACTGTCGCGACGAGCACCATCGCAAGGTAGGCGGGCCAGCGTTTCTCCGGCGCCACCAGCAGAACACCAAGCGCCAGTCCGTGCGCCGGCCAGATGAACATCGGCAGGCGCTCGTGCAACGGCAAGCTGGCCGCGTAGGCCGCAAGCGCGAAGTACATCAGCGCGAAGACCGCGTAGGCGGCGACCTGTCGTCGTGAAGTGGGTTGCGCTTCGAAAGTCGGGAGGGTGGAGGCGTTCATCGGGTTCCCATGGGGATGATAAGGCCTTTCAGCGGTAGAATGCCTGCAACGGACCAACTCCCAAGGCACCGGTGGAAGCGCATATCCTGGTCGTCGACGACGACGTAGCGATCCGAGAGCTGATCAAGGAGTACCTCACCGAGAATGATTTCCAGGTCTCGGTGGCCGAGACCGGTGCCGACATGGACCGGGTGCTGGCGGTCGAGATCGTCGACCTGGTGATCCTGGATCTGAAACTTCCCGACGAGGACGGGCTTGCCATCGCGCGCCGCCTGCGGGAATCCCTCGACATCCCCATCATCATCCTCACCGGCCGCAAGGAAGAAGTGGACCGCGTGATGGGCCTCGAACTGGGCGCGGACGACTACGTCACCAAGCCCTTCAGCCAGCGCGAGCTGCTCGCCCGCATCAAGGCCGTCCTGCGCCGCACGGAGCAGAAGCGCGCCACGCGCCGCGGGGAAAGTGTCCGCGCCTACCGCTTCAAGGGCTGGGAGCTCAACACCGGCACCCGCAAGCTGCGCGCACCGGACGGGCGCAACGTCGAGCTCACCAACAGCGAATACGCGCTGCTGGTCGCGTTCCTCAAGGCGCCCGGGCGCATCCTCACGCGTGACCAGCTGCTCGAATCGAGCCGGCTGCACGACGACATCTACGACCGTTCCATCGACGTCCAGATCCTGCGCCTGCGCAGGAAGGTCGAGGAAAGCCCCAACCAGCCGACCCTCATCCGCACCGAGCGCGGCGCCGGCTACTACCTTGACGCGCCAGTAGAAGCGGTCTAGTTGAGGCGGCGGCTCGCGGCGTATCGCTTCTCCTTCAGGCCGCACCTGTGGACAAGCCTGAAGGGATACAAGCGCGCGGACTTTGCCGCCGACACCGCGGCGGGGGTCACCGTCGCCCTCGTGGCACTGCCCCTTGCCATGGCCTTCGCCATCGCCTCGGGTGTGCGGCCCGACCAGGGCATCGTCACCGCGATCGTGGGCGGATTCCTGGTCTCCCTGCTCGGCGGCTCCAAGGTGCAGATCGCGGGCCCCGCCGGCGCCTTCGTCGCGATGCTCTACGCGATCGCCGAGAAATACGGCATCGCGAACCTCCTGATCGCAACCATGATGGCGGGCGTGCTGCTGTTCGCAATGGGCGCGTTTCGCCTCGGCACGCTGGTGCGCTTCATTCCGATTTCGGTCGTGATCGGGTTCACCAGCGGCATCGCGGTGATCATCGGCTTCTCGCAGCTGCGCGATTTCCTCGGCCTGCGCATCGACCACATGCCGTCGAATTTCTTCTCGCAGCTCTCGGTGCTCGCGGCGCATCTGCACGACGTCAACTGGGCGGCGGTCGCGGTAGGCCTCGCGTGCCTGATGGTGATCGTGATCTGGCCCTCGCCCCAGAGCGCGAAGCCGGGAAACTGGCGCTACGTGACCGCGAAGCTGCCGAGCACCGTGGTGGTACTCGTGGGCTCCGCTGCCGGCGCCTGGGCGCTGGGCCTGCATGTGGAGACGATCGCTTCGCGCTTCGGCGAGCTGCCGCGCGGACTGCCCACCCCCGCGCTGCCGCACTTCGACTGGGCCACAGCGCAGAACCTGTTCGCGCCCACCGTCGCGATCGCGCTGCTGGGCGCCATTGAATCGCTACTGTGCGCGCGCGTGGCCGACGCATTGATTGGCGACCGGCACGACCCGAACCAGGAGCTGATGGCGCAAGGCGTCGCCAACTTCGTCTCGCCGCTTTTCGGCGGCATCGCGGTGACCGGGACCATCGCCCGCACGATGACGAATGCCCGCAGCGGCGCACGCTCGCCGGTGGCGGGAATCGTCCACGCCGCAGCGCTGCTGCTGGTGCTGTTGGCGCTGGGGCCAATCGCGGGATTCATCCCGCTTGCCGCACTCGCCGCGGTCCTGCTATGGGTCGCCTTCAACATGGTCAGCTGGCGGGAGCTTCGCGAGCTGCGAAGGTTCTCGCTTTTCTATCGCGCGACACTGCTCACGACGCTCGCGCTCACCGTGATCTTCGACCTCACGGTCGCGGTGCAGGCGGGGCTGGTGCTCTCGTGTCTGTTCTTCATCTACCGGATGTCACAGGTGACGAAGATCGAGCCGATTGCGTTGCCGCAGGAGAGCAGGACCACGCCCGACGGCGGTTCCGTGCAGGCCTGGGCGCTGTACGGGACGGTGTTCTTCGGGTCGGTCACGCGCCTCGAGGGGCTGCTCACGCCCGGCGCCGACCCGCCCCGAGCCGTGATCTTCGAGATGCACAAGGTCATCTACATCGACAACACCGGCCTCGACGCCTTCGAGAGCCTGCAGCGCTCGCTCTCCCAACGCGGCAGCCGCCTGGTGCTGGTGGGACTGAACGATCAGCCGCGCGGGATGCTTTCGCGCGCCGGCTTCCTCGAGGATATCGGCACCTCGAACGTGTTCGCCACCCTCGAAACCGCGCTCGAGGCGTTGCAGCCGCTCCAAAGCTGACGGCTCATGCGCCAGTATAGGATGCACGTATGTATACCCTGCACATCGGCAACAAGAACTATTCGTCCTGGTCGCTTCGCCCCTGGGTGCTGATGCGCGCACTCGGCATCAACTTCGAGGAGGAGCTGCACTTCTTCGGATCCGGCTTCAAGGTGAAGGAAAGTGGCCAGTCTCCCAGCGGGCGCGTACCCGCGCTGCACGACGGCGAGCGCATCGTCTGGGATTCACTCGCCATCGCGGAGTACCTGGCTGAACGTCATCCGGGTGTGTGGCCCGCCGATGACGGCGCTCGTGCCTACGCGCGTTGCGCCGCCGCGGAGATGCATAGCGGCTTCGCCAACGTGCGCAACGATTGCTCGATGAGCTGCGGCGTACGCATGGAGCTGCACGCGCAATCCGATGCGCTCAAGGCCGAACTCGCGCGCCTGGCCGAGCTGTGGGGCGAAGGCATCCAGCAGTTTGGCGGGCCGTTCATTGCCGGCAAATCCTT
>JBDSMR010000165.1:0-6023 GCA_039915735.1 Usitatibacter sp. | reverse complement strand
TTCACCACGGTGTCGTCGGTATCGAGCACGAAGTCCGTGGCAGTGAACACGCCGCCCTTCGCTTCGAAACCTGCCACCATGCAGCGCAGCTGCACCTGGCTGTGCTTGCGGCCGAGCATCAGGATCGATTCGGCGACGTCGAGCCCGATGAGCTCCACCAGCAGCGAGCTGAGGCGCCCGCCATCCACCGCGAAGGCGGCCTTGCCATCGCTGGTGCCAAGCAATTGCGCGACCGACGTGCCATGCCCCACCAGTTCCGCGCGGCCATAAAGGGTGCCGAGCGCGTCCTTCATCGAATCCACGGTCGGGAACAGCGGCGCGAGCTTGAGCCCCTGCACGTCCACCTTCATGTCTCCGCGAACGGGATTCTTCGTTGCGTCGAGCGTGATGTTGGAAGTGATGCGACCCTCGGCGATGCCGAAGCTGAGCGGCTGCAGCTTGAGCACCGAATCCTTCAGCACCAGGTGCGTGGAGAGCTTGTCGATCGGCAGCTGCTTCGGCCGCTGCACGCGCGTGGCTTCGAGCGTCACGTCCGCGTCCATCCTGCCCCACGCCGAAGTGCTGAAAGGCTGGTCTGGAAGTACGCGATTGGCCGCCTCGCGCTTTGCCGCTTGCGCCTTCTGGTCCGCGGAGGCCGTCTCGCCGGCGCCAGTGCCGGGAGGTGCGCCGATCAGCGGGCCCAGGTCGTTCAAGTCGAGCACTTTCGAATGCAGCTTCGCGGTGAACATCGGCTTGGCGCCGGTCTTCACGTAAGTGGCGGTGCCGGCGAGATCGCTGTCACCCATCTTTCCGGCGAAGGGATCGAAGGTCCACTCACCGCCCTGGTGGCGCAAGCGCCCGGACAAGTCATACGGAGGCGAATCGGGAAAGACGATGCGAGTGATGCCGCCGAAGTCCTTGAGGTTCTGCCCCGCGAGGCGAAACTTGAGGTCGAGCGATTTTCCGTCGGTGGTGAGGGTGCCCTGCGCATCGGCCCGGGTCTTGCCAATGGTGGCTGTGCCCTTCAGATCCAGCGGCGCCTCGTGCTGGGGATTGAGGTTGGGAATGGTGGCGACGGCCGTGGCCGCCTCGCCGCGGAAGCGGCCCTTCCCGCGCGCCTCGATGGCACCGCCCTCGCCCGCCGAACCCTTCACGTCGATGTCGAGGTCGGTTTTCTCGCCGCCATCGATGAACTTGATGTGGCCGTCGTCGAGGTAAACCATGCCGAGCAGCATGCGGCTCTCACCCTTCGATTCCTTGCCGAACTTCCAGGTGGCCTTGTCGCCTTCGATTTCGAGGCCGGCATTCGCGTGGCGCGCGCCAACGGAAGGGATCACGACCTTGCCGCCGAATAGCGGCGGCACCGCAACACGTGCGTACAAACCCTCTGCGTCGATCAGGTCCTTCGTTTTCGCCCATGGTGGATTGGAGATGCGCAACTTGGCGAAGATGATGCGCGGCGGCCATTCCAGCTTGATGGAGATCCCTTCGATGTGGACGTCGCGCTCGAGCGCGGCCGATGCACGCGCCTCGATGAAACGCTCGCCCCACTCCGATTGCGCCACGATCAGCAGCACCCCGAGCGCCACGAAGGGGAGCAACAGGACAACAACAATCGCAATCACCCAGCGGCGCGTCCTGGTCATATTCCTGTGAGCGTCGCCGCGATGGCGCCGGTTCCGAAGAGCGAATGCGTCTTCAATCTGAGCCTTCATGCTGCACCCGCAGGGCGCGCATTCCTATCAGCGCAGTCTTACACCACCCTCGATGAAAGCTTGCCTGGAACCTGTGGAAGGAATTCCCGGGCGCGCCACACATTCTCCAGCGCGTCGATCCATTCGCGGCCCTCGGCGCGCGCGCGGTGCGCGTCCATCGCCTTGCGGGCCGCCTCCCCAAGTGACAGCCGGTAACCAGGTTCCCGATGCAGCTTGCGCATCCACTGCACCGCATCGTCCAGCACCGGGTCCGCCCAGGTGGCATTGCCCGCGAACGCCGGCTTGAAGAACTCCCACGCGCCATTCACCGGAATCATGCGATAGCGCACCGGGCAGCCGCAGTCCCAGCCCATGAATCCGGTGTTGCCCGACCACGCCGTCGCGATCACCGGCTTTCCAACCGCCATGGCCTCCATCAGTCCCAGCCCCAGGCCCTCGCCGCGATGCAGCGAAACGTACACGTCGCTGCTGGCGTAGAACGAGAGGATTCCTTCGTACGAGAGCGGCTCGAGGATGAAGACGATGCGTGCATCGCCTTGCGCGAAGCGGTGCATCTCGCGCAGCACCTCGTCGGCCACCGGGCCGCCGGCATTGTTCATGCGAATGGCGAGGCGCACGCCATCCTCCGAAGGAAACGCCGCGCGAAACGACTGGATCACGCCCGCGGGGTTCTTGCGCATCGGGTCGCTGTTGGGATCGAAGCTCGCCGAGAAAATCGTGGCGCCCTCAGGCAATCCGAAACGCGCGCGGTTGGGGGTGATCACTTCCGGAAGCGCAAGCGGATGCCTGGCCTCGATCACCGGCGTGAAGGCGAGCCCCGTCGACAACACCTGCGCGAGGAAGGGCGAGCCGGCGATGGCGACATCGAGCGTGCTCAACATCGACGCCCATGAGGGCGGCAGCGTGGACGCCTCCCACCAGACCCACGACGCATGGAAGCGCCCGCGCGCGAGCAGCTTCGGATGCGAAGTGAACACCTTCTCGAAGCCCTGGTTGGACAACACGTACAGGTTGATCGGATGGACCAGTTCCTCCGCCGTCTGCACGACCGGAGCGTCGATGCCGGGAGCGGGGACGCGTTGACCCCAGGAGTGCTGCATGTCGAGGATGGTGAAGGCAACGCCGTGCCGTTGCAGCGAAAGCGCGACGTTGCGCGCCGTGACCCCGAGGCCCGCATTGCCGGTGACGGCGGCAACCAGGTTGATGCCCGGCCGGCTCAGCTTGCGGGGGGCAAAACGCGCCGGCCGGGCCTGAAACGCCGCCGGTACGCGTGGGGCGTGAACCCCGCGTGCATGCGGAATACGCCGGTGAAGTGCGCCTGCGTTGCGTAACCCAGCGATTCGGAAATTTCCGCCAGGGGCATCACGGTTTCAGACAGCATCTCCTTGGCGCGCTCGATGCGCCGCATGGTGATGAAGAAATGCGGCGCATGCCCCGTGGAAACCTTGAACATGCGCGCGTAATGGAAAGCACTCATATGGGCGCCATCGGCCAGGTCCTCGACCCGCAGGGGCTGCGACAGGCGTTCCTCGATCATTGCCAGGGATTTCGAAAGGCGCTCGGCGGACAGGCCGCGGATGCGCGCCTGGGTGCGCGGTTCGGCATAGGCGGATGCCACGTGGGCAGAGACATCGCGTGCGAGGGTGGCGAGGTAGTCGCGACCGGCGGGGCGGCCCACGCGAAGGCCGGCCTTGAGGACGCTGGCGAGGCGCCTCAGGTAGGCGTCCGGCGCCACGAATTCCTCGGTGAGCTCCATCGCGACGCCCAGCGCCGCCTGCGCATGTCGCAGGAACAGGTCGTTGTCGAGCCAGAGCACGCCGACCAGGGTTGGCGCCTCCGACTTGAGGCTGCACGCGCGGCCCGCCCGCACAATGGCGATGTCGCGCTCGGCGAGTGCCACGCTGGGTTGCGCCGCGCCGCCAACTGTCACTGAAATCGCCTTCTTGCCCAGGGGCACGCAGATGCGAATCCACCCGGCGTCGCCCGGCGCCCGCGCGCCATTGAGCGCGAGGCAGGCAAATCGCAGCCCGTCCGCCTCGAGTCCACCGGATTGCAGATCCTCGCCGAAAAAGGAGGGGCGATACATTGGCAGGATTCTGACACAGGATCGCTGAGGCGCGACCGCCGTGCCGCATAATCCAACCCTGTCCCCAAGAGCATCCCCATGCAAGGCAAGAGTCCGCCGAAGGATCCGACCGGCCACGAAGAAGCGCCGATCCTGCCGGCCGTGAATCCGGCGGCCGCGGATCACGCAACGCCCGAAACCAGCCTGCCGTTTCCGATCGTCGGCATCGGCGCCTCCGCCGGCGGCATCGAGGCCTTCGGCGAAATGCTGCAGGCGCTCCCCACCGATACCGGCATGGCCTTCGTGCTGGTGCAGCACCTGTCCCCGGACCATGAAAGCATTCTCGCCGAGATCTTCAGCCGCCGCACCACCATGCCGGTTGAGCAGGCCCGCGACGGCGGGGCGGTGGAGCCCAACCATGTCTACGTGATCCCCCCGGCCAGCTCCATGGTGCTCGCCAACGGCGCGCTGCACCTCTCCCTGCGCACGGCAGCGCGGGGCGCCGCGCGTCAAGTGGACCAGTTCATGCGCTCGCTCGCCCAGGAACACGGCCACAAGGCCATTGGCGTCGTGCTTTCCGGCACCGGAAGCGATGGCACGCTGGGCATCGAGGAAATCAAGGCGGCAGGCGGCATCACCTTCGTGCAGGACAACACGGCCGAGCACGACGGCATGCCGCGCAGCGCGCTCGCGGGGGGCGCCGTGGACTACGTGCTGCCGCCTTCAGAGATCGCGCTGGAACTCGCGCGCATCGCATCGCACCCCTACATCGCGCCCGCTGACCAGCCCGCAGCGCTGTTGAGCGACGCGGATATGCAACGCGTGCTGGAAGCGCTGCGCGGCGAGCAGGGTGTCGACTTCTCGCAGTACAAGCGCAACACGATGTACCGGCGCATCACCCGCCGCATGCTGCTGCACCGGGTGGATACCGCGGCCGAATACCTGCAACTCCTGGCCGAGGACCCCGTCGAGGTCGAGGCGCTCTACCGAGACGTCCTCATCAACGTCACCAGCTTCTTCCGCAATCCGGAAGCCTACGAGGCGCTCAAGGCCACGGTATTCGCCAAACTCACCGAGGACCGCTCGCGCCAGGACCCGGTGCGCATCTGGGCGCTCGGCTGCTCCACCGGCGAAGAAGCGTATTCGCTCGCGATGGCTTTCACGGAATACCTCGAGGAATCGGGCCGGCGCGCTTCGTTGCAGATTTTCGCCACCGACGTGAACGGCGCCGGCATCGAGCGAGCCCGCACCGGCATCTACCCCAAGGGCATCACGCAGGACGTCTCCCCCGAGAGGCTGCGGCGCTTCTTCGCGGTGGTCGACGGCAGCTATCGCATCTGCAAGCCGATCCGCGACATGTGCATCTTCGCGCGCCAGAACGTGCTGGCCGATCCGCCCTTCTCGCGCATCGACCTGGTCGCCTGCCGCAACCTGATGATCTACCTCGAGCCGGCGCTGCAGCAGCGGCTGATCCCGCTGGTGCACTACGCGCTGCGTGGCCACGGCCACCTGTGGCTCGGTGGCTCCGAGACCATCGGCTCCTATCGCGAACTCTTCGACCTGCTGGACGCGCGCAACAAGATCTACGTGAAGAAGCAGGGTCCCAGGACGTCGGTCACGGTGCCCTCCAATGGCACGCGCTGGATTGCCCACGCGGGCGTGGCGCCGCCGCAGGTGGTGGAGCCCGCCCATGCGGATTCGCAACGCGAGGCCGACCGCCTGCTGCTGATCCGCTACGCCCCGCCCGGCGTGGTGATCAACCAGGACCTCGAGATCCTGCAGTTCCGTGGCGACACCAGCCCGTTCCTGCGTCCGCCACCCGGCAAGGCCAGCCATAACCTCATCAAGATGCTGCGCGAAGGCCTGATGGTGGCGGTGCGTGGCGCCGTCTCGCGCGCGCGTCGCGACCAGTTGCCGACGCGTGAAGAGGGCCTGAAGGTCCGCTCCAACGGCGGCTGGCGCGCCGTCGACATCGTGGTGCTGCCGCTGAAGGGGGCTTCCGCGGGGGGTGGGTCACTGCTGGTGCTGTTCGAGGAGCCGTCGCAAAGCGTGGAGGCGCGCGTCCGCCTGCTGGATGCGGAAGCGATGGTGCAGCGCTCCCCCGGCCCGGATGAAGGCGACGTGGCCAAGGAGCTCATCCGGCTCAAGCAGGAGCTCTCCGCCACGCGCGACTACCTGCAGTCGGTGATCGAGCAGCAGGAAGCCGCGAACGAGGAGCTGCAGAGCGCCAACGAGGAAGTGCAGTCCTCCAACGAGGAGCTGCA
>JBDSMR010000085.1:0-9038 GCA_039915735.1 Usitatibacter sp. | reverse complement strand
GCGCGGAAATGGCCGCCGAACTGGGGCCGGGCGACGACCTCGCCTCGCGACTTCGCCGGCTGCGCGAGCGGGTGATGGTCACCCTCGCCCATCGCGACCTCAACGGACTGGCGGGGCTGGACGAGGTCTTCGAGACCATGACCGCGCTGGCCGATACCACCATCGCAGCGGCTACGGCGCAGGCGCAAAGGACACTTGCCGAAGTGCACGGAATGCCCGCGGGTGGCGGATTGGTGGTGGCCGCCCTGGGAAAACTCGGTGGCCGCGAGCTCAACGTGTCCTCCGACGTCGACCTGGTTTTCCTCTACGCGGAAGACGGCGAAACCACCGGCCCGCGCCCGATTGCGCACCAGGAATTCTTCGTCAGGGCCGGCAGGAGCGTGATCGCGCTCCTTTCCGAGCTGACCGGCGAAGGCCAGGTGTTCCGCGTCGACATGCGCCTGCGGCCCTTCGGCGACAGCGGGCCATTGGTCACGCCGCTCAATGGGCTGGAGGACTACTTCATCGCGCATGCGCGGCCGTGGGAGCGCTACGCATGGATGAAGGCACGCGTGGTCGCCGGCTCCGACGAGGGCTTTGCGGAACGCGTGCGCCCGTTTGTCTATCGTCGCTATCTCGACTTCGGCATGCTGGAGTCGCTGCGCGACATGCACGGCCGTATCGCCGACGCCGCGGTGCAGCGGCGCAAGAGCGACGACGTGAAGGTTGGAAACGGCGGCATTCGTGAGCTGGAGTTCACGGTGCAACTGTTCCAGATGGTGCGTGGAGGGCGCGAAGCGGCGTTGCGCACCACTTCGACGCGCGAGGCCCTGCGGGTCGAGGGCAACCTCGGATTGATGGAAGCGGAGCGCGTCACGCGGCTGGCGCAGGCGTATGCGTTCCTGCGCAAGCTCGAGCACCGGCTGCAGTACTACGACGACCAGCAGACGCAGGCACTGCCGCGCACGCCCGGACACCAGGCGATCATCGCGGAGGGCATGGATTTTCCCGACTACGCATCGCTCCTGGCCGCGCTCGACGAGCATCGCGCCCAGGTGCAGTCGGCATTCAACGCGCTCTTCGAGCAGGCGCCCGCCTCACGCCCCACCTCACGGCTGGGCGCCCTGCTCTCCGATCCGCAATCGGCGCCCGAACCCGAGGTCCTTGCCGAGCAGTTGAAGGAAGCCGGCATCGCACAATCGGAACCGGTCGCGAAGCGGCTGATCGATTACACCCGCTCGCGGCGCTACCGGTCGATCTCGGCCGCGAGCCGCGCCAAGGTGGAGAAGCTGTTTCCTGAAGTGGTCGCCGCGGCGGCGGCGCAAGGGGGCAGCGAAATCGTAGCCCTGCGGCTCATCGACCTGATCGAGGCGATCGACGGGCGCGACTCGTATTTCTCGCTGCTGCTCGAATTCCCGCAGGTACTCACGCGCGCGGCGAAACTCATGGCGCGCAGCGCCTGGGCCGCCCGGCTGCTGGCGCGCCACCCGATCCTGCTCGACGAGCTCACGCGCGTGGCCACCTCGAATGCGATCGACTGGACACAGGAGCGCCGGGCACTGCGCATCGACTGCGCCGAGTGTGACGATGACGTCGAGCGGCTGCTCGACCAGCTTCGCCACTACAAGCAGCGCCAGGTGCTGCGCCTGACAATC
This sequence comes from Usitatibacter sp., assembly GCA_039915735.1. Lineage (GTDB taxonomy): Bacteria > Pseudomonadota > Gammaproteobacteria > Burkholderiales > Usitatibacteraceae > Usitatibacter. The sequence continues at coordinate 7,404 of JBDSMR010000085.1, read as the reverse complement.
GCGGACATCGAAGGCGCGTTGCCGGTGATGGCGCTCTCCGACGAGCTGGCCGCGTTGGCCGACATCATTCTCGATGCAACGCTGGCGGCGGCGACGCGCAGCGTGGGCGTCGCCGCAGACGGCCTGTGTGTCGTCGGGTACGGCAAGCTCGGTGGCAAGGAGCTCGGTTACGGCTCCGACCTCGACATCATCTTCGTCTACGAAGACCAGATGGCCGGCAACGCGGAGCAATTCGCGCGCGTGGCGCAACGCGTCAACAACTGGATGACGACGCTCACCGCCGCGGGCGTGCTCTACGACATCGACCTGCGACTGCGTCCCGACGGCATCAAGGGGCTGATGGTGAGCTCGGTCAGCTCGTTTCGCGACTACCAGATGAAGCGCGCGTGGACGTGGGAACACCAGGCGCTCACCCGCGCGCGTGCTTGCGCCGGTGACCCCGTCGCGGGCGCGCAGTTCGAGGAAGTTCGCGACCAGATCCTCTCGCAGCCACGGGAGCGCGTGAAACTCTTCGAGGAAATCGTCGCCATGCGCGTCAAGATGCGCGCGCAGCACAAGGCCGACGCGCAGGACATCAAGCATATCGAAGGCGGCATCATCGACCTCGAGTTCTGCGTGCAGGCGCTGGTGCTGGCCGATGGGCCAGCCCATCGCGAGCTGCGCGAGAACAAGGGCAACCACACGTTGCTCAAGCGCGCGGGAAAACTCGGCCTCATCGACGCAGGCATCGCCGAAGCCGCGGCCAACGCGTACCTCGAGATGCGCCATCGCAGCCACCTGGGCGCGCTCAACGACGAAGAGAATGTGACGCTGGCAGCGGAGGATCTGGCGCCGGAGAGGGCGGCGGTAAAGGCGCTCTGGCGCGCCGTGTTCGCAGGCTAGGCCGCGGTCGGGGTGCTGGCCGGCCGGGCGGGAATGGATTCGAGCGCGCCCATCAGATGGAACACCTGCATGCGGCCCTTGCCCTTGATTTCCACTTCGTGCGCTTCGTCGAAGCGGAAGCGGTTGTACAGGCGGCGATGCGTGGTGAGGTCCACCTGGATCGCGCCCGAGTAGGCGTCGGCGGCCATGCGGAAGGCGATGTTGACGGTGTCGCCCCACATGTCGTAGATGAATTTCTTCTTGCCGATCACGCCGGCCACCACCGGTCCGGTGCCGATGCCGATGCGAATCTCGATGCGCTCGCCGGTGCGCTCGCGGTACTCCGCGATCTTTTCCTGCATGTCGAGCGCCATGCGCGCCACCGCGTCCGCATAGTGGATCTGCGCGCCCTGCTCCAGGCCCGCCGCGGCCATGTAGGCGTCGCCGATGGTCTTGATCTTCTCCACGTTGTGCTTGTCCGCCATGTCGTCGAAGATGGTGAAGATGTCGTTGAGGATCTTTACCGTCTCGACCGGCGAGAGTTCTTCCGTCATGCGGGTGAAGCCGACGATGTCCGCGAACATCACCGTCACGTCCGCGTGGCCCTGGGCGATGTTCACCTCGTTGCGCTTGAGGCGCTCGGCGATGGCCGGGGGCAGGATGTTGAGCAGCAGCTTGTCGCTACGCTCCTTCTCGTGCCGCAGTTCCTCGTGCGAGGCATCCACCTGGTAGCGCAGCTTCTGCTTCTCGTTGGCGAAGTACCAGAGCAGCGAGTAGATCATCACCGAGATGGCGGCGAAGTTGAGCACGAAGAAAACCGCAACCGTGGAGAGGTCGAAGCTCTTCACGGTGCCGGCCAGCAGGTAGTCGAAGACACCGGCCATGACCGTCATGAAGAGCCAGCCGAAGAACCACGGCATCGATTGGCGCGTGCCCAGCACCGTGACCGCGCCCACCGGCGCCATCAGGCCCCAGAGGCTCACGCCCGAGGCGTTCACGAAGTTGCCGATCGACCACTGCATGGCGAACGGCGTGAAGAGGATCAGCCCCAGCTGGATGATCGCGAAGGTGTAGAGCCGGCGGTATTTGTAATAGGCCCAGATGGTGCCCGCGGACAGGAACTGGAAGATCAGGGGTATCGCGGTGGAGTACTGGTAGCCCATGGACCAGTAGATGGCCAGCCACAGCATGGCCGCGCACATCATGAAGCCGGTGGTGAGCATCAGCATGTCGCCCGAGAGTTGTTCCTCGGGGGACGGCGCAGGCCCCGCCGCGGCCCTGGCAGGCGCGGCTGTTCGATCAATCACTGGCGAATCGGTCGAGTCCTGGGGCATCGCGCGGCTTCTGAATCAAATTTTTGTTGTGCAAGGACTGCGCGAAGATTATGGCACAGAACCCCGTGGCCACCCGGTGCGCCGGAACGGTTAAACAGCTAGAATTTGCGGTCCCCGAATCGAAAGTTGACCCCAATGTCGATGGCAGACCGCGACGGCCAGATCTGGTACGACGGCAAGCTCGTGCCCTGGCGCGACGCAAATACCCACGTGCTCACCCATTCCCTCCATTACGGCCTTTCCGTGTTCGAAGGCGTGCGCGCCTACAAGACCGAGATCGGCACCGCCATCTTCCGGCTGCAGGAGCACACCAACCGCCTCTTCAACTCGGCCAAGATCTACATGATGGACGTGCCGTTCTCGAAGGAGCAGTTGATGCAGGCGCAGCGCGAGGTGGTGCGCGTCAACAAGCTGGAGAGCTGCTACCTGCGTCCGCTGGCGTTCTACGGCTCCGAGAAGATGGGCGTCTCGCCGGTCGGTGCCAAGGTGCATGTCGCCATCGCGGCGTGGCCCTGGGGCGCGTACCTCGGTGAGGACGGCCTCGAGAAGGGCATCCGCGTGAAGACCTCGTCCTTCGCCCGCCACCACGTCAACGTGACGATGGCGCGAGCAAAGGTCGCGACCACATACGCCAACTCGATCCTCGCCAACCTCGAAGCCACGGGCGACGGCTACGACGAAGCCCTGCTGCTCGACACCGACGGCTTCGTGGCCGAGGGCGCGGGCGAAAACATCTTCATCGTGAAGGATGGCCGCATCTACACGCCGCAGCTCACCACGGCACTCGACGGCATCACCTGGCGCTCGGTGCAGGCGATCTGCGGCGACCTCGGCATCGAGGTCGAGAAGACGCGCCTTACACGCGACGACATCTACATCGCCGACGAGGCGTTCTTCACCGGCACCGCGGCCGAAGTCACGCCGATCCGCGAACTCGACCGCCGCGTCATCGGCAGCGGCTCGCGCGGGCCGATCACGGAAAAGATCCAGGCGGCGTTTTTCGACATCGTCCACGGCCGCAATCCGAAGTACCACCACTGGCTCACACCGGTCGCGGAGAAGAAGTGATGTCGCTGCCGACCGAGATGAACCAGAAGACGATCGAGGTCACGGCCGCGGACATGCCCCTGCATTGCCCGCTGCCTACGCAGAAGCTGTGGAACACGCACCCGCGCGTCTACCTGCCCATCGAGAAGACTCTCGAGGCGCGCTGCCCGTACTGCGGCACGCTGTACAAGCTGACCGGCCCCGTGGCGCCTGGCCACTAGGGTCCGTCATCCCCGAGCCGTCGGGGATCCAATCTCATGAGAACGCTCATCGTCTCGCCCTCGTGGGTTGGTGACGCGGTCCTGTCCCACCCCTTGCTCGTGCGTTTGAAGGAATCCGATCCGCCCGGCGCCATTGATGTGCTCGGCCCGCCCTGGGCCCTGCCCGTCTATCGCCGCATGCCGGAAGTCGACAGGACCCTGGCGCTGCCCTTCGGCCACGGCGACCTCCAGGTTTCTGCACGGCGCGCTTTCGCGAAGTCGCTTCCCCGATACGACCGCGCGGTGGTCCTGCCAAACAGCCTCAAGTCCGCGCTGATTCCCTGGTTCGCCGGCATCCCTGTTCGCACCGGATGGCGCGGCGAGATGCGTTTCGGGTTGCTCAACGACGTGCGCAAACTCGACAAGGCCACGTTGCCGCTGATCGTGGAGCGGTATGCGGCGCTTGCGCAGCCCGCCGGGGAAGGTTTTCGCAGGCCACTTCCCAATCCACGTCTCATCGTGGACGAAGCGGCGCGCACCGCAACACTTTCGAAGTACCAGCTCGAAATCTCGAAACCGGTTGCGGCATTCGCGCCTGGCGCGGAATACGGTCCGGCGAAGCGCTGGCCGCCGCGGCATTTCGCAACGCTGGCGAAGGAACTGGTCGCGCGCGGCTACCAGGTGTGGCTCTTCGGATCGGGCAAGGACCAGGACGTCACCGCGGAAATCCAGAAGCTCTGCGGCGGCATCTGCATCAACCTCGCAGGCCGCACTTCGCTCGACGAGGCAATCGACCTCATGTCGGTGGCGCAGCGCGTGGTCACCAACGATTCGGGGCTGATGCATATCGCCGCAGCCCTCGACCGGCCCACAGCCGCGATCTTTGGTTCATCGAGCCCTGCGTTCACGCCGCCGCTTTCTCCACACGCGAAGGTGATCTCGTTGCGGCTCTCGTGCAGCCCGTGTTTCGCGCGCGTGTGCCCGCTGGGCCACACCAATTGCCTCGAGACGCTTGAGCCCGCGGATGTGTTGGTGGCGCTCGAATGAGCTACTCCGTTGATCCCGACATCACCGTGGCCCACACGCTGCCAGGCGCGTTCTACACTGACTCGGTTGCCTACGAACGCATGAAGGACCACGTCTTCACGCGCAGCTGGCAGTGGCTGGGCACGCTGGATGATGTCGCGCAGCCTTCGTCGCTGGCGCCGCGCATGATGCTGCCCGGTTACCTGGACGAACCGCTGCTGCTCGCGCGCGACGCCGCCGGTGACCTGCGTTGCATGTCCAACGTCTGCACCCACCGCGGCAACATCCTGGTGAACGCGCCGTGCCGCGCGAAGGAAATCCGCTGCAGTTACCACTCGCGCCGCTTCGACCTCTCGGGACGCATGACCTTCATGCCGGAGTTCAAGGACGCGCGCAATTTCCCTTCGCCCACGGACAACCTCCCGCAGGTGACTTTTGCGGAGTGGGCGGGCCAGGCGTTTGCGTCGCTTGCGCCGCGCGCATCGTTCGACAGCTTCTTCGGCGATGCGCTGGCGAGTGTCGCGAGCGATCCCGTCACGCAACTCACCTACGACGATTCGCGCGATCGTGACTTCGAAGTCCACGCCAACTGGGCGCTCTACGTCGAGAACTACCTCGAGGGTTTCCATATCCCCTTCGTGCACGCAGGGCTCAACGAAGTGGTGGACTACACCAGTTACGCGAGTGAGTTGCGGCGTTATTCCAACCTGCAACTGGCGCGCGACGCCGACGGCGAAATCGCCGCACGCTACTGGTGGATCTTCCCCAACCTGATGCTCAACTTCTACCCCTGGGGCCTTTCGCTCAACGTGGTCGAGCCGCTCGCAATCGACCTCACGCGCGTGATATTCCGTTCCTTCGTCTGGGATGAATCGAAGCTCGAGACGGGTGCCGGCGCAGCGCTGGACCGCGTGGAGGCGGAAGATGAGGCGATCGTGGAAGGGGTGCAGCGCGGCGTGCGATCGCGTCTGTACAAGGCCGGGCGGTATTCACCCACGCGCGAGCGCGGGGTGCACCATTTCCACCGCTTGCTCTGCGAATTCCTTGGGGATATAAAATCGGAACCATGAATACGACCCGTGCCATTTTCGCAACACTCGTTACAACTTGTTTCATGTCGGCCGCGATGGCCCAGGGTATCGCCCTGGATCCGGCCTACGTGAAGACGGTGAAGGACTGGCGCGCCAAGGCGGAGATGGGCCTGCGCCGCGACAACGGCTGGCTCACGCTCGCCGGCCGCTATCCGCTCAAGCAGGGCGAAAACACCTTCGGGACCGGCGCACGCAACGACGTCGTTTTTCCCAGTGGCCTGGGGCCTGTTGGCATGGGATCGGTCTGGATCGAGCCGGGCAAGGTGACGGTGAAGCTGGTCGAGGGCTACCAGATGCGCTCCTGGGACGGCGACTTCAGCGAGCGAGTCCTGGTCACGCAGGGCGAAAGCAAGGACTGGGTCACCAACGGCCGCGCCTCCTTCCAGGTGATCGAGCGCAACGGAAAATACATCCTGCGGCTGGCCGACAAGGAGAGCGAAGTTCGCAAGAACTTCGGCTCGCGCAACTGGTTCGATGTCGACGACAACTACAACGTCAATGCCACCTTCGTGCCCTACGATCCGCCGCGCAAGGTGCCGATCGTCAACGTCCTCGACGAGGTCTCCGACGAGCCGTCTCCCGGCTACGTGCAGTTCGACGTTCGCGGGCGTCCCTATCGCCTCGACGTAGTCGGCGACGACGATGGCCTCTTCATCATCTTCAAGGACCAGACCGCCGGCGACAGCACCTATGGCTCCGGTCGCTTCCTCTACGTCGAGGAGAAGCCGAAGGCGGGCGTGCCGTTCAAACTGGACCTGAACCGCGCCTACAACCCGCCGTGCGCCTTCAGCGAGTTCACCACCTGCCCGCTGCCGCCCAGGCAGAACATCCTCAACACGCGCATCGAGGCGGGAGAGAAGTACCCGCCGAGCAAGAAGGGCTGAGTCCTTGCGCCTCGCGCTCGCGATGCTTGCGTGCGCCGCATTCCCCGCGCTTGCGCTCGACACGCCGCAATGGCCGCCAGCGGAAAGTGTCGAGACCCGCATGCGTGAACTGCAGCTCGTCATCGGCGCGCGGGAATCGACGCCGGGGCAGCGCGAGACCGCGCGGGAAGAACTGGCGGGACTGCTGAAGAGCCCGGCCGGCAGGTTACGCGAAGCCATGCCCGGGGAGAAACGTCCGGCGCGCGCGGCCATCGAGCCCTCGCCTGCAATCGTTGTGCCGGTGAACATCGCGCCGGCCCCGCCACCTCCAGGTGGGGTCGCGCACATCGAGGTGACTTCACCCCCGAGGCCGGTGATCATTCCGCACAGCGGCGTGGCCGTTGCACCGACGGGAAAATTCGCGATCGATCCGCGCACCGGCCACATCCTGCACGAGGCCGGCAGCGGTTACATCGACCCGCGCACCGGTCAGTTCGTGCCGCGCTAGGGCCGCGCGAGGTTCACGCCGGCGAGGTCCTGCGGCGTGTCGATATCGATGAAAATTCCGGGATCGTCTGTTTGCAGGCGCACGATCTCATGCGCGTGATGTTCGAGAATGGCGCGTGCGCCCACGTCGCCATCGAGCGCAATCAACGCGTCACGCAACGCCCTCGAGAAGCCCACCGGATGGCCGCGCCGGCCGTCGCGCGCGAACGGCGCCGCGAGCACGGCGCCTTGGTCAAGGGCCGAGCGCACGGCAGCCATCGTGACCTGCCCGATGCAAGGCATGTCGCCGAGCGCCACGATCCAACCCTCGTGGCTGGTGCTCGCTTCGATGCCTGCGGCCAGGCTTGCGCCCATGCCCCGCCGGGTTCGATCAGTAGCGAGCACTTCGCAGCCTTCCGCCTCGAGCGCCGCACGCAATGCATCGCGACCGATGGGGACAACCGCCAGCAGCTGATCGACGCAGCCGCGAAGGTTG
>JBDSMR010000029.1:0-9089 GCA_039915735.1 Usitatibacter sp. | reverse complement strand
GGATTCCTGATGAGCCACGAGGTCGGCCCAGTCACCGTGCAGGGCAAGCCCCTGCGCTGCATGGTGTGCAGCCATGATGTCTTCTGGGAGCACCGCGTGAGCCTGGGCAACGCGATCTTCAGTTTCCTCGATGCCGACAGCGCTGCCGATTGCGCGGTGTGTGCGCGCTGTGGCTATGTGCACATGTTCCTGCCGAAGGCGACTGTCGAGGATGACGAGACGGCGCTTGCGCCTTCCGCGCCTGCGGCTCCGGCCTGACTACTTAGTGTTTAACCTCGCCGATCAGGCGATCGAGCGCAGGATCAGCGCGATGGTTCGCGGCATTCCACCGCATCACCATGTACATGGTCCCTGAGACAAACACCCCGAACATCACGATGATGAAGTGGATGTGCATGTCGTAGCGCAGCATCACGGAGTAGAGCGCCAGCATCACCAGGATGCTCACGTTTTCGTTGAAGTTCTGCACCGCGATCGAGTGCCCCGCCGACATCAGCACGTGGCCGCGGTGCTGCAGCAGCGCGTTCATCGGCACCACGAAGAAGCCCGCCATCGCGCCCACCACGATCAGCAGGACGTAGACGAGCGGCATCCAGCGCACGAACACCATCGAGATCACCACGAATCCCATGGCGACGCCGAAGGGCAGCACCTTGACCGCCTGCTTCAGAGGTACGAAGCGCGCTGCCAGCACCGCGCCCAGGGCGATGCCGAGCGCCGAAACGCCCTGCAGCACCGCGCCCTGGGTCAGCGGCAGGTTGAGGCTTTTCTCCGCCCACTTGAGCACGATGAACTGCAGCGTGGCGCCGGCGCCCCAGAAAAGCGTCGTTGTCGCGAGCGAGATCTGGCCCAGCTTGTCGCGCCAGAGCGTCACGAAGCACTGTGAGAAAACCATCAGCTGGCGCCACGGGTGGCGGTCCTGGTGCGGATAACGCGCGCCGGTGTCCGGGATGGCGAGGTTGAACGCGGCCGCGATCACGTAGAAAAACGAGATCACCACCACTGCGGCCTCGGGCGCGGTGTTGATGCTGGTATCGATGAACGGCAGGTCGAAGTGCAACAGCATCGTGGAGATCTGCGGGCCGATGAGCATGCCTCCCAGCAGCGTGCCGATCACGATCGATGCGACCGTGAGGCCCTCGATCCAGCCATTGGCCACGACCAGTTGCTCCGGGGGCAGCAGCTCCGTGAGGATGCCGTACTTGGCCGGTGAATACGCCGCGGCGCCCAGGCCCACGATGGCATAGGCCAGCAGCACCAGCCAGTAGGCCGGCATGTCGCCGATGCGCAGGAATTCATTGAACAGGATGAAGCCGCAGCCGACGACCTTGATCAGGTTGGTGATGAACATCACCCGGCCCTTGGGCATCGAGTCAGCGAAGGCGCCGACGAGAAACGCCAGTACCACATAGGAGATGGTGAAGAAGAACTTGAGCAGCGGCGTGAGCCAGGGTGGCCCATTGAGCTGCACCAGCATCGCGATCGACGCGATGAGCAATGCATTGTCCGCGAGCGACGAGAAGAACTGCGCCGCCATGATGGTGTAGAACCCTCTTTTCATGAAGGGTTTTATACCACGCGCAAAGCGATCTTCTCCTGATGCTTCGTTTCGCCGGAGACCACGATGATCAGCTGGATGTTGAGCTCGATGCGGCCCGTGCCAGCAGCCACGCCGTGAGCTCATCGGCGGCAAGCGCGGGGCTCAGCGCATGCCCCTGGGCCACATCGCATCCGAGCCGCTTGAGCTCTTCGACCGTGGCGGCGTCTTCCGCGCCCTCCGCGACGACGCGCAAGCCGAAGTTATGCCCGATGTCGATGGCCGAGCGCACCAGCGCCATGTCGCCCTTGTCGGCCAGCATGCCGCGCACGAATGGCCGGTCGATCTTGAGCTCGTCGACCGGCAGGCGGCGCAGGTGCGCGAGCGATGTGAAGCCGGTGCCGAAGTCGTCGATCGCGATCTGCACGCCGACGCCACGCAGGCGCGTGAGGATGGCGACCGAGCGCTCCGCATCAACGAGCGTGGAGCTTTCGGCCACTTCCAGCAGCACGTGCTCGGGGCGAACGTTCCAGGTCTTGAGGCACTGGTCGACCACGGCCGGCAGCTCGCGATCCGTGAGCATCGAAAGAGAAACGTTGAGCGACACGCGCGGCGCGATGCCGGCGGCCTGCCATTGCGCCGCCTGACGGAATGCGGCATTCATGACCCAGAAGGTGAGGGTGCCGATGAGGCCGGTGCGCTCCGCGATTCCGACGATGGTTTCGGCGCTGATTTCGCCGGCCTTGGCATGGCGCCAGCGCACCAGCGCTTCGATGCCGACGATGCGATTGGTCGCGAGCTCCACCTGCGGCTGGTAGTGCATCTCCAGCTCGTTGGCGCGAATCGCGCGCTCGAGTTCGAGGTCGAGGCCACGGTACACCTCGGTCTCGACGCGATCCTCGGGCTGCATGACGTGATAGCCCTCTTCGCGCGTGGCGGCGATGTGGCGCGCGATGTCGGCGGCCATCAGCAACCCGGCGGGATCGTAGCCATGGTCCGGCAGGCAGGCGACGCCAACGCAGGGGCGCAGCACCGCGGAGCCGCCTTCGTGGGCGATCGGACGATCCAGCACCCGCAACAGCTTGACCGCCGCAAGCACGGCCTGGCTGGGATGCGCAAGGCGCGGTATGACGACGCACACCTGCTCGTCGGAGAGCGCGGCCAGCCGGTCTTCGGGGCGCAGCGCGCGGCGCATGCGATCGATCACCAGGGCCATCGTGGTCGCGGGCGCGGGGCCTCTGAGGAGCGCCTGCAGGCGGTCGACGCGGCGCAGCTCCACCACCAGGACCGCGAGCTTGCCGTCCGTTGCTCGAGCGATGGCGCTCTCACGGTCCAGGAAGCGCAGCATCTCCTCACGGGCACCGGGTTCCGGCTGCTGCGTTGCGGCGACGTTGGGGATGGTGACGGGCACGCGATCCTTATGCGAGGTAGAAGTCGGACAGGTTCAGCCCGTAGGCCCCTGGCGCCAGTCCCCGCTTGATGAACACAGGGGCATGCCCCCCCATTTTGGGCTCATAAAGAAGATCCAGCATCGTCGGGAATGTTGCAGGTGTCTTGTCGGGCCCGGTGACAACCAGCACGCGGGGCTTCAGGCGGCGCACCTTGCTGTGTTCGACCACCACGGCGACCTCGCCCGTGGACAGCTCGATCAGCGATCCCACGGGAAACACGCCTATGGAGGAGACGAACTGCTGCACCAGCGCCTCGTGGAAGAACTCGCCGCTCCAGGCGGTGATGTTGCGCAGCGCCTCGTATGAGGAGACCGCGGAGGCGTAGGGACGGTGGTTGGTGAGCGCGGCGAAGCAATCCACGATCCCGGCCATGCGGCCGTAGACGCCGATCTCGTTGCCGTCGAGGCCGTGGGGATAGCCGGCGCCGTTCATGCGCTCGTGGTGCTGCGCGATGCCGAGCAGGATTTCGGGATCGAAATCGGGGGTCTCGCTGAGGATCGAAAGGCCAACCTCCACGTGGGTCTTGGCCTGCTCGAATTCCTCGTCCGTGAGGCGCCCGCGCTTTTCCAGCAGCGTCTTCGGCAGCTTCATCTTGCCCACGTCCAGCAGCAGGCCGACCTGGGCGAGGTTGGTGAGCTGGGCGCGCGGAAATCCCAGGTGGCGGCCGAATGAGGTCAGGTAGACGGAGACCTGCAGGCCGTGGCCGTAGGCGGCGATGTCCTGCTCGCGCAGGCGTGAGACCCACATCAGCGCCTGGGGGTTGCGCACGATGCTCTCGACCATCTCGTCGACGATCTCCTCGACGCGCTCCACCTCGAAGGATTGCCCGAGCCGGATGTCGCCCATGAGCTTGTCGAGCAGGTCGGAAGCCTGCACCACCACTTCGCGGGCGCGTGGCGCCTCTTCCTCGACGGAAGTCAGGTTGGCGTAGCTCTTGACCTCGATGCCCGGGGGCAGCAGGGCAGCGCGCGCCTCGTACTCCTGCGGTGTTTCCTGCACCACCTCGGGCGGCGGAAAGTACCCGCCGGTCGCCGAGAGCTTCTCGCGTCGCTGCGCGAAGAGTCCGCGGAAGCCCGACACTACCCGGCCGAACACGCCTTCGTTGGCGACGTCGATATGCGGCGGCGGGTAGTCGCCGCCGGAAGTGCGGCGCGAAATTTCCTCGAGGCGCACGAACTTGCCGTCGCGCGCGGGCGCGTTGCGCCGGATCGCCTCGTGCTGCGGTGGAGGCGGAAGGGGGACGTCCTTCGAGGTGGTGGTGGCGGCGCGCGCGGCCGGGGTCATGCCCCCTTGCCGGGTACCCATGGGCGGGACGGTGTTGGTGGGCGTGGGAGGGGGCGCTGCGTATTCGTCGCCGATCGAGCGTTCCCGATCCACCATCACGTAGTGGCAATGGGTGCGCAATGCCGAGACCTGGTCCTCTTCTTCCAGCAGGAAACCCTGCAGGAGGAACGGCGTGTCGATCCACGGCCGGTCCAGGTCGGCGACGAACATGCCTACCTTGATATCGGTCGTGAATACTTTGGTCGCCATTTCCCCGGCATTCTACCGGGGGCGCTGGAATCAGACGAAGCCGAGGGTTCCCGCGGGGAAACGCGACAGGTTCGGGAACACCCGGCTTGACGCCGCGCTGTCGAGGCCGAACCACTTGGCCAGTGTCGCGCCGTACTGGTCCACCGAAGTGGTCGGTATCCAGCGTCCTTCCGACTCCGCGTCGTCCGGCCCACCGAGGGACAGCGTTGGGAAGGTGCCGTACAACGAGCCGCCGCGCACCGCGCCGCCGAGTATCAGGTGATGGTTGCCCCAGGCGTGGTCGCTGCCACCGCCCGAAGCCGGTTGCAGGGTGCGGCCGAAATCCGAGAGGGTGAACGTGGTCACCTTGTCTGCCATGCCCATGGAAACCGTTGCGTCGTAGAACGATCGCAGCGCGGGCGAGAGCTGCCCGAGCAGGTTGTCGAGCGTGGGCAGCTCGTTGGTGTGGGTGTCGAAGCCGCCGAGCGAGACGAAGAAGATCTGGCGGCGCGCGCCGGTCTGCGCCTGCGCTTCGACCAGCTTGGCCACTTGCATCAGTTGCTGCGCGATGCCGGTAGTTTGTCCAGCGAAAGCGGCCTCCACCCGGGCGCTCGAGGTGGTGAGGATCGGATTGACCACGCCAGAGAGCGAAATCGCCTTGGCTGTCACGGCGCTGGCGGCCTGGACGTAGCGGCTGTCGCCGCTGGCCGCGAGGATCTGCTGCAGCGCGGCCATGCGTGCATTCGCCGCGGCGCTGCCGTTGTAGCCCTGCAGCGCGAGACCGCCGGCAGGTGGAAGCGACAGCGGGCTCGATGCATTGCCGCTGATGAAGACGCTGGTGCCGGCGATCGATGTGATCACGGGGAATGCTCCCGGAACTATCTCGTCGGCGATGCGACCGCCCCAGCCCGTGGGGCTGGGGCCCTCGGAAACCGACGACTGCCACTGGCCCTGCTGGTCGGAATGCGAGAACAGGTTGTCCGGCCGGGTGGACTGGTAGTTCGACTTGCTGGTGGGCGCGGTGAGCGGCCCGACGTTGGCCAGCAACGCCATCTTTCCCTGCGAGAACAGCGGCTGGATTTCGGTGAGCGCGGGATGCAGTCCGAAGGCAGTTGCGGTGTTCGCGGGCTGGATCGGGAGCAGTTGCGCCTGCGCGATGTTGAGGCCGGAGTTCGCCGGGCGCGCGAGCGTGTACTGCGCGTAGCCGGAGGTGTCGTTGGGGACCAGCAGGCTGTTGCCGTCCATGCCACCGTAAAGGAAGACGCAGACCAGCGCCTTGTAGTCGGAGGCCACCTGCGCGGAGGCGCCCGCGCTGTAGGCGAGCGCGGAGATCGAGGCCAGTCGGCCGGCGAGCCCGCCGGCGCCCAGCGCGCCGGCGCGCGCGAGGAAATCGCGTCGGGTGGATTTCATCGTTGCACCTGGTATTGGGGAGACGTGAGCACAAGATAGATGGCCGCGCGCGCGCGGCCGAGGGTGTCGGAGGCAGCGATGGCATTCACAGCGGTGACGATGGCGTTGCGCATCGAGCCACCGATGGTGCCCGCGAGCAGGTCGCGATCGAGCTGGTCCGTGAGGGCGCCTGCGTCGCCGGCCAGCGCCTGGTAGCGCGAGAGGTCGAGTCGCGTGCCGATGGCGCCGAACAGGTTGGCATCGGGCGCGATGGAGGTGGTGTACACCAGCGTATTGGCGACGTTGGCGCGCGCGAAAGCAGTCGCAGAGTTGAGCAGGCCGAACTCGGGGCCCGGAAGTCCCGTGCCGGGAACGACATACTCCGCGGGGAAGTAATTGAACACCGAAGGCGAATAGAACAGAGACTGTCCCATCACGGCCGATTGCGCCCGCAGGTAGGAGCCATCGGTGCTCGCATTCAGTGCACGCGCGATGCCGGTGAGGTAAAGCACCGGCTCGGTGAGCTTGCCGAAGGCCGGGTCGAGCTTGCGGCCGCGTGCCTCCGGGTCCAGGAGCACCGTGCGCACCACGGCGCGCAGGTCGCCGCGAATGCCCGCACCGTTGTTCGCGAACGCCGCGGATACGCGTGCGACATAGGCAGGTGATGGATCGCTGGTGACCAACATGCGGATCAGGTGGCGCCCGACGAAGGGGCCGACGTTGGGATGGTCGAAGATGTTCCGGTGCGCGGCCGCCAGGTCCTGCTGCATCGTGAGGCCCGAAGGCGAAATTGTTCCGCCCAGCAGGACCTTGGATGCGAACTCGTGGTTGGTGTCGACCGGGCGCATTTCGCCCAGGTAGTTGCGCGGGTTGTTGTTGCGCCCCGCGGCGCCGGCGATGGTGGCGTAGGTCCAGCCGGTGAAGACGGCCGCGAAGCCCTCAACCGTGGCCTGGTCGTAGGTGAAGAGCGGCCGGCCGCTGCCGTCGAGCCGCTTGCTGCCATCCTGCTCCAGCACGTAGGTGCCGAGCGAGAAAAGCTGCATCACTTCACGTGCGTAATTCTCGTTGGGCGTGGTGCGGGCCGTGACGTTGGTCTTGTTGTTGTTGGCCATGTCGAGGTAGTCGCCCATCATCGGGGAGAGCGTCACCGCCTGCAGCAGGTCGTAGTAGTTGCCGAACGCGCGGTCGGCGAGCATCTGCTGGTAGCGCGCCATTGCGTAGTTGCGGCTGTTGTCCACGCCCGAGGTCACCATCAGTTGCGAGAGCGCGAAGGCCACGCGCTGGCGCAGCTGGTCCGGCGCCGTGATGGCGTTGCGGAAGAACTGCAGCTGCATCGGGTAGAGCGTGTAGTTGTCACGCGCGCAGAAGCTGTCAGCGCGGATGGGTTGCGTGCGGTCGTCGACGCATTCCGCCGGGCGGTTGGCGGCGGTGTAGGGATAGTCCGGATAACGCGTCGAGGACATCGCCAGTTGCTCCTCGACCCAGGCAGCCGCGCCGAAGGAAGCGACACGCGCCGTTTCCGCGGGCGTGGGGCCAAAGCTCCCCTGACGCAGCAGGCGCACCGCATCGGCCGACTTGTCCGCGGCCGAAAGCGGCGAGCACATGACCACGCCTTCGGCCTGGTAGCCGAACGACGCGGACTTCGCATAAAGCGATGCATCGGTGGTGAAGCGGTGGTTGGAGTCGTTGCGCAGGTAGCCGTTGTTGTAGCTTCGATATAGCGGCGCACTGCCGGCGGCACACGCGGTGCCGTTGACGCGCATGATGTAGAAAGCGGTACCTTCGTAGCTCCAGCCACGGTCGGCCTTCACCAGTTCGCACTCGCCCGGCTCCGACGTATAGAAATGCGAATTGGGCCCGATGCCCGGCGTGCCGTAGAACCGGCACACGGGAGAGATGCCCGGTGCATCGCCTGCGTTGCGGAAGACATTGAAGCTTCCGCCGGTGCGACTCCAGCCGGGACCGGCGCCGCCGCTGTCGATGAAACCGGCTTCGGCGGGATCGGCGGTGACGAAGTAGTGGCCGATGAAGGAGTTGAAGTATTCGATCGCGGTGCCGGTGGGCCCAACGGCGCTGGCGGACGCCGGTGCCATGGCGACGATCAACGCGAGGTAGTGCTTGTGAACCATGCTCTCACCTGCAGTTCCGGGTTCTCTATAATTCGCCCATCGGCCCGAGGCGACTTCCCCATCATGCAACGCCTTGGACGCCTGTGCCGTTGACACCGATTTCGTCTCCCTCCCACGACAAAAGGCCATGCGCAAGATTCTCGACGGTGTACGCGTGCTCGACCTCACCCGCGTGCTCGCGGGGCCCTGGGCCACTCAGAACCTCGCCGACTTCGGCGCCGAAGTGATCAAGCTCGAACGCCCGGGACATGGCGACGACACCCGTAAATGGGGCCCGCCGTTCCTCAAGGATCGAGAAGGCCGCGATACGCCCGATGCCGCCTACTTCCTCGCGTGCAATCGCGGGAAGAAATCGATCACCCTCGATATCGCGAGTGAACGCGGGCGCGAGATCGCGCGTGCCCTCGCGATCAAGAGTGACGTGATGGTTGAGAACTTCAAGGTGGGCGACCTCGCGCGCCACGGCCTCGACTACGCCACGCTCGCGAAGGACAACCCGCGCCTGGTGTACTGCTCGATCACCGGCTTTGGCCAGCAGGGCCCGTATCGCGACCGGCCCGGATACGACTTCATGGTGCAGGGCCTGGGTGGCCTCATGAGTGTCACCGGCGAGCGTGACGAGCTGCCCGGCGGCGGGCCGCAGAAAGTGGGTGTCGCGGTCTCGGACCTCTTCTCCGGCATGTACGCGACCACGGCCATCATGGCAGCGCTGCTCGAGCGCGAAAAAAGCGGGCTCGGCCAGTACATCGACATGGCGCTCCTCGACGTGCAGGTGGCGATGCTGGCCAATTTGAGCTCGAGTTATTTTGTCTCGGGCAAGGCGCCACGTCGCATGGGCAACGCGCACCAGAACATCGTGCCGTACAACGTGTTTCGCGCCTCCGACGAGTTCCTGATCGTGGCGGTGGGCAACGACGGCCAGTTCGCGCGCTTCTGCGAAGTGATGGGCGTTCCCCAGTGGGCGAAAGACGAACGCTTCGCCACCAATCCGCAACGCGTCGGCCATCGCGACCTGCTGGTCGGCATGATCACGCGCCAGCTCGCCTCGAAGACCGCGCGCGAATGGCTTGC
>JBDSMR010000112.1:0-8856 GCA_039915735.1 Usitatibacter sp. | reverse complement strand
AAGGCGTGGAAGGCGATCGCCGCGCTCGCGGGAAGCATCAACGAAAGCACGATGATTGGACTCAATGCGCGCGCGGAGATCGATCGCGTCGACTTCGCTGCCGTCGCGCGTGAGTACCTGGGAGGAGGAAAATCTTCCTCGCGCGGCCTGTTGCAGGCCATCTTCGCGCCGGACTTCTGGCGATTGCTCGCGGGACACGTGGGGCTGGTCTTCGGATCTTTGGTGATGGCGATCGCCTGCGCAATTCCGCTCGGCATCGCGGCGGCGCGCCACCGCCGCCTGGCGCAGCCGGTTCTGATCACCGCGGGGCTGCTGCAAACCATTCCTTCACTTGCGATGCTCGCTTTCCTGATTCCGCTCACCGGATCCATCGGCGCGTGGCCCGCGACCATCGCGTTGTTTCTCTATGCGCTGTTGCCGATCGTGCGCAACACCCACGCCGGCATCCTCGGCGTGCACGGGACGATGCGGCAGGCGGCGCTGGCACTCGGACTCAGGAAGGGTGATGTGCTCAGGCACGTGGAATTGCCGCTGGCCGCGCCGACGATCCTCGCCGGGGTGAAAACCGCGGCAGTGATCAATGTCGGCACCGCAACCATCGCGGCCTTCATCGGCGCCGGCGGTTTCGGTGAGCGCATCGCACAGGGCCTGGCCCTCAATGACCAGACGGTGTTGCTTGCGGGCGCCATTCCCGCCGCGGGATTGGCGCTCGTTGTGCACGTGGTGTTCGAATGGCTGGAGCGCCGAATGGGCGCGCATGTCCCGGATCAACGTTGATCCGCACCCGGAACCGCGGGGCTCCGGGTTACTTGCCGTCCTGCGCCAGCCAGTCGAGGGCGAGCCCGGCGAGTGATTTCACGCCCAGCTTCATGCACTCCTCGTCGACGTAGAAACGCGGGCTGTGGTTGGGCGCGGCCTTCGCGACATCCTTGTCGGCGGGCGTGCAGCCGATGAAGTAGAAGAAGCCGGGCACTTCCTTCTGGAAAAACGAGAAGTCCTCGGCGCCGCAGAGCTTGTCGATGATCTTCACGTTGGCATCACCCGCGACGCGCGACAGCGTCGGAACCGACCAATCGGTGAGGCCCGGGTGGTTCACGGTGACGTCGTACCAGCGATGAATGTGCACCTTCGCGGTCGCGCCACCCGACTGCGCGATCATTTCCGAGATGCGGGTCACGTGCTCATGGATCTCACTGCGCTGCTCTTCGTCGAAGGTGCGGATGGTGCCTTCGAGCTTCACTTCGTCGGGGATGATGTTGTGGCGCACGCCGCCGTGGAACACGCCCACCGTGACGACGGAGGGTTCGCGCGTCACGTTCATGCGCCGCGAGACGATGGTCTGCAGTCCGAGTACGATCTGCGAACTCACGACGATCGGATCAACGCCGCGCCACGGCATGGCCGCATGGGTCTGCGTTCCACGCACGAAGATGCGGAAGTCATCCGCCGAGGCCATCAGCGGGCCTGAACGGTAGCCGATCATGCCGGTGGGGAAAATTGAGGTGACGTGCAGGCCGAAGACGGCATCGACGTCGGGATTCCTGAGGCAGCCTTCGGCCACCATCATCCTTGCGCCGCCGTTTTCGCCAATCGGCGGAGTTTCCTCGGCCGGCTGGAACAGGAACTTGACCGTGCCCGGGATGCGATCTCGCATGCCGGCCAGCACTTCCGCCACGCCCATCAGCATCGCCGTGTGTGAGTCATGCCCGCAGGCGTGCATCACGCCGCAGTGCATGTTGTTCCAATCGGTCTTGACCGTGCTCTTGAAGGGAACGTCGGTTTCTTCGGTGACCGGCAGGGCGTCCATGTCCGCGCGCAGGGCGACGACACGCCCGGGCAAGCCGCCCTTGAGCACGCCGACCACGCCGGTATGGGCAACCTGTTCCTGCACGGAATCGAAACCGAGGGCACGCAAATGGTCCGCAACGATGCGCGCGGTGCGCACCTCGCGGTTGCCGAGCTCGGGGTTCTGGTGGAAATCGCGGCGCCAGGCGACGACGCGGGATTCAACCTTGGCTGCGGCCGCGGCGATGGCCGCATCGAAAGGGAACGGATTGTCGGGTGCGTTCATGGAAACTGGTGTCAGACACGACTTTTCAGAGGTTGTGCCATGATTCTACGCTCCGAAAAGTCGTGTCTGACACCAGTTTCCATGGAACATCTAGAACCCAAAGCCGCCGCCCAGTACCTCAAGGAAAACCCCGACGCGGTTTTCATCGATTGCCGCAGCGAAATGGAATACATGTTCGTCGGCCATCCGGTCGGCGCCATGATGGTCCCGTGGTACGACGGGGCCGAGTGGGAGAAGAACCCCCATTTCGTCGGCCAGGTGAAGAAGCTGGCGGGCGCCAACTTCGTCAAGCGCCCGATCGTGCTCATCTGCCGCAGCGGCAACCGCACCGTGGAGGCGGGCGAAGCGCTCGAGGGCGCGGGCTTCAGGCACGTGGTCAACGTGGTCCACGGCTTCGAAGGCGAACTCGACGAGAGCCACCACCGCAATTCCCGCAACGGATGGCGCGTGGAAGGCCTGCCCTGGGAACAGTACTAGGGTGAGGGGTTACCCGCCGCTCTCGCTCGCGTGGCTGGTGTGGGGACTGGGCGCCACGCTCTATTTGATTGCCTTCTTCCAGCGCGTGGCCCCGGCGGTGATCACGCGCGAGCTGTCGCTCGACTTCAACCTTACGGCGGCAGCGCTGGGAAACCTTTCGGCGTTCTATTTCTACACCTACGTTGCGGTACAGATTCCGACAGGCCTGGCCGCGGACCGCTGGGGGCCGCGGCGGCTGCTGACTGCAGGTGCGCTCCTCACGACGATCGGCACGCTCGTGTTCGCTGTGGCGCCAACGATGGCGTGGGCGAGTGTGGGTCGGTTGCTGGTGGGTGCCGGGTCAGGCGTTTCCTTCGTCTCGATGCTGAAGCTGGTCACGCACTGGATGCCGGCGCGGCTCTTCGCCTTTGCGAGCGGCGTGGCGCTGGTGGTGGGTGTTGTCGGGGCCACGATCGCGGGCGCGCCACTGCGGGTGGGAGTTGATGCATTCGGCTGGCGCCCAGTGATGGTGGGTGCGGCTGTCGTGAGCGCGATCGCGGCGATCGCGATCTGGTGGCTGGTGCGTGACGATCCACAGGAGCGCGGCTACCAGAGCTACTACCCGGCCGGTGCGAGCCATGGCGAGTCGGCGTCGATCGCCTCGCAATTGCGCCAGGTGCTCTCCGATCGCAACCCCTGGCTGCTGTTCGTGATCCCGGGCGGGCTTTCCGGCATCGTGCTTTCTTTTGCCGGCCTCTGGGGCGTGCCGTTCCTCGAGAGCCAGTACGGATTCACTTCGCGCGAGGCGGCGCTGATCGCCTCCGGGATGTTGCTGGTGTGGTCGTTCTCGACCGTGGCCTACGGTCCGCTGTCGCAGCGCATCGGGCGGCGCAAGCCGATCTTCATCGCCGGGGTGGCCGCGGCGATGGCGTTGTGGTCGATCGTCGTGTTTGTCCCGGGGCTTTCACGTCCGGTCCTGCTGGTGACACTGGCCGGAATCTCGATTGCTGCGGGCACGTTCGTGCTGACCTTCGCGTGGGCCAAGGAGTCGGTGCCCGCGCGGCTTTCAGGCAGCGCCACCGGCATCGCGAACATGGGCGTGATGATGGGCGGCATGATGCAGCCGCTGGTGGGTTACGTGCTCGACCGCCACTGGGACGGGCGCATGGCCAACGGCGTGCGCGTCCACGACATCACCGCCTGGCAGTCGGGCTTCTCGCTGATGCTGGGTTGGTGCGCGCTATCGCTGGTGCTGCTGTTGTTCGCGCGCGAGACGTACTGCAAGCAATTGCGCTAGCGCTTGATCGCGGCGAGTGCTTCGTGCCAGTCGCCGTCGGGCCGCTGGCGATACACGCGAAATCCCGGGAACCAGGGCGAGTCGCCGTCCTCCCGCCAGCGCCACTCCGGAGGAAAGGGCACCAGCACGTCTGCCGCCTTTCCCGCAGCGGCAGCGAGATGCATGTTGGCGTTGCTCACGCCCACGTAGCGATCGAGCAGCGACACCAGCGCCAGCGCGTCCTCCAGGTCTTCGTTGGCGTCGGAGAAGTCGTGCAGCGGCATCCGCAATCCCTCGGAGCCGGCCGCGATCTCCTCCGCGCGAGGGTGGCGCTGCAGCGCGACAAAGGTGCTGCCGAGTGGGCGCACTGCGGCCAGCAGCATTTCTGGCGGCACGAGCTTGTGCAGCCCGGTGGGCGAATCCTCCGGTGAAATGCCTGCGCGCCACGTGACACCCACCCAGGGACGCGGCCCCGCGCGCTCCAGGCGTTCGCGCCAACGCGCCACGCGCTCCGGCAGCGGGGTGAGTTGCAAGGTGGGAACCGCCAGTGGATCGTCCGCGAACATTGCCGGCAAGTCGCCGATGAGGATGGGGATGGCGGCGGGCGCATGGACATCGCCGAAAGCATGCAGCGTCTCGAAGAGGCCGGTGCGCGCCAGCATCGAAAGCAACGCCGGCGGGCCGATGAAGTGCATGCGTGCGCCGACGCGCGCGATGTTCACGACCCAGCGAAGGAAAAAGAGGATGTCGCCCAATCCTTGCTCCGCGACCAGGCACACGTCACGCGACTGCAGGCTCGGTGGTGAAGGCACGCGATAGCCGCCGGGGTGCGAGGCGAGTGTCTGTTCGAACTGGCGGCGCGTCTCGCGCAGGCGATAGGCATCCCAGGCGGCGTCCCAGTTGCCCAGCAGCAGCTGCGCCTGCGCGATGAAAATCGGCAGCGCCACGTCGTCGGGTTGTGCCCGCAGCGCCTCGGTGAAGAGTTTGGCCGCGCGCTTGAAGTTGCCACGCGCCACCGAGTGCTGGCCGAAGGCGCGCAGCAACACGAAGTCGTGTGGATTGGCGGCGAGCGCGTGCACGAAAACTTCGTCCGCTTCGTCGGCACGACAATTGTTGCGCAAGGCGCGGGCGAGGAAAGCCAGCGCGTCGACCTGCTCCGGCTGCACGGACAATGCCGCCTTGAATCGCTGCGCCGCTTCCGCCCACTCACGCTGGTCGAAGCGCAGCGAGCCCGCGGAGAAATGCGCGGCGAAGAACTCCGGGTTGAGGACGCGCGCCTGCTCGAACTGCGAAAGCGCCACGGCGAGGTTGCCCTGCATCTGGTTCACGAGGCCGCTTTCATAGGCGAGCGCATCGTCGCGTGGGTCCAGCACAGTTCCCCGCGCGAGCGCTGTCGCGGCCTCCTCCAGCCGGCCGAGCATCCGCAGCGCGACGCCTTCGGCGAGGAACACGCGCGCGACGTGTGGGTGGGCGGCTTGCGCTTCACGTGCCGCCTCGAGCGCACGCGACGCATTGCCCGCCTGCAGGTGCAGGAACGCATCGGCGACCAGGGCCGGGACCGGCATCAGGGCTCCGGCATCGTGGGAGGAAGCTGCCGCGCCACCCGGCGCGTGGAGCGCAGGTAGAGGCGCCAGCTGGTGAAACCCAGCAGCATCATCGCCAGCATGGCGAGCGCGAGGGCGCGCGGCGAATTCCAGACCAGCGGCGAGATCACCCCGGCCGTGACGACGTTGACCATGCCGGATACGAAGCCCTGCAGCGACGCCGCCATGCCCCGGCGCGTGGGGAAAAGGTCGAGCGTAATGAGGGAGATGGACGGCATTGCCATCGCGAAGCCGACGCCGTACACCATGAGCGGCAGCACCGCCCAGGGGATGGAAGGCGGCAGCGCGATGGCGTAGAGGGTGTTCACCAGCGCCGCGATACCCATGAAGGTGTACGCGCGCCGGATGGTCTGCGGCGCTTTCATGCGCCCCGCCGCGCGTCCCGAAAGCTGCGAGCCGATCATGATTCCCGCGATACACGGCACGAAAAGCCAGGCGAACTGCGTTGGCCCCAGCCCGAGATGCTCGCCGACGAACACGGGCGCCGAGACGATATACAGGAAGAACCCGTTGAAGTTGAACCCCGCGGCGAGCGACAGCAGCAGGAAGCGGTAGTTGATGCCGACCTCGCGATAACCCTCGAGCAACGCCATCGGGTGGAACGATTGCCGGCCCTTCTCGGGCAGCGTTTCGGGAAGGAAACGCACACTCACCGCCACGAGTATCAATCCCACCAGCGCGAGGAACCAGAAGATCGCGCGCCATCCCAGGCCGAGGAAGAGCCAGCCGCCGATGATTGGCGCGATCGCGGGCGCGAGCCCGAAGAAAAGTGTCACGAGCGACATGAGCCGCTGCGCATCCTCGGGCCCGAAGAGGTCGCGGATCATCGCGCGTCCCACCACCATGCCCGCGCCAACCGAAAGCCCCTGGCCCACGCGCCAGAGGATGAGCGAATGCGCGGAGTCCACGAGCGCCGCGCCGATGGAGGCGACGGTGTAGACCACCAGTGCCACGATGATCACCGGCCTGCGCCCGAAGCTGTCCGAGAGCGCGCCGTGGAACAGGAACATCACGCCGAAGGCGAAGAGGTAGGCCGAAAGCGTCTGTTGAATCTCGACCGGCGTGGCGTTGAGCGACTGCTGGATGCCGGTGAAGGCGGGCAGGTAGGCGTCGATCGAGAACGGGCCCAGCGTCGCGAGCGCGGCCAGGAGCGCCGCGAAGCTCCAACGGAAGCGGCGGGACGCATGGGATTCAGAGCCGCCCGTGTGGACCATGGGGTCCATTTTACGTCCAGCGCCGCCAAGGCTATCCTTTGCCACGCCCATGTCAGCCATGCCCGACCCAGCAGAACCCGCGCGAGCGCGTGTGACCGTTGTGATGACGGTTCGCGAACGCCATCGCCTCACCGTGCGTTCCATCGAGAGCGTGCTCGCGAACACGTCCATTCCGATTCGATTCATCTTTTCCCACGGCGTGCTGCCGGAGTGGCTCGATCGCGACATCGAGGCCCTCACCTCCGCGGGGAAAATCGAGCGGCGCGCGTTTCCGGACGTGCACTGGCCCAACCAGCTGCGCGCCGCCGTGGTGGACGAGATCGATACCGAATTCGTCGCCTTCATCGACAACGACATCCTTGCGTCGCCCGGATGGATCGAGCGCCAGCTGGCATGTGCGGATGAAACCGGCGCGGGCGTGGTCGGCCCGATCTATCTGTGGGGTGATGGCGAGAGCGCGCCCAAGGTCCATATGGCGGGAGGAACGCTGCGCGTGACGCAGCTCGAGGAGGGCAAGGTGATGGAGGAGCTGCATCACCACCAGGATGCCGATCCGGGGGCGGTGCGTGAGGCGCTGACGCGAGCGCCCTGCGACTTCGTCGAGTACCACTGCCTGCTGATGCGCTCGGAGATTGCGAAGGCGCCCGGTGTCATCGATCCGGAAGTGGTGGCGGCGCATGAACACATCGATGCCAGTCTCGGCGCGAAGAAGCTGGGGCGCGCGACATGGCTCGAACCCACTTCCGACGTTACCTACCTGGCATACGCACCCCAGGTGCTCGAGGACCTGGCGCTGATGCGCCATCGCTGGGACTCGCCCGCGGTCGAGAGGAGCATCGAAGCCTTCTGCCGCAAGTGGGGCGTGCTGTCGGACGACCGCTCCTTCGGTGGCGTGCGCGGATACATCCACGACATGCGCTGGCGCCACGACCCGCTCAGCCAGCATGCGACCGCTACCGACCTGGGCGAAGTGATGACGCGCGAGCATCTCTGCCAAACGCCTTCCGCGCTGCTCGACCTCGCCTCCGATCGCAAACATGCGGTCGAAGACATCGCGCTCCTCGCGCGCTCATGCCATCTCGCTGCGCAGATGGCCGACGGCGGGTATCGTCCGTGCGGCCGGCCCTTTGTGAGCCACTTGCTGGGAACGGCAGCGGTGCTGTTGCGATACAACTTCCGCCTTGCGACGGTCTGCGAGGGCTTGCTGCATGCGGCCCTCACGCACCGGCGCGCTCCTCTCGCAGCGGTACTGGAGGCGCTCAAGCGCCTGAATCCGCTGGTGGAGGCACGGGTGCGTGAGTATTCCCAGCGTGCGGCTGCGCGGCCGCCTGTTTCGCAGGAAGTCGGCACCCTTTCACCACGCCAGGCAGAAATCGCCGCCATCGAGGCCGCCAACGAAATCGACATGCGCTTGTCCGGTGAATATGACCATTCCGGGCGCGCCCCCGAGATCGACGCCGCCGAAGCGGACCGGCTGGCCCGCGTGCTGGAGATGGTCGGCGTGCCGGGCATGGCGCGCACGCTGCGCGAAAGTGTTGTGCGCGCGAGTACCGTTCCCGCCGCACTCGTCACCGGCATTCCGGTGAGTTATCGCTTTGCGCCCGATGGCAAGCTGGTGGCGATGGCGACGCCACGTTAGCTTCACGCGGCCTGCGTCTCGAACCTCCGGTATTGCAGCGCTTCCGCTGCGTGCGCCTCGGCAATGTCGGTGGCGCCCGCGAGGTCCGCAATGGACCGCGCCACGCGCAGCACTCGTTGATGCGCCCGGCCCGATAGCCCCATCTTCGCGATGGCGTTGCGCAGCATCTTCGCGGCCGCCGGAACGGTGCGGGCATGTTCTTCCAGCTCGCGCCCCGAAAGCCGGGCATTGGGAGTTTGCTGGCGCTTCAGTTGGATGCCACGCGCATGGATCACACGCGCCCTCACAACTTCCGACGACTCACCCCGCGGCGCATCGAAGAGATCCGCCTCCGAAAGTGAAGGCACGGTGATTCGCAAATCGATGCGATCGAGCAACGGGCCGGAGATGCGCGCCTTGTAGCGGTCGATGGCGATCTGCGAGCAGCGACAGACTGTCGTGGGATGTCCGTTGTATCCGCAGGGACATGGATTCATCGCCGCCACCAGCTGGAAAAGCGCGGGGAAATCCGCCTGCCGTGCCGCGCGCGAGATGGTGATGCGCCCGGACTCGAGCGGCTCGCGCAGCACTTCCAGCACGTGGCGGTTGAATTCCGG
>JBDSMR010000095.1:0-20781 GCA_039915735.1 Usitatibacter sp. | reverse complement strand
ACGCGCGAGTTGCGGCTCGCCGTCTCGCTGCGACAGGAATCGCTTCCCCGCTGATGCCCGCCGGCCCGAAGCGAGCCGCCAAGGCCACGCTCGCCGACGTCGCGCGCCGCGCGGGTGTGCACAAGGCCACCGCTTCACGGGTGATCTCGTCGCCTGAAAAGATCTCGCCCGCCACCACCCAGCGCGTGCGCGCGGCGATGGAGGCCTTGGGCTACGTCTCCAACGGCGTGGCGCGCGCGCTGGCCACGCGCCGCACCTGGACCATCGGCTCGATCATCCCGACGCTCGACAACGCGATCTACGCCGTCAGCACCAACAGCCTCGAGCGCCGCCTCGAGCAGGCCGGCTACGTGCTGCTGGTCGCATGCCACGAATTCAATCTCGATGCCGAAACGCGCGCGCTCGACGCCTTCCTCGGCCGCGGCGTCGATGGCGTGGTGCTGGTGGGACGCGAGCACGCACCGGCAACGCTCGCTCGCCTGAAGGCGAGCGCCGTGCCGCACGTCTTCACGTGGGGCCGCGCCGCGGGCAACCCGCTCACCGTCGGCTTCGACAACCGGCGCGCAGGGCGGCTTGCCGCCGCGCACCTGCTCGAACTGGGGCACCGCCGCATCGCCATGGTGGCGGGCCTGCTGGCGGGCAATGACCGCGCCTCCGCGCGCCTTGCCGGCGTGCGCGACGCGATGCGTGCAGCCGGCCTGGAGCTGCCCGATGCCAGCGTGGTGCAGCGCGCCTACTCACTCGAGTGCGGTGCCGACGGATTCGCCGAGCTGATGGGCGCGAAGAAGCTGAAGCCCACCGCGGTGATCTGTGGCAACGATGTACTCGCCCTGGGCGCGATGCGCGAGGCGCGCACGCGAGCCGTCGACGTTCCCCGCGACGTCTCGATCATCGGCTTCGACGACATGCCGATGGCGCGCGTGGTCACGCCCGAGCTCAGCACGGTGCACTTCCCGATGGCGGAGGTCGGCTGGAACGCGGCCGAGCTGCTGCTCGGCCTTCTCGGCGAGGATGTGGGCTCGGTGCAGCGCGACCTGCCGATCTCGCTTGCTGCGCGCGGCTCGACAGCCGCGCCGCGGAGGCGCTAGGCAGCGCGGAGCCAAAAGCCGGTTTGAGACGCCTCACCCTTGAGGGTCACCCGTTCGTCAACGATGTATTCTGGCGTGGCCAGCCCGCCATGATTGAAACCATCCTCCTCACCACCACCCGCATCCTCACGTTCAACGAGACGTTCGGGCTCACCAACGCCACGGGGTTCTTTTTCCAGCGTGACGAGCGGCTGTGGCTGGTCACCAGCCGCCACGTGATCATCAACACGCCCACCGGCCACCAACCGACGCGCATCGAGATCGAGTTGCACGTGGACGCGGAGGACATGGCGCGTTCCATGCAGTTCTCCATCCCGCTTTATCGCGATGGCAAGGGACTCTGGCGCCAGGGCGTCGATGGGGCGGGGGAGATCGATGTGGCCTGCATCGAAATCGATCGCAACGCGTTCCCGCCCACCGCCGTCTATCGGGCCTTCACGCCACGCCACCTGCAGGACGACCACGATACCGTCGACGTCGGCACCTCACTGCTGATCGTGGGTTTTCCGCTCGGCTTCCACGACACGCTGCACCACATGGCGGTGGTGCGCCAGGCGGTGATTGCTTCATCGTTCGGCCTGCGCTTCCAGGGGCATGGCTACTTCCTTACCGATGCGCGCATGCATCGCGGCACCAGTGGCGCGCCGGTGGTCATGAAGCTTGCCGATCGCACGACTGCGCACGATGACGTGCCCTGGAAACTGCTCGGCGTTCACTCGGCGCGGTTGGAGGCAAACAACATCGAGCGCGAGATTGATGAAGTGCTGGGCCTCAATTGCGCGTGGTATGCCGACATATTGATGACGCTGACCGATGGCTGAGCGATGATCTTCCGCCAGCTCTTCGATCCGCAGTCCTCTACGTACTCGTACCTGTTGGGCGACGAGGCGAGCGGTGAGGCGGTGCTCATCGACTCCGTGTTCGAGCAGGCGCGGCGCGATGCGGCGCTGGTGCGCGAGCTGGGCCTCGAGCTCGCCGCCACGCTGGAGACACACGTGCACGCGGATCACGTCACCGGCGCATGGGCGCTCAAGCAGCGCACCGGCAGCAGCCTCACGGCGCCCGCGAAATCAGGCGCCAGCGGTGCGGACCGCTATCTCGGCGATGGCGACCGCGTCACTTTCGGCTCGCACGTACTCACCGCCCGCACGACACCGGGCCATACGGGCGCCTGCCTCACCTACGTGCTCGAAGGCGGAGCCATGGCCTTCACCGGGGACGCGCTGCTGATCCGCGGCACCGGACGCACCGATTTCCAGCAGGGCAGCGCGCAGGCGCTCTACCACTCGGTGCGCGACCGCATCCTCTCGCTGCCCGATGCCACGCTGCTCTACCCCGCACACGACTATCGTGGCCTCACGGTGACAAGCGTCGCAGAAGAAAAGCGCTACAACCCGCGCCTGGGCGGCGAGATCAGCGAGGCGGATTTCGCGGGCCACATGGCCAACCTGCACTTGCCGCACCCGCGCCTCATCGACATCGCGGTGCCCGCCAACCTGCGCTGCGGCCGGCCGGAGTCGGCGATTCAGGACGATCCTTCGTGGGCGCCGCTCACCTACACCTTCGCCGGCCTGCTCGAGATCCAGCCGGAAGCGCTCGAGGAATGCGGCGCCTCCGTGCAGGTGCTCGACGTGCGTGAGCCAGCGGAACTCACCGGCGCGCTCGGCCACATCAAGGGTGCGCTCGCAATTCCGCTGGGCGAGCTTGCCGCACGAGTGGGCGAGCTCGACCGCGCCCGTCCCGTCGTCGCCGTCTGCCGCTCGGGTGCGCGCTCCGCACAAGCAGTGACGCTGCTCGGCAAAGCGGGCTTCGATCGCGTCGCCAACCTCGCCGGCGGCATGCAGCGCTGGCGCGCCGGGGGGCACGCCGTCGAGGACGCGCGCGAGTGACTGCTGCAGCTTCAGCCCATCACGATGTCGACCGCTTCCGCGGGCCGAAGCACCGCGATCCCCCGGTGGCGTTTACCGTGGAGCCCGCCGAAATGCATGACGTCCCCCGTCACCAGCATATGGGCGCGGCTTTCGAGCGCCGCGGCCAGGATCGGCGCGTCCTTTGCAGGCAAGCCGAGTGACGTTGCCCACTGGATCGATGCCAGCGACGGTTCCGGTTGCACGGCAATCTGCCTGGCCAGCACCGCCAGCTCGCCCGCCCTCTCGGCGCGCTTGACCAGCATGTTGCGGCGCGCTTCTTCGATGGCATAGGGCGAGGTCACCAATTCGCAAGCGCCTGCTGCGGCCAGCAGGAACAGCGCGCGCGGTGAGCCAGCATCCATGTAGGCGGCGCTGAAGAGGACGTTGGCGTCAAGGAAGACGCGCACGCTAGCGCTTCTTGCGCGCCTTCTTCAGGTACGCCTCGACTCGCTTTTCCATCGCGGCGGGAATGGCGTTCGCTTTTCCGAACTCGGCCAGGCGTTCTTCCGTGTAGACCTCCACGGGATATACCAGCGCCTGGCGCAGGACGATGGCGCCATCCTTCGTCGCTTCGACCACGACGCGCGCCTCCTCCGGCATTCCCGCCGCCTTGAGGATGGACCTGGGGATGGTTACCTGGCCTTTCTTGCCGATCTTGAGGAGATCCATCGCTTCGCTCCAGGTGGTGTGGAAGTATCTTGCCGGATTTCCGGATTTCCGGAATTCCGGCAACCCGGCATTGCGTCGTCCTGCCCGCTGGCTCCCCCTGCCCGAGGTACCGCGGGGTGGTCGTGACCCACGGAGATGGCGAGACGCGCTGGCGGGTCCAGGGGCCGGGGCTGGACCGGGACTTCACCTTCCATACGGACGACTACGAGGCGGCGGTGCTCACCACTTTACAAAGTTGAAAGAAAACCCCGCCGAAGCGGGGTTTGCCAACCCTCTACCCGCCCCCTCCCAAAGGAGAGGGCGAGCACTACGCGAAAGTCACGCCGCCATCTTCCAGCGGCAACGCGCGGATGCGCTTGCCGGTGAGGTTGTAGACCGCGTTGGCAACGGCCGGCGCCACCAGCGGCACGCCCACCTCGCCCAGCCCACCCGGCTTGCCGCGCTTGCCGTACAACTCCACCACGATGGGCGGAACGTCAGTGATGCGCGGCAGCTGGAAGTCGTGGAAGTTGGATTGCTCCACGCGGCCATCCTTCACGGTGATCTTCGAGCGCAGTGTGCCCATGAGCCCGGTGACGATGCCGCCTTCGAGTTGCGCCACGCCCTGGTCGGGGTGGACGACGAGCCCGGCATCAGCAACCGCGGTGATTTTCACCAGCTTCACCTTGTCACCGGCGCTCGCCACCTCGCAGACAATCGCGATGTGGGTGTCGTAGCACTCCATCGATGCAACACCGAAAGCGCGACCCTTGGCTGGAGTAGCCGTGTAGCCCGCCAACTCGCCGGCGCGCTTGAGCACCGCGGCTTGCAGCGGCATCTTCTCCAGCATCGCCAGGCGGAAGGCCAGCGGATCCTGCTTCGCGGCCAGCGCCATCTCGTCGATGAAGCTTTCGGTGGCGAAGGAATTGAGCGCGTTGCTCACGCTCCTCCAGTAACCGACGCGAACCCCCACTTCCTCGATCACCGTGCGCAACTCGTAGTTCGGGATGTCGTAGGTGAAGTTGGCCAGCCCTTCGGTCATGAAGGGGTCGTTGCCCTCCTTGCTCACGAAGGGCGGGAAGGCGCGCGCGGTGACCGAAGGCGAAACCATCTTCGAGGTGAACGAAGTCGCCTTGCCGCCCTCGACCGAGCCTTTCATCACATGCAGGGACGGCGGGCGATAGAAATCGTGTCGCATGTCGTCCGGGCGCATCCAGATGAGCTTCACGGGAACGCCGGGCATCGCCTTCGCGATCATCACGGACTGCACGACGAAGTCGTACTCGAGGCGCCGTCCGAAACCCCCGCCAATGAACTGCGGATGGATGCGCACCTGTTCCGGCTTCACGCCACCCGCGGCAGCAGCGCCACCCGCAGAGCCCTGCGGGAACTGCGTGCTGGCCCAGACATCGACGCCGTCCTTGCCCACCATCGACGTGCAGTTCTGCGGCTCGAGCGTTGCGTGCGAAAGCATCTGGCAGGAATACGTCGCTTCCAGCGCCGTGCCCTTGGCCGCGGAAACATCGCCCACCTTCTTCGCCATGAAGCCGTCGCGGGATTTGGCCTTGTCGAGCGCCGC
Organism: Usitatibacter sp.; assembly: GCA_039915735.1. Lineage (GTDB taxonomy): Bacteria > Pseudomonadota > Gammaproteobacteria > Burkholderiales > Usitatibacteraceae > Usitatibacter. The sequence goes on along the minus strand of JBDSMR010000095.1, from coordinate 15,556 downwards.
CATGATCGATGCCTGGTTCACGCCGGCATTCGGGCCGTTGTCCCAGGTGATCTTCAGCGCTTCGCCCGCCTTCTTCGCGGTCCAGAAATGGTCGGCGATCACGGCGACACCTTCGCCGATGTTCACCACCTTCTTCACCCCCTTGATCTTCTCGGCCGCGGCGGAATCCACCGAAGCCACCTTGCCGCCAATCACGGGCGAGGCGACAAGATAGGCATGCAGCATCTTCGGCTGCTTCACGTCGATGCCGTAGATGGTTTTGCCGCGCGCCTTGTCGGCACCGTCAAGCCGCTGCAGGTTGGTGCCGATGAGTTTGAAGTCCTTCTTGAGCGGCACGTCCTTGGGCACCGGCATCTTCGCAGCCGCGCCGGCGAGCTTGCCGTAAGCGAGCTTCTTGCCGCCATGCATGACCCAGCCATCAGCGACGGTGCAATCCGCCGGCGAAACCTTCCACTGCCCGGCGGCCGCGGCCACCAGCATCACGCGCGCGGTGGCGCCGGCTTGCCGCAGCGGCTCCCAGGCATCACGCACGCTGGTGCTGCCGCCGGTGATCTGTCCGCCGAGCAGCTTGTTGATGTAGATCGGATCGACACTGGCCTGGACCACTTTGACCTTGCGCGGATCAACGGCCAACTCTTCGGCCACCAGCATGGTCAGCGACGTATGCACGTCCTGGCCCATTTCGTTGCGGTGGCAGGTCACGGTAATGACGCCGGATGGCGACACCGAGACCCAGGCATTCGCCTTCATCGCGGCATCGGCGGCCTGCGCTTCTCCCGGCATGCCGAGGCGAAGGCCGATGACCAATCCCCCGCCGGCCAGCGCGGAGGCCTTGAGGAATTCACGGCGGGTGAGGGCGCTCATGCCTTGCTCCCCACGCTGCCGGCTGCTTCCTTGATGGCGGCACGGATGCGGCCATAGGTGCCACAGCGGCAGATGTTGCCCTGCATCGCCTCGTCGATCTGGGCGTCGGAGGGCCTGGGTGTCCTCTTCAGCAGCGCCGTCGCGGCCATCACCTGGCCCGACTGGCAATAGCCACATTGCGGCACCTGGATCTTGTCCCAGGCGGCCTGCACCGCCTTGCCCACCTTGTCGGCACCCATGGCCTCGATGGTGGTGATCTTCTTGCCGACGACGGTGTTAACGGCGGTGACGCAGGAGCGGGTGGGCACCCCGTCCACATGCACGGTGCAGGCGCCGCAAAGCGCAGCCCCACAGCCAAATTTGGTACCGGTCATTTCGAGGTAGTCGCGCAGCACCCAGAGGAGCGGGGTGTCGTCCGGGGCGTCGACGTTGACGGTTTTGCCGTTCAATTGCAGGGCGGGCATGCTTCCTCCTGTTGTTTTTGGATGCTGGCTGCCAGAGGCTGCGCCGCCCCCCCGGGGGCTGTCAAATCGCCACGGGAAAGGCGGCCGAAACCAATTTCTGCATCCAAATTCCCCCTCTCCCGTATCCTGTGCACGGCCCGCCCCCACCCGGGAGCACAGGCTTATTCCCTAAAGAGGAGCGTGACGCACATGAACAAACTGATCTCGATGGCCTTCGCCGGCTGCATGGCCGTTTCGATGGGCGCCTTTGCCGCTGACTCCATGCACAAGGACGGCATGGCCAAGGACGGCATGATGAAGAAGGACGCCATGATGAAGGATTGCGAAACCAAGGCGGCCGCCCAGAAGGACGCGATGAAGAAGGACATGGCGATGAAGGATTGCGCCAACATGAAGAAGGACGGCGTTGCCAAGGACCCGATGTCCAAGGAAGCCGCCAAGGACAGCAAGGGCAAGTAAGAAGCCCCGCGGTGAAAGTCCACCCCGCCGTCGTGCGGGCCACGCACTGGATCAACGCGCTCGCCATCCTGGTGATGGTCGCGAGCGGCTGGCGCATCTACAACGCCTCGCCGCTCTTCGACTTCAGTTTTCCGGGAGAACTGACCTTGGGTGGTTGGCTGGGGGGTGCGTTGCAGTGGCATTTCGCCGCAATGTGGATCCTCGCCGTGAATGGCATCGCCTACATCGTGTACGGATTCGTCTCCGGTCGCTTTCGGCAGCGGTTCTGGCCGATTACGCCTTCAGGCGTCCTGCATGACGTAGGTGATGCTTTCCGCGGCAAACTTTCCCACGCGGACCTGAGCGTCTACAACAGCGCGCAACGTGCTGCGTACGTGGCCATCATCCTGGCCGCGGTGGTACTGATTTTCTCCGGCCTCGCCATCTGGAAGCCGGTGCAGTTGCAGGCCCTCGGCTCGCTGATGGGTGGTTATGAAGGCGCACGGCTGGTCCATTTCTTCGCGATGTCGGTGCTGGTGTTCCTGGTAGCCGTGCACATCGTGATGGTGATCCTGGTGCCGCGCACCTTCCCCAGCATGATCACCGGCAATGTGAGCAAGCCCGCATGAAGCGTCCCATGACCAGTGGCCTGGCGACTTACGGTTCCGGCGAGATCGCCCGCATCCAGCGGCGTCTTTTCCTGCGGCAGGGTTTCAGCCTCGGCGCATTGGCGCTGCTCACCGGCTGCAGCATCACGGAAGAGGCGAGCGTGCAGGCCGCGCTCGACAAGATGTCGCAGTGGAACGACGGCGTGCAGCAGTTCATCTTCGATCCCAATCGCCTCGCGCAGGAATATCCGGAAAGCGCGATCACCAATCCGTTTCCGTTCAACGCCTACTACGGCGAGGACGAAATCCGCATCGTGGAAGGCGCCGATTTCAAGCTGGAGCTTGCGGGGCTGATCCGCGAGCGCAACGCCTGGACGCTGCCGCAGCTCTACGCGCTGCCGGAAACTTCCCAGGTCACGCGCCACATCTGCGTCGAGGGCTGGAGCGCCATCGGCAAGTGGAGCGGTGTCACTTTCCGCACTTTCCTCGAGCGCATCGGCGCGGACCTCACGGCGAAATACGTGGGCTTCAAGTGCTCGGACGATTACTACACCAGCATCGACATGCCGACGGCCCTGCACCCGCAGACCCTGCTGGCATTCAAGTTCGGCGACCAGTTGCTGCCGCCAAAATATGGTTTCCCGATGAAGTTGCGTATCCCCACCAAGCTCGGCTTCAAGAACCCGAAGCACGTGCGCGCCATCTTCGTCACCAACGAGTCTCCCGGCGGCTACTGGGAAGACCAGGGCTACAACTGGTTCAGCGGGTCCTGAGGAAACTGCCGTCCGAGCAGTTCGCGAGGTTCATCCGCGCGAAGACGGCGAAGTTTGGCAAAATCGTCCAGCAATCGGGTGTGAAGCTGGACTGACGGATTTTGCCAAGGGATTGAGATGCCGAACACGCAAGTGATGGACAAGCGCCCCGCGGGAACGCTGACCGCGGACCTGCTGGTGGTGGGAGGTGGCGCGGCCGGCGTCGCCGTGGCCGTTACCGCGGCACGCAAGGGGCTCAAGGTGACGCTGGTGGAGCGCTACGGGTTCTGCGGCGGCGGGGCCGTGGCGGGGCTTTCGGGGACCATCTGCGGCTTGTATGCCGCCTCGCAGGATAACAACGCGCCGCCTCGAAAAGTGGTTGCAGGTTTCGTGGATGAATTCATCGCGATGATGAATTCGCGCGGCGGCCTCACTGGCCCGGTGCGCTACGGCAAGACATACACACTGGTGCACGATCCGCTCGTCTGGCGCGAAGCCGCCGATGCGCTGCTGGAGCAGGCGGACGTGCACGTGATGCTGCACACGCTGGTCACGGGCGTGCTCCTCGAGGGTGAGCGCGTCGAGGGTGTCGAGGTCTACACCAAGGAAGGCCGCTTCGAGATCCGCGCCCGGCTGGTGGTGGATGCCAGCGGCGACGCGGACCTGGTCGCCATGGCGGGGCTGGATTTCTCCGTGGGTGACGAAGGCCACGTGCAGAACCCCACGATGATCTTCCGCATGCAGGGCGTGGACGTGCCGCGTTTCCTCGCGGCGCACGGGCCTGACAGCATCCTCGGCCCGGATGTCGCGGACCAGATGAAGGCCGCCGAATCGCGCGGCTACAAGCTGCCGCGCAAGAAGGCCTTCCTCTTCCCCACGCCGCGTCCCGGCGAGCTGCTGTGCAACACCACGCGCATCATCGGGCGCGATGGCCGCGAGCTCAACCCCCTCATCGCCGCCGACTTCACCGAGGCCGAGGTCGAGGGCCGCAAGCAGGCGCGTGAATACATGCGCTTCTTCAAGGAGCACCTGAAGGGTTGCGAGGACGCCTTCCTCAATGACACCGGCGTGCAGGTGGGCATCCGCCAGTCGCGCCAGGTGAGCGGAATGGCCACGCTCTCGAACGAAGACGTGGTGAATGGAAGCAAGTTCGCTACCGGCATCGCGCGCTCGCCGTGGCCCATCGAGATGCACAGCGGCGACAAGCCGCGGCTGGTTTGGCTCTACGACGATTGCTACGAGATCCCTTACGAATGTTTCGTGCCCACGCGCGGAGAAGGCCTGCTGATCGCAGGGCGTTGCCTCTCGGCCCAGCACGAGGCGATGGCCTCGGCGCGCGTCACGGCACAATGCTTCAGTTACGGGCATGCAATCGGCGTGGCCGCAGCCATCTGCCTCCAGGACAAGGTGGCACCGCGCGCGATCGACGGCCGCGCGCTGCGCGAAGAGATGAAGCGCGCCGGCGCCGCGCTGGACTAGCCGGCGCCCGGGAGCATTCCCCAGCCGCATGCATTAGTTGAGAAAAACTCGATTGCGGTCGAAGCTCGGGCGAGTTCCAATCCAGCATGGCCATGACCGCCGAACGCCGCTCCATGATCCTGCTGCTGGTTCTCAGCGGCACCATCATCTCCATCTGCGGGGGCCTGCGGCAGAGCCTGGGCCTTTTCATGCAGCCGCTCACGCTCGAGCTGGGCATCACCACCGCGGCATTTGGTTTCACCATCGCGCTGCAAAGCATCGTGTGGGGCATTTCCCAGCCCTTCATCGGCGCGCTGGCCGATAAACACGGCCCCCGGCCAGTGCTGGTGACCACGGCGCTTATGTACGCGGCCGGCCTGCTGCTGATCGTTTTCTCCAAGGCCATTCCGGGCGGGCTTACGCTCGCAGGCCTGCTCATCGGCATGGGCATCGCCGGCTGCGGCTTCGGTGTTCTCATCGGCACCGTCACGCGCGCAACACCCCCGGAGAAGCGCAGCCAGACGGTAGGCCTGGTGGCAGCGATGGGTTCGCTCGGCACCATGGTGCTCGCGCCCACGGGCCAGGGGCTTATCGACGGTTACGGCTGGAAAACGGCGATGGTGGCTTTTGCGATCATCGCCGCCTCCATGGCGCTGCTTTCACTGCCCATCCGCGAGCAGGCGCTGGTGGATGCCAAGGCACTCCCACCCAAGGCCAACGTGCGCGAGGCGGTGCGCGAAGCCCTTGGCCACCGCGGTTTCCTCTTCATGACGCTGGCGTTTTTCGCCTGCGGATTCCAGCTGGTGTTCATCACCACCCACCTGCCTTCGTACCTGCAGATCTGCGGCGTGGCCCCGGGCGTGGGCGCGACGGCGCTGGGGCTTATCGGGCTTTTCAATGCCATCGGCACCTACGCTTTCGGCCACCTTGGCGCGCGCTACAGCCAGCGCAAGCTTCTGGCGATGATCTACCTGATGCGCACGCTGATCATCTGCATGTTCCTGGTGGCGCCGATCACCCAGGCCTCCACCTTGGCCTTTGCCGCTGCCATGGGGCTGCTGTGGCTGGGCGTAGCGCCGCTGGTTACCGGAATTATCGCGCGCGTTTTTGGCCTGGGCCACTTCAACACGCTCTACGGCATCGTGTTCTTCAGCCACCAGGTGGGCTCTTTCCTGGGCGCGTGGATGGGTGGCCTGGTGTTCGACCGCTTCCACAACTACAACTATGCGTGGGGCGCGCTGATTTTCATCGGCATCTCGGCCTTCCTGCTGCAGTGGCTGATGGATGAGACGCCACCTGGGGAGCGGAAAGGCCCCGCGGGGGCTGAACCCCAGCCGGCTTGAATTGGATTCCCGGCTGCTACATCGTCATCCCCGCGAAGGCGGGGATCCAGTTTTTGCCTTGGCCACAGCCGCTTTAGCCGCCTTCCATGCGTCGAGGTCACGTTGCAGCAACTCCAGGAGCGGCGGGTCTTCCGCGGGTTCCTCGTCGAACCCCTGGTTTGCGCTGACGGCTTCCACCACCGCGGGAAAAATTTTCTTCACCTGGCCACCACCGGACTTGAGGTAACTGGCCAACCCCGCCGCCCGGTCCAGGCCGGCGCAGCAGGTGAAGTCCCGCCCGTAGAACTCGAACGTGGTGCCATCCGCAAACACCAGGAAAACCTGCTGGTTGGGGTCATGATCGCTATTTGCCACCACCACCCCTGCGATGCGCTTTCCCACGATGTCCTTCAGCCCATCCTTCATGTTTTCTCCCGGGTTTGCAGCCACCAGAGGAACGCGACCGGAACCTGGGGCACCGACACGCTGCGGGTGACCGCGCCGCCGCCACCAGTGGGAGCGTGGCGACGGCGCGGGCCGCTGGCTGGGAAAGCGGTGAGGTCGATGCATTGTTCGGCGCGGCGCTGGCGGGTGGTCATGAAGGGGACGATAATGGCCAGGAAGCTCACTACGTGAGCTACTGAAATTGGGGCCCGGCCTGCGCCGGGGCGACAACCTGGCTCATGGACCGGACCGAACGCTTCTACAAGATCGACCACCTGCTGCAGAGCCGGGCGCCAGTTGGCATCGACGTCTTCCTCAAAGAGCTGGGCGTCTCGCTGGCCACGTTCAAGCGCGACCTGGAATACATGCGGGAGCGGCTCAATGCCCCCATCGTCTGGGATCGCGACGCCAACGGCTACCGCTTCGAGTCGGGTAACGTCGCCGGGCCGCGCTACGAGTTGCCGGGCCTGTGGTTCAGTCCTGTGGAAGCGCAGGCGCTGCTCACGCTCGAGCATTTGATCGAAGGGCTCGAGCCGTCATTGCTGGGCGCGCACCTGAAACCCCTGAAAGCGCGGCTCACGGCATTGCTCTCGGCGGGCGATCACTCCGCGGAGGAGGTTCGTCGCCGCATCCGCGTGATCCCCTTCGGCGCCCGCGCGCATGAGCCCCGGCATTTCTCGCTCCTGGCCTCGGCACTCCTGTCGCGCCGGCGCATCAGGATCTCCTACTTCAATCGCACGCGTGACGAGACGACGGATCGCGAAGTTTCGCCCCAGCGCCTCACCTACTACCGTGCCAACTGGTACCTCGATGCGTGGTGCCACCTGCGCAACGACATCCGCAGCTTCGCGCTCGACGCCATCCGCGCGGCCGAACCCGTCGACGCGAAAGTGAAGGACGTTTCCGATGCGCGCCTCGACGAAGTGCTCGCCAGCGGCTACGGCATCTTCTCGGGCAACAAGGTGCAGTGGGCGGTGCTGCGCTTCACGCCGGCGCGCGCCCGTTACGTCTCGCAGGAAGAATGGCATCCGAAGCAGCGCGCCAAGTGGCTTGCGGACGGCAGCTATCAGCTCGAGGTGCCCTATTCATCCGAGAAGGAGCTCTCGATGGACATCCTCAAGCACGGCGCCGAAGTGGAAGTGGTCGGCCCTCCCTCCCTGCGCACGCAGCTCGCCAAGCAATTGGGCGAGGCCATCGCGCAGTACAAACAGCCCTAGAACCTGGGTTATCTTATGGCCATGAGAAAAATCGTCGCGATCCTGCTGATGCTGGTGGCCGCCAGTGCGCTGGCCGCCAAGCAACTGCCGCCGGTCCTCGAGAAACTGTCGACGCTCGACATCCACAAGGTGATCGACGCGCACAAGCCCGATATCGACAAGTGCGTGCGCGAGCAGAAGAAGAGGGACCCTGCCATCGGCGGCAAGATGCGCGTGCGCTGGGCCATCCAGCCCGATGGATCGGTGCTGTACGCGCGCGTCGAGACGCTGGAGTTCTCGAAGTCCACTGTCGGCAAGTGCGTGGCAACCGCCATCGGCAAGTGGAAATTCCCGAAGCACCAGGTGCGCGGCTCGCCGGTGGAGCATCCCTTCACGTTCTAGGCCCGAGCCCCAGTCGATAGGGCCCCGAGCCATGGCGCGCTAGCTCCAGCGCCAGTCGACGATCTCCGGCATGTCCACGCCGTGCTCCACGATGTAGGCGTGGTGCTGCACGTGTTTGGCGCGCATCTGTTGCGTGATCTGCGCGGCCACCGGCGCAAGGTTTTCGACCCGCTTCGCCACGTCCATCACCAGGCGGAAGCGGTCGAGGTCGTTCAGCACCACCATGTCGAAGGGCGTGGTGGTGGTGCCCTCCTCCTTGTAGCCATGCACGTGGAAGTTGTCGTGGTTGGTGCGCCGGTAGATCAGCCGGTGGACCAGCGCCGGATAGCCGTGGAAGGCGAAAATCACCGGCTTGTCCTTCGTGAACAGTCGGTCGAAATCGGCGTCGGTCAAACCGTGGGGGTGCACATCCTTCGGTTGCAGCGCCATGAGGTCCACCACGTTCACCACCCGCACCTTGAGGGCGGGCGCCAGCGCGCGCAACAGCGTCACCGCCGCCAGTGCCTCGATCGTCGGGACATCGCCGCAGCAGGCCATCACCACGTCCGGCTCCGCACCCGCGTCATTGCTGGCCCATTCCCAGATGCCGATGCCGGTGCTGCAGTGCTCGAGCGCCGCCTCCATCGAGAGCCATTGCGGCTGGTCGTTCTTGCCCGCGACGATCACGTTCACGAGGTTGCGCGAGCGCAGGCAATGGTCGGTGACGCTCAGCAGCGTGTTGGCATCGGGCGGCAGGTAGACCCGGACCACTTCTGCCTTCTTGTTGACCACATGGTCCATGAACCCCGGATCCTGGTGGGAGAAGCCGTTGTGGTCCTGGCGCCAGACGTGCGAGGTGAGGAGGATGTTGAGAGAAGCGATGGGACGGCGCCACGGGATGGCAAGCGAGACCTTCAGCCACTTCGCGTGCTGGTTGAACATCGAGTCGATGATGTGGATGAACGCTTCGTAGCAGGAGAAGAAGCCGTGGCGCCCGGTGAGCAGGTAGCCCTCGAGCCAGCCTTCGCAGGTGTGCTCGGAGAGGATCTCCATCACGCGTCCGTCCGGCGCCAGGTGATCGTCGCCTTCGACGACTTCCGCCACCCACGTGCGCTCGGTCACCTCCAGCAACGCGCCGAGGCGATTGGATACGGTCTCGTCGGGACCCACCACGCGGAAGTTGCGGTGCGCCTGGTTCGCCGCCATCACATCGCGCAGGAACGTCCCGGCGACCCGGGTGGCTTCGGCCATCACTGCGCCAGGACTGGGGACATCAACCGCGTACTTGCGGAAATCCGGAAGCTCCAGGTCCTTCAGCAATACGCCGCCATTGGCGTGCGGGTTGGATCCCATGCGACGCACGCCTTCCGGTGCGAGAGCCGCGAGCTCCGCGCGAAGCGTGCCGTCCTCCTCGAAGAGCTCTTCCGGCCGGTAGCCCTTCATCCATGCTTCCAGCAGCTTGAGGTGCTCGGGATTCGAGAGATCGCCGAAAGGCACCTGGTGCGAACGCCAACTCCCCTCGACTTTCTTGCCGTCGACCTCCTTGGGGCCGGTCCATCCCTTGGGCGTCTTGAGGATGATCATCGGCCAACGCGGGCGCTGCGCGGGTTCACCTGCTTCACGCGCGCTGAGCTGGATGGCACGAATCTGCACGAATGCATCGTCGAGTGCCGTCGCCATCGCCTGGTGCACCAGCACCGGATCGTCACCTTCCACCAGGATCGGATGGTGTCCGTAACCTTCCATCAGTCTCTTCAGCTCCTCCATCGGGATGCGTGCCAGCACCGTGGGATTGGCGATCTTGTAGCCATTGAGGTGCAGGATCGGCAACACCGCGCCGTCGCCCACGGGATCGAGGAATTTGTTGGAATGCCACGAAGCCGCGAGCGGCCCCGTCTCGGCTTCTCCATCGCCGATCACACACGCCACGATCAGGTCCGGATTGTCGAAGGCTGCGCCGTAGGCGTGCGAGAGCGAATAACCCAGCTCGCCCCCTTCGTTGATCGAACCGGGTGTCTCCGGGGCCGCGTGGCTCGGCACCCCGCCCGGATATGAGAACTGCGCGAACAGGCGCTTCATGCCTTCCGCATCACGCGTGACGTGCGGGAAGAACTCGCTGTAACTTCCCTCGAGCCAGACATTGGCGAGGATTCCCGGCCCGCCGTGTCCCGGGCCCGTCACGTAAAGCACGTTGAGGTCGTGTGCCTTGATGAGCCGATTCAAGTGCGCGTAGACGAAGTTCAGGCCGGGCGTGGTTCCCCAGTGGCCCAGCAGCCGCGGCTTGGTGTCCGTGATCCGCAACGGCCGCTTCAGCAGTGCGTTATCACGCAGGTAGATCTGGCCCACGGAAAGATAGTTGGCTGCGCGCCAGTAGGCGTCGAGCAGCTTCAGTTCCGGCGAAAGTTCATCCATGGAGCTTCTCCGTTTCCAGCAGCCTTGCGGTCTCCTGGGCAATCATCCATTGCTCGCGCGCCTGGGTGACGAACACCCCGGTGGCGGCGCTTTCCTCGTGTATCGCGGCGAGCTCGAATCCTTCGAGCTTCAACCGTTCGTTGGCTTGGGGATCGAGGCGAATGCCGAGGAATTCCAATCGCACGCAGATGCGCGCGCGCATCGCCGCAGAGTTCTCGCCGATGCCGCCAGTGAAGGCGAGCACGTCGACGCCGCCCATGGCCGCCGCATAGGCGCCGATATATTTGCGAGCGCGGTACGCGTAGACCTCGAGGGCCAGTTGCGCTTGCGCCACGCCCTTTGCTGCCGCGGCCTCGATCTCCCGCGCGTCTTTGCCCAATCCGGAAAGCCCGGCCAGGCCGCTGCCGTGATAAAGGGCGTGTTCGATTTCATCAATGCCAAGGCCGAGTGTCCGATGCACATGGGCCACGATTCCGGGATCGATGTCGCCACTGCGCGTGCCCATCACCAGCCCCTCGAGTGGCGTCATGCCCATGGAGGTGTCGACCGAGTGTCCATTTTCGATCGCGCAGATGCTGGCACCGTTGCCAAGGTGGCAGCTGATGATGCGCAAGCCGCTGGCCGCTACCCCAAGCGTCGCAGCGACATGCTCCATCACGTATTTGTGCGAAGTGCCGTGGAAGCCGTAGCGGCGCACGCCAGCCGCGCGCCACGTTTCCGGAACCGCGTAAGTGCTGGCGTGCGCGGGCATCTCCAGATGGAAGGCGGTATCGAACACTGCCACCTGCGGCACGCCTGGCCAGCGCGCACGCGCGGCGCGGATGCCTTCCAACGCGGGCGGATTGTGCAACGGTGCGAGCGGGCTCAACGCCTCCAGCGCGCTGAGCATCGTTTCATCGATCCGCGTGGCGGCGCGGAATTGCTCGCCGCCGTGCACCACGCGATGGCCGATTGCATCGATACCGCTTTCGGAAATCGAATCCACCAGGGGGCCAACCTCTCCCTTGCCAATCGCCGCCTCGGCCTTGGCAAGCACGATCCCGGCGGGAAGTTGAGTAACACTCCATTTCAGCGAGGAGCTGCCGACGTTGATAACCAGGATTCTTGAGTCGCGTGTGGGGTTCATCAACCAGTATGTCGTTTGGATTTGCGCTTCGACGTAGGCGCACGCCTACAAGCGAATGATTCGCTTGCTCTCAAGGGGGTAGCAGCATTCGGATACTGTACCCGGATGCTTCATCAATTCCTTTCGGACAACAGGGCAGAGCTGGTGGATCGCTGCGAGGCGAAGGTGGCCGCTCGCACATCGCCGGACAAAGGCGCCAATTTCGTTGGGCATGGAGTGCCGCTTTTCCTCGAACAACTCATCTCCAGGCTGCGTGACGACACCGAACTGGATATGCCCCACGATCCTCGAACCGACAGCTTGATCGCGCAGGCGGCCGTGCTACATGGCAAGGAACTGCTCGAACACGGCTTCACCGTCAACCAGCTGGTGCATGACTACGGCGACCTTTGCCAGGCGATCACCGAGCTCGCCTCCGAAAGGCAGGCGCCCATCGAGGTCGAGGAATTCCATACCCTCAATCTCTGCCTGGACAATGCAATTGCCGATTCGGTCACCGCGTTTTCGCAGACACGGGATTCAATCGAGTCCGACCGTCATTCAGCGGAGCTGAACGAGCGGCTCGGTTTCCTGGCTCATGAGTTGCGCAACTCGCTGCACACCGCCTCGCTGGCCCTGAGCGTCATCAAGCAACGCAAGGTCGGTATCGAAGGCGCCACCGGCGCCATCCTTGATCGAAGCCTGGTGGAGATGCGGAGCCTCATCGACCGCTCACTCACGGACGTGAGGATTACCGCGGGCCTTTTCCCGCGCAGCCGCCTCTTCTCGTTGTCCGACTTCATTACGGAGATCGGGCTTTCAGCATCTCTCGAAGCGGGTGTGCGTGGGTGCACGCTGTCCGTGGCTCCCGTCGACATCTCGCTCGCCGTCCACGCAGACCGGGAGCTATTGCTCTCCGCGCTCGGCAACCTGCTGCACAATGCCTTCAAGTTCACCCATCGCGGCTCGGAAGTGGCGCTCACCGCGCGCGTGAAAGGCGATCGGATTCTGCTGGAGGTCGCCGACCACTGCGGTGGACTGCCCGCAGGCGATACCGAAAAGATGTTCGTGAAATTTTCGCAGGCCGGGGCGGACCGAAGCGGCATTGGCCTGGGTCTTTCGATCGCGCGGCGCACCGTGGAGCTCAACCTCGGCACCCTGACCGCACGCGATGTTCCCGGCACCGGCTGCGTGTTCACGATCAACCTGCCAAAACACTTGCTGCCGGGCTAGGGAAACCTCAGGGCGCCGGCATCGCCCTTGGCTTGCGCTGCTCGTCAACGGCGACGTAGGTGAGTTGTGCTTCCGTGACCTTCACCACTTCGTGTACGCCGGAGCTGCGGCCGCGCTGCGCGTAGACCTCCACGTCCACGGTGACCGACGTACGCCCCACCTTCAGCACGCGCGCGTAGAAACTCACGATATCGCCGACGAAAACCGGCTGCCTGAACACGAAGGAATTCACGGCGACCGTGACGACCGCGCCCTTGGCGCGATCCCAGGCGGGAATGCTGCCGGCGATGTCGACCTGCGCCATCACCCAGCCGCCGAAGATGGTGCCGTGTGCGTTGGTGTCCGCGGGCATCGGCACGATGCGCAGGACCGGTTGGTCATCGGGCAGGGTTGTCATGGGTGGAATCCTTCGAACTTAGGGAATGATCAGGACCTTGCCGAGCGCACGGCGTTCGGCAACGGTGCGAATGGCCTCCACGCCCTGCTCCAGCGAATGGCGCCCCGAGATGTGTGGCGTGATGTCGCCTGAATTGATCCAGTCGAGCAGCTGCTTCGCGTTCGCCGTCGCAAGCTCCGGCTCCTTCTCGAGGAACACGCCCATGAAAACTCCGACGATGCTGGTGCCTTTCAACAACGGTAAATTCAGCGGGATCTTCGGGATCTCACCGGCGGCGAAACCCACCACCAGCAGCCGTCCCTTCCAGGCGAGGCTGCGCAATGCGGGTTCGGTGTACGCGCCGCCGACCGGGTCATAAACCACGTCGATCCCCTTGCCGGCGGTAATTTCCTTGATACGCTCGCGCAGGTCTTCATTCGAGTAGTTGATGGTTTCCGTGGCGCCGTGTTCGCGACAGATGGCGAGTTTCTCCGGCGACGAGGCAGCGGCAATCACTCGAGCGCCCATCAACTTGCCGAGTTCGACGGCAGCAAGCCCCACGCCGCCCGCCGCGCCCAGCACCAGCAGCGTCTCGCCGGCCTTCAACTGGCCACGGTCCTTGAGCGCGTGGTACGAAGTGCCGTAGGTGAGCATCAACGCCGCGGCATATTCGAGGTTGGTTTCCGGCGGCAGCTTCATCACCGTGCGCGCCGGCGCCAGCACCTGTTGCGCGAAGGCGCCGTGTCTGACGATCGACATCACCTTGTCGCCCGCCTTCACATGCCGCACGCCCTCGCCCACCGCGCTCACCACTCCAGCGAGTTCGAAGCCCGGGGAAAACGGCAGCGGCGCCTTGTACTGGTACTTGCCCTGCACCAGCAGGATGTCGGGGAAGTTGACTGCCGCAGCCTTTACATCGATGACCACTTCGCCGGCGCCGGGGCTCAAGTCCGGCATGACTTCGACTTTGAGTGATTCGAGACCGGTCAACTCACGGCAGAGGAGTGCTTTCATGGTTGGCGGGAGAGCTCGAGCGCTCCGATCTGGTTGCGGTGCACTTCGTCGGGCCCGTCTGCCAGGCGCAACGTGCGCACCTTGGCATACATCGAGGCCAGCGCAAAATCATCGGAGACACCCGCGGCGCCGTGCGCCTGGATGGCCCAGTCGATGACCTGCAGCGCCATGTTGGGCGCAGCCACCTTGATCATCGCGATTTCCTTGCGCGCCACCTTGTTGCCGACCGTGTCCATCATCCACGCGGCGTTGAGCACCAGCAGGCGCGACTGGTCAATCATGATGCGCGAATTCGCGATGCGCTCGAGCGTCACTGTGCGCTGCGCCACTGGCTTGCCGAAAGTGACGCGCGACTTCACGCGCGCACACATCATTTCCAACGCTCGCTCCGCCATGCCGATCACGCGCATGCAATGGTGGATGCGTCCGGGACCGAGACGGCCCTGCGCGATCTCGAAGCCGCGCCCCTCGCCCAGCAGCATGTTGCCCAACGGCACGCGCACGTTGGTGAATTCGATTTCGCCGTGGCCATGCGGCGCGTCGTCGTCACCAAAGACGGTGAGCGCGCGCAACAGCTTCACGCCCGGCGCATCCATCGGCACCAGGATCATCGACTGCTGCTTGTGGCGGTTGGTATTGGCCGGATCCGTCTTGCCCATGAAGATGAGCACCTTGCATCGCGGATCCGGTGCGCCGGTGGTCCACCACTTGCGGCCGTTGACCACATAGCTGTCGCCGTCACGCTCGATGCGCGCCTCAATGTTGGTGGCGTCGGATGACGCAACCGCAGGCTCCGTCATCGCGAAGGCGGAGCGGATTTCGCCCGCCATCAGCGGCTCCAGCCACTGCGCCTTCTGCTCCGGCGTGCCGTAGCGATGCAGCACTTCCATGTTGCCGGTGTCCGGTGCGCTGCAGTTGAACGACTCGGGACCAATCCCGGAGCGGCCCATGATTTCACACAGCGGCGCGTAGTCCGTGTTGGAGAGCGAATGGAAGAGGTTCCACAGCCCCTCACCCTTCGCCTTCCTCTTCAGGTCCTCGATTGCCTGCGTGGTCTTCCACTGATTGCCCGCCGCGCGGTTGGCTGCGACCTCGGCGTGGTACGCGGCTTCGGCCGGGTAGACATTGGCCTCCATGAAAGCAACGAGCCGCGCCTGCAGCTCCTTCGTCTTCGGCGAGTACGAGAAATTCATCAGCGAATCCTTTCGACCTGGCGCCAGCCTTCTTCGGCGATGGCGCGTGTGCGTCCACCGGCGGCCCGTGCATCGGCACTCGCCGCGTTACCCTGCAGCGCCCGTGCCATCACGCCCTGCAGGATCGCCGCCAGCCGGAACATGTTGAAGGCGAGGTAATACTCGAAGTTGGCGATGCCCTCGCGCCCTGTCTTCCTGCAATACATTGCCACGTATTCGCGCTCCGTCGGAATGCCAAGCGGCGCGCAATCGACGCCTGCGAGGCCGCGGCCATGCGGACCTTCCGGCATGCGCCA
>JBDSMR010000072.1:0-25217 GCA_039915735.1 Usitatibacter sp. | reverse complement strand
GCGTGATTCCGTCGCCTCATGGAAGGAAGACGGCGAGCCGATGGTGGTGCTGCTCTACGGCACCAAGGCGCCGAAAGGCGTCACCCGGCTGCAGCAATCCTAGGGGCAGGCCACCGGAATGCGCTCGCTCACGCAATGCGGGAACAGCGCCACACCCTTCAGTGCGTCGGCGGCGGCGTGTCCGCGGCTCCCTCGGCCTTGCCCGCCTCGCTCTCGATCTGCTTGCGCACTTCTTCCATGTCGAGCTCCTTGGCCTTGGTGACGACCTGCTCGAAGGCGCCCTGGGGCATGGCGCCGGGCTGCGAGAAAACGATGATCTGGTCGCGGAAAACCATCAGCGTGGGTATCGAGCGGATCTGGAAATGCGCCGCTATCTCCTGCTCCTCCTCGGTGTTCACCTTGGCGAAGATCACGTCCGGATGCTGTTCCGACACCTTGTCGAAAACCGGCGCAAAGCCGCGGCACGGTCCGCACCAGGGCGCCCAGTAGTCGACCACGACGGTGGAATTACCGGTCACGACCTGCTCGAAGTTTTCCTTGGTGAGCTCGACAACTGCCATTTACGCCTCCAGCAACGAACGCAGCATCCACGCGGTTTTCTCATGTACCTGCAAGCGCTGCGTAAGCAGGTCCGCGGTCGGCTCGTCGCTTGCCTTCTCGGCGGCCGGGAAAATCCTGCGCGCAGTCTTCGCGACCGCTTCGTGGCCCTGGACCAGCAGCCGCACCATTTCCTTGGCATCGGGAACACCGGCGGTTTCCGGAATGGAGGTCAGGCGCGCGAATTCCGAATTGGTGCCCGGGGCCGGGAAGCCGAGGGCGCGAATGCGCTCCGCGATCTCGTCGAGCGCGATCCAGAGCTCGTTGTACTGGGTCATGAACATCAGGTGCAACGTCTGGAACATCGGGCCCTTCACGTTCCAGTGGAAATTGTGGGTCTTGAGGTACAGCGTGTAGTTGTCCGCGAGCAGGCGCGAAAGCCCCTCGGCGATCTTCTGGCGATCCTTCTCCGAGATGCCGATGTCGATCACCACGGACTTGGCGGTCCTGGTGTTCCTGGTCTTGGCCATGGTTACACGCTCCATATGAGGGTTGGTTAGCTTGAACGATTGCCGTTGCGCGCGCCAATCGGAAATTCCGATGGAAGCGATAGGGCCGGGCTATTCGGTCAAGCCGATTTTACCCGCGACTTCCACCAGCGATTTCGCCAGCGTGTGGACCGCCTTCGCCATGCGTTCGTCCGCAAGGCGCCCTTCGGCATCGAATGCCTGGTCCGCCCGGGCCAACTGCACCTGGTTGGGCAACACGATCACCTGCAGCCCCGACAGCACCTGCCGCAAGTGGTACAGGTGGCGCACGCCGCCATAGGGCCCCGGCGTCGCGTTCATGATGCCGGCCACCTTGCCGCGATAGGGCGCCAGGCCGTTGTTGCGGCCCTTGCCGTCGCCGATGTCGCGCGAGAGCCAGTCGAGCGTGTTCTTGAGCAACGCCGTGATCGACTGGTTGTTCTCCGGCGACGAGATCAGCAGCGCGTCATGCGCGATGAAAAGATCGCGCAGCTTGAGCGCGCTTTCCGGCATGCCTTCGCGAGCTTCGAGGTCGCCGTGGTAGATCGGCATCGGATAATCGTCGAGGTCGATGCAGGTGACCTCGCCGCCGGCTGCGCGAGCGGCATCGGCCGCCACGCGCGCCAGCTTCTTGTTGAGGGACGCCTTGCGGGCGCTGCCGGAGAAGACCAGGATGCGTGCGGCCATGGGTCAGCTTTCCGAAAGTGCGCCCATGCGGCCGGTGCGATAAGCCACTTCCGCCGCGCGCACCTGTTCCACGTTGTTCATCACGAAGGGACCGTGGAAGACGAGCGGACCTTCCGCCGGCGTTCCACCGATGACCAGCACCTCGAGCGCCTTGTCGGCGCTGTTGGTGAAGGCAATCGCGCCTTCGCCTTGCGCGTAGATCGCGAGCTGGCCGGCAATTGCCGCCTGATCCGCGAACCGTCCCTCACCCTCGATCACATAGGCCGCCATCTCGAAGTCCGCAGGCACGTTCTCCTCGAACGAAGCACCGCGCTCGAGCGTCACGTGCGCGACCAGCAAGGGCATCAGCGCCTCGCCAGGCCCGGTCACGCCGGCGAACGTTCCCCCCACGACGCGAATGGTTGCGCCCTGGCGCTTGGATACCGCCACGGTCTCGGCTGTGAGGTTCTGGTAACGCGGCTCGGTGAGCTTCTTCGCACGCGGCAGCGACGTCCACAGCTGGATGCCGTGCACCGTGTGTTCCTCTTCCGTCAGCGGCATCGGCGTTTCCGCATGGATGATGCCGCGGCCCGCGGTCATCCACTGGGCGCCACCCGCATCGACGATTCCCGTGTGGCCGGCGGAATCACGATGCTGCTGCCGCCCCGAGAGCAGGTAGGTGACCGTCTCGATGCCGGCGTGCGGATGCGGCCCCACGCCATCGTGGCCGGGCGTCACGCGGAACGGTCCGAAATGGTCCAGGAAAACCCACGGTCCCACCGAGTGGCGCTGACGATCCGGCAGCGCGCGCCGCACGGTAAAGGTGCCGACGGGAGCGATTTGCGACTGCACCACCCGCTCGACCGCGCGGGTGGTGGTGGTGCGATCAGCAACGGTTGTGGTCATTTTTTCTCCACGCTGAAGGCGCCCGGACCGAAGGCCGCGAGGTACAACATCGCGCCCATGATCGAGACATTCTTGAGGAAGTTGTTCATCTGGTTCTGCATCTCCGCGGCCGGCACGCTCCAGAAGGCATGGAACAGGAAGGTCGTCGGGATGAGCCAGAGGAAAAATGCGATGGCGACCCAGCGTACCTTGTAGCCGGCAATCAGCAGGATGCCGCCGCCCAGCTCGAGCGCGATGGTGAGTGCCGCCAGCACCTGCGGCATCGGCAAGCCCTTGGAGCCGATATAGCCGGCAACGCCGGCGAAGCCGGCGATCTTGCCGAAGCCGGAAATCACGAACAGCAGCGCGATGAGGATGCGGCCGACGAGTGCGATGGCATTCACGTTGTTCTGGATCATGTTGTTCTCCTGGTGTGGTCAGGTTTTCAGGTGAGGTCGAAGAGCAGCACTTCGGCACCCTTGCCGTGCTCGATGTCGATGCGCGCTTCACCCGTGATCTTCAAGGCGTCACCCCCTGCGAGCGGCTGGCCATTGACTTCCACTTCGCCACGAATCACGTGCACGTAGGTACGGCGGCCCGCCTTCTGGGCGAACGCCACGCTTTCTGTTCCGTCAACCAGCGCCGCATAAAGGTTGGCGTCCTGTCGGATGGTGACCGAACCCTCGCGTCCGTCCGGGGACGCGATGAGGCGCAGCTTGCCGCGCTTCGCAGCCTCGTCGAAGCGCTTCTCTTCATAACCAGGGGCGGCGCCCGTTTCGCTCGGCTCGATCCAGATCTGCAGGAAATGGACCGGGTCGCGGTCGGAGGCGTTGTATTCGCTGTGCTGCACGCCGGTGCCCGCGCTCATGCGCTGGACATCACCTGGGCGGATCACGGAGCCATTGCCCATCGAGTCCTTGTGCGCCAGGGCGCCGTCGAGCACGTAGCTGATGATCTCCATGTCGCGGTGCCCGTGGGTGCCAAAGCCGCGGCCCGGCTGGACCCGGTCTTCGTTGATCACGCGCAGGGCGCCATACCCCATGTGCGCGGGGTCGTGGTAGTCGGCAAACGAGAAGCTGTGGAAGGAGTCCAGCCAACCGTGCTGCGCATGGCCCCGTTCCTGGCTGCGGCGGAGGTCGTTCATGGCATTTTCTTTCATTGTTGTTCGTTGATGAAAGATATGATGGGTCTGATGTTTTTTGAAAGAAAGCGAATAATTTTCGTATTATCATTCGAATTTATTGAATATGAGTTTGTCCCTCGATTCCATCGCCGTCCTCGACGCCATCGATCGCAATGGCTCCTTCGCTGCCGCCGCCTCCGAGCTGCATCGCGTCCCGTCAGCGATCACTTACTCCATCAAGCAGCTGGAAGAGGCTCTGCGCGTCGAGCTGTTCGATCGCAGCGGCCATCGGGCGGTCCTGACCGATGCCGGACGGGCGTTGCTGGGCGAGGGGCGTGAGCTGCTGCGCGCGGCCGCCGACCTCGAGTGCCGTGTCCAGCAGGTGGCCAAGGGATGGGAGTCGGAGCTGCGGATCGCAGTCGACACCATCATCGGCATCGACCGGCTTTACGGGGTGACCGAGGAGTTCTATGCCCAGGCCACCGGTACGCGGCTGCGATTGTCGGTGGAGGTCCTCGGCGGCACCTGGGACGCGCTTGCCTCCGGGCGCGCGGACCTGGCGATTGGCGCCTCCGGCGATGCACCCGCTGGCCGCAGTTACGCCACGCGAGTGATCGGGCGTATCGAGATGGTTTTTGCCGCCGCGCCGTTTCACCCGATTAATGAAGCGCCCATGCCGCTCACGGACGCCACCATCCACCGCCATCGCGCAGTGAGCGTGGCCGACAGCTCGCGCCTGCTCGCTCCGCGCACCGTCGGCCTGCTTTCCGGGCAGGACACGCTCACCGTGCCCACCATGGAAGCCAAGGCCGCCGCGCAGGTCGCGGGACTCGGCGTCGGATTCCTGCCGAAGTGGATCGCCGAGCGCGAGGCCGCGGCCGGACGCCTGAGCATCCTCCAGGTAGCAGGTGCGCGCGTGGCCGTCGATGTTCTAGTGGCCTGGCGGCCGGCGCAGGAAGGCAAGGCGCTGAAGTGGTTCGTGAAGCGCCTCGAGGATCCGCTGGTCGCCGCGGAGCTGTTGTCGTGACGGCGCCGTACGTCGGACGTTTCGCGCCTTCCCCCACGGGCCCGCTGCATTTCGGGTCGCTGGTGGCGGGACTGGCCGGCTGGCTCGATGCGCGAGCGGCCGGCGGGCGCTGGCTGTTGCGAATCGAGGATGTTGACACCACTCGCACCGTTCCCGGCGCGGCGGATGGGATCGTGCGTACGCTCGAAGGACTGGGCCTCGAGTGGGACGACGAAATCATGCGGCAATCGCAACGCACGCAGCGATACCAGGAAGTGCTGGAGCAGCTTCGAGGTGCGCATCACACCTATGCATGCAGGTGTTCACGCAAGGAAGTCGCCGACTCGGGCACGCCCGGAATCGAGGGTGCGATCTACCCAGGCACCTGCCGCGAGCTCGGTCTGGCCTTCGGGGCCGATATCCCGGAGCGTTTCCGGACGCATGCCGACGTGATCGAATTCAACGACCGGGTGCAGGGTCGCGTTGGCCACAGCGTCGAGCTGGACATCGGCGATTTCATCCTCAGGCGGCGCGATGGACTGCATGCGTACCAGCTCGCCGTGGTGGTCGACGACGCCGACCAGGCCATCACCGACGTGGTTCGCGGCGCCGACCTGCTTTGGTCCACGCCGCGGCAGATCGCGCTGCAACGTGCGCTCGGGTTCTGCACGCCGCGATACCTGCATGTTCCCGTTGCGGTGAATGCGTGTGGCGAGAAACTTTCGAAACAGACGCTCGCCCGGCCCATCGCAGTCGATAGCGCCGCCAAGTGGATTGCGGCCGCGCTGGAGTTCCTCGGCCAGGCGCCAGTGGACCCCGCGCAGCCGGCTCAAATGCTGGACCAGGCGCTTGCCGCCTGGGACTCGGCCCGCATCCCGCGCACGCCTTCGATTGCCGCAACTTTCAGTGACGAGTCCGGCAAAACCCCGGGCGTATAATCCGGCCACTTCGCTTCGCCGTCCGAATCCAGAACGCTCCCTCCCGGCATCCAACCGGACAAGAGCGCGGCCCGACCCGGGCCTTCGCGAGACGCCTGAAAGTCCGCCATGGAAATGAAGAAGGCAAACCGCTACGCGAAACCGGCGATCATTGGTGTCGTGCTCCTTGCCGTTGCCGGATCGTTCGTCGGCCTTCGCGCCAGCCAGGCGAACAAGGAACCGGACAAGAAGGACGGCGACAAGGTGTTCGAGTTCGCCGCCGGCGACCTGGCGCAATTGGAGCGTGTCCCTCTGGGCCGCCAGATCCCCGTCTCGGGGTCGATGAAGCCCGTGCTGCAGGCCACCGTGCGCTCCAAGGTTCCCGCCGAAGTCGCGCGCATCCACGTGCAGGAGGGTGACCGCATCGCTGCCGGCATGCCGCTCATCACGCTCGACACCGCCGACCTCAAGGCTCGATATGACGCGCAGGCGGCCGCCGTGGCCGAAGCACGCGCCCGCCTCGACCTCGCGCGCAAGAACCAGGGCAACAACAAGGCGCTGCTCGAAAAGTCGTTCATCTCGCAGAACGCCTACGACAGCGTGATCAACACCGTGCAGGTGGCGGAAGCCAACATGCAGAGCGCCGAGGCGCAGGCGGCCATCGCGCGGCGCGCGCTTGCCGATGCATCGATCCGCTCGCCCTTCGGCGGCATCGTCGCCAAGCGCTGGGTCAACGTCGGCGACAAGGTGAGCGGCGACATGCCCGTGGTGCAGATCGTCGACCTCGCGCGCATGGAGCTGGAGGCGCCGATCCCGGTGAGCGAGATTCCCTTCGTGAAAGTGGGCCAGGAGATCCTCTTCACGGTCGACGGATTTCCCAGCCGCAAGTTCAGCGGCAAGGTCGAGCGCGTCAATCCCTCGGCCGAGGCCGGTTCGCGCTCGATCATGGTGTTCGTGACGATCCCGAACGCGGACGCATCGCTCAAGGGCGGCATGTTCGCCAACGGCGTGCTCGCAACCAACACGGGGACCGAGGTCGACGTGATCCCGCTCACCGCGCTGCTGGAAGAAGGCGGGCAATCGTTCGTGCATGTGGTGAAAAACGGCAAGGTCGAGCGCCGCTCGGTCGTCACCGGCACCCGCAACGTCGAGCGTGGCGTAGTGGTGGTGAAGGAAGGCCTCGAACGCAACGTGCCCGTGATCATCGTGAAGGCCGACGGGCTCAAGGCCGGCGCCACGGCGATCGTGAAGGGTGCTTCCGCGGTCGCCCCGGCGAAGGCGTCCTGACATGTGGTTCACGCGCGTCTCGATCAACAACCCGGTTTTCGCGACCATGGTGATGGCCGCGATCATGGTGCTCGGCCTGTTTTCCTACCAGCGCCTGTCGATCGAGCAGATGCCCGACATCAGCATTCCCGTGGCGGTTGTGCGCACGCCCTATCCCGGGGCTTCGGCCGAGGCGGTGGAGCAGGAAGTCACGCGCCAGATCGAGGAAGCGGTCAATACCGTGAGCGGCATCCGCAACATCCGCTCGGGCTCGCAGCTTGGCTACTCGTGGGTGGTGGCGGAGTTCGAACTCAACGTCGACATCAAGACCGCGATCCAGGACGTGCGCGACAAGGTGGCCGAAGCGCGCCGTGGATTCAACCGCGACGTCGGTGAACCCACTGTCTCGCGGGCGGACAACGACAACGACCAGCCCGTCATCTACCTCACGATGCAATCGGACGTACGCAGCCTGCGCGAGGTCTCCGACCTGGCCGAACTGCTGGTGGCCAAGCGCCTGCAAGGCGCCCCGGGCGTCGGCAACATCGAGGTGAACGGCTCGGTGCAACGCGAGCTCGCCATCCGCCTCAAGCCCGAGATGATGGCCGCCTACGGCGTGGGCATCGACCAGATCATCGCCGCCGTGCGCGTGGAGAACCAGGACGCACCCGCCGGTTCGCTCATCTCCGACAAGATGGAGCGCGTGGTCCGCGTGCAGGGCAAGATCCGCAACGTGCAGGACTTCGAACGCATCATCGTGGCGCGGCGTGGCAGCGGCGCCAATACCAGCGCCGTGACGCTCGGCCAGTTGGCTGAGGTGCGCGACACGCAGCGCGAGGAGAATTCACTCGCAACGGTGGACGGCAAGCGCGGCGTATCGATCCAGATTCGCAAGACACGCGGCGCCAACACCATCGAGATGGCGCAGGCGATCCGCCGGCAGATCGTGGAGCTGAAGAAATCGCTGCCCGCTGACGTGGCGCTGGAAATCACCAACGACCGCTCGGAATTCATTCGTGATTCCGTCAACAACGTGCGGCACACGATCATCGAGGGCGCGTTGCTCACGGTGCTGATCGTGTTCCTCTTCCTGCACTCGTGGCGCTCGACCGTGATCACCGGCCTCACGCTGCCGATCTCGGTGTTCGCGACCTTCATCGCGATGAACGCGTTCGGCTTCACCATCAACTTCATCACGCTCCTTGCGCTGTCGCTGTCGATCGGCGTGCTGATCGACGACGCCATCGTGGTACGCGAGAACATCGTCCGCCACCTCAAGATGGGCAAGACCCATCGGCAGGCCGCGCTCGAGGCCACGCAGGAGATCGGCCTCGCCGTGATGGCGACCACCTTCACCATCGTGGCGGTGTTCGTGCCGGTGGCTTTCATGGGCGGCATCATCGGCAAGTTCTTCTACCAGTTCGGCATCACCGTCGTGGTCGCGGTGATGGTGTCGCTGTTCGTCTCGTTCACGCTCGATCCGATGCTCTCCTCCGTATGGCGCGACCCGCCGTCGAAGTGGATGGAACGCGGTCCGCTCGGATGGGTGCTGCGCCAGCAGACGCGTTTCATGGACTGGCTGCACGCGAAGTACGACGCGATCCTGCGCTGGGCCTTCAAGCCGGAGGCACGCAAGCTCTGGCTGCCGTCGTTCTCCCTGCGCGAACGCCGCTTCGTGCGTGCGTCGATCCGCAATCGCGGCATCGTGCTGTGGATGGCCTTCTTCACGCTGGTGTGCGCTTTCGGGCTGCTGGCAGCAGGTGCGGTCAAGAGCGAGTTCGTGCCGGAGACCGACGAAGCCTGGACCAGCTTGCGCATCCAGACCCCGGTGGGCTCCTCGCTTGCGTACACAACCTCGAAGGCAGAGCAGGTCGAGGCTGCGCTCAAGGACTTCCCCGAGATCAAGCGGTTGTCGAAAAGCGTGTGGCGCAACTCCGCCTGGTTCGAGATCCAGCTGGTCGAAAAGGACAAGCGCAAGCGCAGCCAGAAGCAGGTGGACGATGCCTTCCGCGACCGGCTGAAGCGCATCGCCGGCCTGGAGGTGAACATCGGCTGGAACCGTCCGATCCGCATCTTCGTCCAGGGCTCGGACATCAAGGAGCTCGACCGCATCTCGCAGGAGGTGATCGGCAGGATCAGGAAGGTGAAGGGCACGGTGGACGTGGAGAGCAGCTTCAAGCCCACCAGCCCGGCGCTCGACATCGTGGTGAACCGCGAGCTCGCAAGTGACATGGGGGTCTCGATGCAGCAGATCGCGGCGACTACGCGCGCGATGATCGGTGGCGAACTCGCGGGCCAGTGGGAGGGTCCGGATGGCGAGAACCACCAGATCCTGATCCGCCTGCCGCGCGACGAACGCACCGGCATCGCCGACCTCGACAAGATCTACGTTGCCAGCTATTCGTTCAACGCGGACGCGACGCCGCGCATGGTGCCGCTGCGCCAGGTGGCGGAGTTCAAGCCGTCGCTGTCGGAGCGCACCATCGAGCGGCGCAACCTGCAGCGCCAGATCCAGATCTGGGGCGGCGTCGGCAGCGATGCCAAGTCCGGGGAGATATTGACCGAGGTGCGCAAGATCCTGGATTCAACCGCGCTGCCACCCGGCTACCGCTTCGCCCAGGGTGGTGATGGCGAGATGATGCAGGAGTCGGGCAAATACGCGCTGATCGCGCTCGGCATCGCCGTCATCTTCATCTACCTGGTGCTGGCATCGCAGTTCGGCAGCTTCCTGCAGCCGCTGGCGATCATGGCCTCGCTGCCGCTTTCGCTCATCGGCGTGTTCCTCGCGCTGATGATCTTCGGCACCACGCTCAACATCTTCTCGGTGATCGGTTTCATCATGCTGATGGGCCTCGTCACCAAGAACGCAATCCTGCTGGTGGACTTCACCAACCAGGGCATCCGCGAAGGCAAGGACCGCTACACCGCCATCCTCGACGCCGGCCAGGTGCGCCTGCGGCCCATCCTCATGACCACCGCGGCGATGGTTTTCGGGATGTTGCCGCTGGCACTGGCGCTGGGAGCGGGCTCCGAGCAGCAGTCACCGATGGCGCATGCCGTGATCGGCGGGATCATCACCTCGACCGCGCTCACGCTGGTGGTGGTGCCGGTGCTCTTCACCTACTTCGATACGCTCGGGCGCAAGGTGAAGGAGAAGCTGGCTCACGCGCCGGCCGCTGAAGAAATGCTGGCGCAGGAAGGCGACTGACTAAGACCAAAGCGAAGCGCCAGCGCGAGGCCTAGAGAATGAGCGCGAGCCGCGCGAGGTGCTGCAGCCGGGCCTCGAGCGCGTCGGCCGGCTCGCCCAGAGCCGTGGCGAGCGCCGCGACATCGCGCGTCCCATCAAGGAGCGCGAGCATCCGGAGGGCCAGGGCGTCGTCGACGTTCACCGTGGCATGGCGCAGGTTGGTAACGGTGCTGCCCTGCTCGATCTGGGCGCGCGCCACCGCGCTCGCGATGGGGCGCGCCGCGAGCGTCGTTCCAAGGTCCGGGGCGTGGAGGTGCACCTGCGCCGCCCCGGCCCGCGCCGCGGCAAGGCAATAGCGCGGCAGCTGGGAGCGGTCCGCGCCCGGGATGTGCCGGGCGAAATCGTCGATCGAGAGGGCATCGGGCGCCGTGGCATCGAGCGCTTCGAGGATCGCGCGCGGCAGCGCTTCCTCGGGCAGGGGCGGCGCCACCGCTGCCGCCTCACCGGACAGACCCGGGCGCCGCGGCAGGAACAGCAGCCGCGCTGCGTTTTCATCCTCGCGCCCGCGCTCCACCGCGACGTCCGCGCGGCACAGCAGCGTCTGGCGGAAACGCCGGCACTTGGCGAAATCGAGGTATTGCTCGCGAGCCAGCGGCTCCAGCGCATCGAGCACGCAGCGGGCCTCGGCCGAAAGCCCCGTGTATGCCGTGGCGACCAGTTCGGCTTCGCAGAGAAATTGCAGGCCGTGCCGCTCCGCGTGCGCGACGAACTCGTGGAAGTAACAGGGATCGTTCACCTCCGCCAGGTCGTCATGGAAGATGAAGCCCGCCTCCCGTGACGAGATGCGCGCCAGCTCCTCCTTCATGAGGGTGGTATACGCGTCGTGCGTCGTCCGCCCCTCGGCGATCAACCGCGCGAGCGCCTGCGCCTCCGCGATGCGCTCGGCAGGATCGGCCAGCGCATCGGTATGGAAGCGCAGCATCTCCCAAACCATGCGGCGCACGTGGCAGCCGGGAAAGACGTTGTAGCTCACGAACGCGACACCGCTCGCCGAAAGGTGGCGCCCGATCAGCGCGAGCAGCTGGTCGCGGATCGCGGCAGGAACCCACGAATACAGGCCGTGCGCGATGATGTAGTCGAAAACACCCGCATCGGCGGGAAAATTCGCCAGGTCCAGCTGCGAAAGGGAAATATTGGCGAGCCCGATGCGCTGGGCGAGGCGCCGGCCGGCCTCGACCGGCTGCGCTGCGATGTCGAAACCGACGAACTCGCTTTGCGGGAAGGCGTACGCCATCGGAATGAGGTTGGCCGCGTCGCCGCAGGCGACTTCCAGCACCCGGCAGCGCTCGATCGGCGGCGCCTGGATCCCGAAGAGCGACGCCATCGTCGCCATGCGCTCCGGATGTGCGTCGGGGTAGGGACGCCCGGCGTAGGGAACCTCGTCGTATGCAGTCAAGTGTCAAGTATTGGCGCGGAGATACCAGGCGGAAGATTGCGTTGAAGCCCGCAACTGATAGGCCTAGTATAACTCTCGGGTTCGCGGACCCGCGGACCGGTCATACAGGGGGAGCAACAAATGCCAGACCCGAAAAGCAAGGCAGTGGACGGCAGATTCAGGCGTCCGCTTTTGCAGGGCGCCCTAGCAGTTGCGGCCACCGCGATGGTCGTGGTGCCGGCACCCGCGCTCGCGGCGACGTACCTCAAGCTCGGGGACATCAAGGGCGAGTCGGTCGACGTCAAGCACAAGGACCAGATCGAGATCCTCTCCTTCACGCAGTCGTGGATCAGCCCCTTCGAGGGCGGCTTCGGAGGCGCAGGCGTCGGCAAGGTGCAGTGCGGCCCGGTCACGATGATGAAGAACATCGACAAGTCGAGCCCGCTGCTGCTCAAAGGCGTGGCAACCGGCGAGTACTTCGACACCGCCGTGGTCTCGTTCGGAGTCACCGATTCGACAGGACGAGCTGCGAGCGACTACTACACCATCAGCATGGATAACGTGTTCGTCACGGAGCTCAGCCAGACCGACGAGAAGGACCCCAACCGCATCTTCGAAAAGCTGGTCCTGAACGCCCAGGTCTTCACGTTCAAGTACCAGCCCCAGAGCGCCAAGGGATCGCTCGGCGATCCCGTGATCTTCAAGTGGGACTGCGCGCAGAACAAAGGCACCTGAGCCGGCTGCAATCACATCCGCGCCGCGCCGGGCAACCGCCGCGGCGCTTTTCTTTCCCGCGCGGCGCCTAGAAGCCGATCGCCCCGCCGTCCTTGCGGTGGTCCGACGCCCCGCAATAGCCGTCATCGAGGCGATGGATCAGCTGCGCTCCGCCATAGCCGAACATCGGCCGATCTGAAGGCACGATGCGGTGCCCGCGGCGCGTGAGCTCTTCCTTGACTGACGACGAAACCGAATCCTCGACGCTCACGCTGAAGTCGTTGTTCACGATCCAGCGCGGCGCATCCGAGCAGGCTTGCGGGTTCTGCATGTAGTCGACCAGCCGGATGATCATCTGGATATGGCCCTGCGGCTGCATGTTGCCGCCCATCACGCCGAAGCTCATCACCGGTTGCCCGTTGCGCGTGAGGAAGCCGGGGATGATCGTCTGGAACGGGCGCGTGCGCGGGCCGACTTCGTTCGGGTGACCTGACTCCAGCGTGAAGCCCGCACCGCGGTTCTGCAGGCTGATGCCCGTGCCCGGCACCACCACGCCGGAGCCGAAGCCCATGTAGTTGGACTGGATGTACGAGAACATCATGCCCTTCTCGTCGGCCGTCGTGAGGTACACGGTGCCCCCGCCCTTCGGGATGTGGCCGGTCTTTGGTTGCTGCGCGCGCTTCATGTCGATGAGCTTCGCGCGCTCCGCGAGGTAGGCCGAGTCCAGCATCTGCGCCGTGGTGAGGTTCATCGTCGCGGGATCGGAGACATGCCCCCAGGTATCGGCGAAAGCCAGCTTCATCGCCTCGATCTGCAGGTGCAGGCTGTCCGCCGAATCCACCGGGAACGAGCTCACGTCGAAGTTGCGCAGGATGCCGAGGGCCAGGAGTGCGGCGATGCCCTGTCCGTTCGGCGGGATCTCGTGCAGCTCGTAGCCGCGATACTCGACCGAGATCGGATCGACCCAGTCGTTGCGGTGCGTGGCGAGGTCGTCCTCCGTCATCGCTCCGTCGTCGGAACGGCTGGCAAGCGCGATGCGCTGGGCCAGCGCGCCACGATAGAAACTTTCTCCACCCGTGGAGGCGATTTCCTCCAGCGTCTCGGCCTGCTGCGGGCAGTAGAAGCGCTCACCTGGATGTGGTGCGCGGTCCTTCGGCAGGAAGGTCCAGGAGAATTCCGAGAAGCCCTTGAGGCTCACCGCCTGGTTGGCCCAGCTGGCGGCCGTGATCGGCGAGACCATGTAGCTTTCGCGCGCGTAGCGGATCGCGGCTTCGAAGAGGTCGCCGAAGGGCAGCTTGCCGTAGCGCTTCGACAGCGTGACCCAGGCGGACACGCAGCCCGGCACCGTCACCGAATCCCAGCCCAGCGTCGGCATGGCTTTCTTGCCCGCAAACCTTGCGGGCGTCCATCCCGCCGGTGATCGTCCGGAGGCATTCAGGCCCACCAGCCGTTGGCCGTCCCAGAGGATCGCGAACGCATCGGAACCGATGCCGTTCGAAGTCGGCTCGACAACGGTGAGGGTGATCGCCGCGGCCAGGCCCGCGTCGACGGCATTGCCGCCCTTGGCGAGCATCGCGAGGCCCGCTTGCGCGGCGAGCGGCTGCGAGGTGGCGACGACGTTTTTCGCCAGCACCGGCATGCGCTGGGAGGGATAGGGGAAGTTCCAGTTGAACATCGTCACTCCGCTTTCACGTTGGCGTCGCGGATCACCTTCGACCACTTCGCGGATTCCTCGGCGATGACCGCGGCAAATTCTCCCGGCGTGCCCCCCTTGATCTCGAAGCCGAACGTGCGGAAGCGCTCCTTGATCACGGGGTCGCCGAGGATGCGGTTCATCTCGTTGTTGATTCGCTCCGTCACCGCGCGCGGCGTGCCGGCGGGCCCGAAGATGCCGAAATAGTTCCAGCTATCGAAGCCCTTCAGGCCCGACTCGTCGATGGTGGGAATCCCCGGGACCACGTCCGAGCGCTGGAGCGACGAGATGCCGAGCGCGTTCAGCCGTCCACTCTCGACATGCGGCTTGGATGTCATCACGTTGTCGAACAGGATCGCGACGTTGCCCTGTACCAGGTCCGGGATGGAAAGCTGCGTGCCCTTGTACGGCACGTGCGTGAGCTTGATGCCGGCCTGCGCCGCGAACATCTCGCTCGTCAGGTGGGCGACGCTGCCGACGCCGCTGCTGGAATAGTTGTATTTGCCCGGCTCCTTCTTCGCCAGCGCGATGAACTCCGCAACGGTTTTCGCCGGCACCTTGGGCGAGATCAGCATGATGTTGGTCGCGTAGCCCACGTAGACGATCGGCACGAAATCACGCACCGGGTCGTACGGCAGCTTCTGCAGGTAGGGGCCGACCGAATGCGTGCTGCCCGTGGCCATCAGCAGCGTGTATCCGTCCGGCGCACTCTTGGCGGCGAAGTCCGAACCGATGGAGCCGCCCGCGCCCGGCTTGTTGTCCACCACCACCGGCACGCCAAGCGCGGTCGCAAGCTTGTCGGCGAGCGATCGCGTGATGACGTCGGTGGGACCTCCCGCGGGGAACGGCACCACCATCTTGATCGGCTTCGAGGGCCACTGCGCGTGCGCGAGCGACGCAGCGAGCGAGAAGACGATGCATGCTGCGAGGCGTAGCGGCATGGCGCGATTTCCAGGAGAGCGGGGCAGCGCCAATGGTAGCATCGGGGAAAAGAGGAACATATGTCCCGGGAAATATCAGCTCTGGTGTTCGACGCGTACGGCACGCTCTTCGACGTGCACTCGGTTACACGACTGGCGGAATCGCTTTATCCGGGCAAAGGCGCTGCCCTTTCCGCCGCATGGCGCACCAAGCAACTTGAATACACGTGGCTGCGCAGCCTGATGGACCGCTACGAGGATTTCAACTGCGTGACACTCGCCTCGCTCGAGTGGACGTTCGAATCCCTCGGCATCGAGGCGGCGGAGGCCGACCGGCGAGCGCTGCTGGACGAATACCGCAAGCTCGCCATGTTTCCCGAAGTGGCGCCCGCACTCGAGGAGCTGGCTAAGCGCCGCCCGCTGGCGATCCTCTCCAACGGTCATCCCGAGATGCTCGAAGCCGTCGTCGCGCACAACGGGCTGGCCGAACGCTTCCGCGGCGGGGTCATCAGCGTGCATTCGGCAAAGATCTTCAAGCCCGCACCCTCGGTCTATCGGCTGGTGGAGGACCAGCTCGGCGTGCCGCGCGCGCTGATGGGTTTCGTTTCCTCCAATGGCTGGGACGCCGCCGGCGCCAAGACCTTCGGCTTCCAGACTTTCTGGATCAACCGCCGCAAGGCACCGGTCGAGCGCCTGGGCGTGCGGCCTGACGCGATTTTTGCCGATCTCTCCGGCTTGGTGGATCTTCTTAAAGACTAGGTCAAAGGCTTCAGCGAAGCGTAACGCTACTCCTGGAAAGCCTCTTCCCGCTTCTTCGCAATCGAGGGCGAAACCACGATCAGGATCAGCGCGGCGGAAATCACCAGCAGCGTGAGACTGATCGGGCGCGTGACGAAGACCACCGGGTCGCCACGCGAGAGCAGCAGCGCGCGTCGCAAGTTCTCCTCCATCATCGGCCCGAGCACGAAGCCCAGCAGCAATGGCGCCGGCTCCACCTCAAGCTTGATGAACGAGTAGCCGATGAAGCCGAAGAGGGCCGCCATCAGCACATCGTAGGACGCGTTGCTGATCGAATACACGCCGATGCAGCAGAAGATCAGGATCGCGGGGAAGAGGTAGTCGTACTTCAGGGTGAGCAGTTTCACCCACATCCCGATGAGCGGCAGGTTGAGCACCACCAGCAGGAAGTTGCCCACCCACATCGAGGCGA
This sequence comes from Usitatibacter sp., assembly GCA_039915735.1. GTDB lineage: Bacteria > Pseudomonadota > Gammaproteobacteria > Burkholderiales > Usitatibacteraceae > Usitatibacter. The sequence continues at coordinate 9,131 of JBDSMR010000072.1, read as the reverse complement.
TCATCCCCCAGAAGAGGTCGGGCCTCGCGGTCATGATCTGCGGGCCCGGCTGGATGCCGTGGATGATCATGGCGCCGATCATCAGCGCCATGGTCGGGTTCGACGGGATGCCGAGCGTAAGAAGCGGAATGAACGAGGTTTGCGCGGCGGCGTTGTTGGCGCTCTCCGGCGCGGCCACGCCCTCGATTGCGCCCTTGCCGAAGCGCGACGGATCCTTGGCGAGCTTCTTCTCCAGCGTGTAGGCGGAGAACGCGGCGAGCGTCGGTCCGCCGCCCGGAAGGATGCCGAGCATCGATCCCAGCGCCGTGCCGCGGAACACCGGGAACGTCGCCTGCTTGATGTCCGACCAGTTGGGGAGCAGGCCGGTGATGTTCTTGGTGAATACCTCGCGATCCGCCTCACCGGTTTCGAGGTTGCGGATGATCTCCGAGAATCCGAAGGTGCCCATGGCGATGGTGCCGATGCCGATGCCGTCGATCAGCTCCGGCAGGCCGAAACTGTAGCGCGCCACGCCCGAGTTCACGTCGGTGCCGATCAGCCCGATCAACAGGCCCAGCACGATCATCGCCACCGCCTTGATGAGCGAGCCGTGCGCCAGCACGACTGCGGCAATCAGGCCCAGCACCATCAGCGAGAAGTAGTCGGCGGGGCCGAACTTCAATGCCAGCTCGGCGAGCGGCGGGGCGAAACCGGCGATCAGGAAGGTGGCGACCGAGCCGGCGAAGAACGAACCGAGCGCGGCGACACCCAGCGCCTTGCCGGCGTTGCCCTGCCGCGCCATCTGGTAGCCGTCGAGGCAAGTGACCACCGATGAGACCTCACCAGGCAGGTTCACCAGGATCGCGGTGGTCGATCCGCCATACTGCGCACCGTAATAGATGCCCGCCAGCATGATGAGCGCCGAAACCGGCGGCAGCACGAATGTCGCCGGCAGCAGCATCGAGATCGTTGCGATCGGTCCGATGCCCGGGAGCACACCGATGAGCGTGCCCAGGAGCACACCCACGAAGCAATACATGATGTTCGACAGCGTAAGGGCTACACCGAACCCCATCGCCAGGTTCGAGAAGATTTCCATGGATGTTGCTCCTTAGCCGCGGCAGAAGCCGACCGCCGATTGCAGCGATTCGATGTCGGGGCACAGCGGGATCGGCAGCTTCAGGCCGCCGACGAACACGAAGGCGCAGAAGACCACCAGGATCGAGCCGAGGATGATCGACTTCTTGAGGTTGAACTCCTTGCTGCCAACACTCGCCACGATCACGAGCAGCAGGCCCGCGATCAGCATGCCGACCGGCTTCAGGATCAAGCCGAACATCACCACGGCGCCAAGCACGAGGAGGATCGGGCGCCAGTGGAACTGGGGAAACGCGGAGTCGGGTCCGCCCTTCTCGCGCACGCCGTTGATCGCGATGATGAGACCAAGCGCCAGGAGCATCAGCCCGAGCCAGAACGGGAAAAACGCCGGGCCCATGCGCGCCGGCGTTCCCATTGCATAACCCGGGAGGAACTCGATCCCCGGTATGCCCTTGGCGATGACGGTGAACAGGAGCCCGATCACCGCGAAGAGCACTCCTCCCCAGAAATTTTTCGGATGGCCGATTTTCATTGCGCGTGAGCCTCGTCTTATCGGTATGTGAAATCAACTGCAGTCGGCGATTATGTCAGCAAAAAGCCCCGCGCCGCATGATGCGGCGCAGCATCCCTTACGCCCCGCAGCGATTAACTTGAGTTGCGTCCGGGGCCTCGCGCTACTTCATGAGCCCCAGAAGTTTCGCCGAGGACAGGTAGGCCTTGCGGCGCTCTTCCATGAAGGCCGCCATCTTGTCGTAGGGCACATCGACGATCTCGAGCCCCTGCTCCGTCATCTGCTTGCGGAACTCCGCGTCGCGGCCGATTTCGCTGAAGATCCCGGAGATGTGCTTGCGCATGTCTTCGGGCGTGGACTTGGGCACGCCGATGCCGCGATAGGCGCCGTCCACCCAGTCGATGCCCATCTCGCGGAAGGTCGGCGTGTCCGGGAAATAAGGCAGGCGCTGCGGCGTCGCCACGGCCAGCAGGCGCGTCTTGCCCTTCTGCGACAGCGCGAGTGATGAATAGGACATCGCGCCATCGACGTGGCCGCCGAGCAGCGAGGAAAGGAGGTCGCCCGTGCCCTTGAACGCGACGTAGGTCGTCTTGATGCCCGCGGCCGAGTTGAGGCGCTCGTGCGCCGCGTGGTTGGCGGAGTTGGTGCCGGAGCCCGCGAGGTTCAGCTTGCCGGCGTTGGCCTTCGCCGCGGCGATGAAGTCCTGGTAGGTCTTGAACGGCGAGTCGTTGCGCACCACGATGCCGTCGGGCGTGTAGTTGAAGAAGTTGACGTTGGTGATGTCCTCGGTCTTGTACTGCACGTTGCCCTCGAGCGGCTGCAGCACCAGGTGCGGCAGGTTGGTGCCCATGATCAAGTAGCCGTCTCCGGGAAACGTGTTGAGCTGCGACCAGGCGAGCGCGCCGCCGGCGCCGGGTTTCGATTCGATCACCAGCTCCTGCGAGAATTTCTTGCGCCATGCCGCCTGCTGGAACCGCGCGGCGATGTCCGACTCTCCGCCGGGCGCGAAAGCGATGATGTAGCGCACCGGCTTTTCCGGGTAGGCCGCGCGCGCGGGCAATGCGATCGACGCCGCCACTGCTCCACTTGCCACGAGGAATTCACGTCTTTTCACGGGTCTCTCCTGTTGATCTGTGTTTATCCGCGCTCATCGGCGGATTCAAAGTGCTTCCGCTATCGCCTTGCCTATATCCGAGGTGCTCGCCTTGCCACACATGTCGGGCGTGCGCGGGCCATCCTTCAGGACCTTCTCGATGGCCGCGACGATGGCGTCGCCCGCGGCCTTCTGCCCTAGGTGCTCGAGCATCATCGCGCCCGACCAGATCTGGCCGATCGGGTTCGCGATGCCCTTGCCGTAGATATCGGGCGCGCTGCCGTGCACCGGCTCGAAACACGAGGGGAATTCGCGTTCCGGATTGAGGTTGGCCGAAGGCGCGATGCCGATGGTGCCGGTACACGCGGGCCCCAGGTCCGAAAGGATGTCGCCGAAGAGGTTGGAGCCCACAACCACGTCGAACCAGTCCGGGTGCTGGACGAAGTGCGCGGTGAGGATGTCGATGTGATATTGCGAAGTCCTGATGCCGGGGTACTCGGCCGATATCGCCTTGAAGCGCTCATCCCAGAACGGCATGGTGATCGAGATGCCGTTGGACTTGGTGGCGGACGTCACGTGTTTCTTCTGGCGCGTCTTCGCAAGCTCGAAGGCGAAACGCATGATGCGGTCGCAGCCCTTCTTCGAGAACACCGACATCTGCGTCGCGAACTCGGCTTCGGTGCCGGAATACATCCGGCCACCCATCGACGAGTACTCACCCTCGTTGTTCTCTCGCACCACCCAGAAATCGATGTCGCCCGGCTTGCGGTTGGCGAGCGGGCTGGGGATGCCGGGCATGAGGCGCACGGGGCGAAGGTTCACGTACAGCTGGAATTCGCGCCGGATCGGGATCAGCAGTCCCCAGAGAGACACGTGGTCCGGCACTCCCGGAAAACCCACGGCGCCGAGGAATATCGCATCGTGCTTGCGGATGGAATCGAGGCCGTCCTTCGGCATCATCTCGCCATGTTCCTGGTAGTACTCGCAGCTCCATGGCTTCTCGTCCCAGGTGAAGGAGAAACCGAACTTGCGACCCGCCGCTTCCAGCACGCGCTGGCCTTCGGGCACCACTTCCTTGCCGATGCCGTCGCCGGCCACCACCGCGATGCGGTATTTGCTGTTGCTCATCTGAAAAACGTCTCCAGCTCTTCGAGTACGAGTTCGGGAATCTCTTCGGGGAGGTAATGGCCTGACGGCAACGCGCGGCCCCGCACATCATCGGCCACCCGGCGCCATTCGTCCAAGGGTTTGAAACACTTTTCGACGACTCCATGCGCGCCCCAAAGGGCCAGTAGCGGGCAACCGATCCTGCGGCCCGCCTCACGGTCGGCACGATCGTGCACGAGGTCGATGCCGGCCGCGGCGCGGTAGTCCTCGCAGCTGCCGTGGATCATCTCGGGCGTGAAGCAACGTTCGTACTCCGCCCAGGCTTGCGCGGTGAAGGGTTTGGCGCCCGCAGCTCCACTCTGCATCTTCTTCTTCAGCACGAAGGCGGGATCAGCACCAATCATCTTTTCCGGCACCGGATCGGGGAGTATCAGGAAGAACCAGTGCCAGTAGGCGCGGGCGAATGCCTCGGTGGTCTGCTCGTACATGGCCAGGGTGGGCGCGATGTCGAGGACCACGAGCTTCATCACGTTCGCGGGATGGTCGACGGCAAGGCGGTGCGCCACGCGCCCGCCGCGATCGTGACCCACGAGGAAGAATTTGTCGTGCCCCAGCGCACGCATCAGGCCCACCTGATCCGCGGCCATGGCGCGCTTTGAATACGGTGCGTGGTCCGCGGTGGTTGGTGGCTTGGCGCTGTCGCCATAGCCGCGCAGGTCGGAGGCGACCACGTTGAAGCGCCCCGCAAGTACCGGCGCCATCTTGTGCCAGATCGCGTGGGTCTGCGGATAGCCGTGCAGCAGCAACACGGCGGGCGCCTCGCGGCGAGGACCCACGACCGCGTTGATCTCGACGCCATCCACGGCCACGCGGCGCGATTCGAATCCGGGGAAAAGGCTCATTTCGCGATGGTAGCGCGCAACTCCGCTTTCACGACTTTGCCGTAATTGTTCTTCGGCAACTGGTCGACAAAACGGTATTCCTTCGGCCGCTTGAAGCGGGCGATGTGCTCAAGGCACAGTTGGTCGAGTTCGGCGCGGAGCTCCTCGGATGCGTCGCGCGCAACCACGAAGGCCACCACCGCCTCGCCCCATTCCTCGTCGGGGCGCCCGACCACGCTCGCCTCGGCGACCGCCGGATGGCGCAGAAGCACTTCCTCCACTTCGCGCGGATAGATGTTCGAGCCGCCGCTCACGATCAGGTCCTTGCTGCGATCCTTGAGCGTGACAAAACCGTCGGCATCCATGGCCGCGAGATCGCCGGTCCATAACCAGCCGTCGCGCAACGCCATGGCCGTGCCCTCCGGGTTGTTCCAGTAGCCTGACATCACCACCTCGCCGCGCACGCACACCTCTCCGACTTCGCCCGGCGGCAACTCGCCGCTGCCGGCGTCCCGAATGGTGACCTCGACCACGCTGTGCGGAAGGCCGACCGAGGCAAGGCGCACGGCATGCCGGGGATGCGTGGCATCGGCGTGATGCGCCTTCGAAAGTGCGGTGATCGTCATCGGGCTCTCGCCCTGGCCGTAGATCTGCGCGAGCCGCGGGCCCAGCGCCTGCGTGGCGCGCTCGAGGTCCGCCTGGTACATCGGCCCGCCTCCGTACACAAGCGTCTGCAGGCCGGTGGCGGGTGCGCTCGTGGCAAGCGCCGCATCGGCCAAGCGTCGCACGATCGTGGGCGCGGCGAACATCGTGACGTTGCCGTGTACTTCGAGCAGCGCCAGCACTTCGGCGGCATCGAAGCCGCCCGATTCGGGCAGCACCTGAGCGGCGCCTTTCGCGAGGTGCGTGAAGTTGTAGAGCCCCGAGCCGTGCGAAAGCGGTGCCGCATGCAGCAGGCGTCCCGAAACGCAGACCGCATCGACGTCGATGAAATACGAGTGCGTCATCTGCGCGAGGTTGCGGTGCGAAAGCATCGCGCCTTTCGGCCGGCCGGTGGTGCCGCTGGTATAGAAGAGCCACGCCAGGTCGCCAGGGTCGCGCGCGCAGAGCTCCATGGGACTGGCGGCCATCGACGCCGCCACCTGAGCCGGCGCATCGAACACTTTCCGCGAGCCGGAATCGGCGACGATGAATTCAACCTCACGCGCGTGCAGCTTCGCGTTCACCGGCACCGCGACCAACCCGGCCCACCAGATCGCATAAAGCGCCTGCAGGTATTCCGGCGAATTCTTCATGAAGAGCGCGACGCGGTCGCCGGGCCCGAGGCCCTCTGCCCGCAATCCCGCCGCCAGCCGGGCGCAGGAAGAAGCCAGTTCGCCGTAGGTAGCCCACGTCCTGGCACCCAGGAAAAGGGCCGGGGAGCCCGTCCGCGCCCGCGCGGCCCGTTCCAGCCATGTGACCAAGTTCATAGAGGGGCGAATCCGCTCGGGAGTATCCTTCGTACGCGGATTGTGCCCGAGGCTTTTGCCCGGGCCAGAAAAACAAGGGGAGAAGTCAAAAAATGGGTCTGCGTCTCAAGTTCAACATCGTGCTCGCCGTGGTCTTCGCCGCAGGCATGGCGGTTTCCGCGTACGTTTCGCACGAACTGCTGCAGAACAACGCCAAGCGCGAAGTGCTGCACAGCGCCGGCCTGATGATGGAAGCCGCCCTCTCAGTGCGCGGCTACACCGTTTCGCAGGTCAAGCCGCACCTGGAATCACAGCTGCAGGAGACCTTCCTGCCGCAGACCGTGCCGGCCTACGCCGCCACCGAAACCTTCAACTCGCTGCGCAAGAAATACCCCGACTTCACGTACAAGGAAGCCACGCTCAACCCGACCAATCCGCGCGACCGCGCGGTTGAATGGGAGACGGACGTGGTCAACTCCTTCCGCAACACCGACGCCCAGAAGGAAATCACCGGCGAGCGCGACACGCCCTCCGGGCGCATGCTCTACGTCGCACGCCCGATCCAGATCAAGGACCCGGCCTGCCTCGCCTGCCACAGCGTGCCCTCGGCCGCGCCCGCCTCGATGATCAAGCTCTACGGCGAGGGCAACGGCTTCGGCTGGAAACACATGGAGATCATCGGCGCGCAGGTGGTCAGCGTCCCGATGGCCCTCGCCATCAAGAACGCCAACGACGCCTTCTTCGTCTTCATGGGTTCGCTCGCGGCGATCTTCGCGGTGACCTTCGTGGTGCTCAACGTCATGCTGTCGATGATGATCATCCGCCCGATCGCGCGCATGTCCGCTTCCGCCGACCGCATCTCGCAGGGCGACTTCGACGTCGCCGAGTTCGGCAAGGGCAAGGACGAGATCAGCGTGCTCGGCACGTCATTCAACCGCATGCGCCGCAGCCTCCAGAAGGCGCTCAAGCTGATCGAGAAGTAGGACCGGAGAAGATGGCCGCCCACCCGAAGACCATCGGCAAGTACGCCATCACCAGGCCCCTGGGCAAGGGCGCCATGGGCGTGGTGTACGAAGGCTTCGACCCGGTCATCGAGCGCAAGGTCGCGATCAAGACCATCCTGTCGGAATACCTCGAGGCCGCCGAGATGGTCGAGGCGGTGGCGCGCTTCAAGCGCGAAGCGCAGGCCGGCGGGCGCCTGCAGCACCCCGGCATCGTCGGCGTCTACGAATACGGCAATGAAGCCGAGATGGCCTTCATCGTGATGGAGTTCGTCGAGGGCCAGGAGCTCAAGCGCGTGCTTGCCACCGGCATGCGCTACGAAGTGATCGAGATCTTCGAGATCATGAAGCAGCTGCTGATGGCACTCGACTATTCCCACAAGCAGGGCGTGGTCCACCGCGACATAAAACCGGCCAACCTCATGATCCTCTCCGGCACCAAGGTGAAGATCATGGACTTCGGCATCGCGCGCCTCGAATCGTCCTCGCTCACCCAGGTGGGCACCGTCGTCGGGACACCCACGCACATGGCTCCCGAGCAGCTGATGGGCCTGCCCGCCGATGGCCGCTGCGACCTCTGGGCATCCGGCGTGATCCTCTACGAACTGCTCACCGGCGTGAGCCCGTTCCTCGCCGAGACCCCCGCGGCAGTGATGCACAACGTGCTGCAGAGCGAGCCCGTCGCGCCCTCCAGCCTCAACCCCGGCATCCCCATTGGCTTCGACGGTGTCGTTGGCCGGGCGATGGCCAAGAAACCCGCCGACCGCTTCCAGACCGCGCGCGAATTCCAGGCCGGGCTGCTGATGGCGCTCCAGGGCAAGAACGTGACGGCGACGATGACGCTCAAGACGCAGACGCTGCGCGCTCCGGAACAGATGCCGGTTCTCGCGATCTCGGCTGAAGCACTCGCGGAGATCGAGAAATCGCTCTCGCGCCATCTCGGGCCGCTCGCCGGCGTTCTGATCCGAAGGTCGCGAGCGACCACCACCAATTTCGAGGAGTTCTTCAAGTCCCTCGCGGTGCAGATTCCGGACGAGGACGAGCAGAAGGCCTTCCTGAAGAAGGTCGCGGAGCTCAAGCCGGTCCGCAAACCGCAGCCGGTAACGGCAACCGCGCCGCAAGCGCCGAAGCCGGAGGCACCCGGCACCGGTACACAACCCACCACGCCGTTCACGCCTGAAGTGCTCGCTGCCGCCGAGAAGCGCCTGGCCAGCTACGTCGGCCCCCTCGCGCGCCTGCTGATCAAGGACGCCGCGAGCAAGTCCGGCAACATCCGCGACCTCTATGCGCAGCTCGCCGCCCATATCGATGAGGAAGACGAAAGGCGCACGTTCCTCGCCTCCCTCCCCAGGCTGTAGGGCCGCAGGTGCGACTCGACAAATGGCTCTGGGCGGCGCGTTTCTTCAAGACACGCGCGCTTTGCGTCGAGGCGATCGAAGGTGGTCGCGTCTCGCTCAATGGCGAGCGCGCGAAGCCTGCCAAGGACGTGAAGTTGGGCGATGCGCTTTCCATCCGCCGCCCACCCTTCGAGCACGCCATCGTGGTGAAGGCGCTCTCGGACAAGCGCGGCCCCGCGGCTGCGGCAGCGCTGCTGTACGAAGAGAGCGGGGAGAGCCGCGCGCGCCGCGCGATGATCAGCGCGGAGATCAAGTCCATGCCGCAACCCCGTTTCAAGGGACGGCCCACCAAGAAGACGCGGCGCGACTACGAGCAATGGCTGCGATCGGGTGACGATGATGAATGAACCGTGGGTCGAAACCGCCCTGCGCATCGTGCACACCTTCGGCTTCACCATCCTGGTCGGCTCGATCGTGATGTTCGACCTGCGCGTGCTCGGCTTCTCGAAACGCATTTCCGTGCGCGCGCTCTCATCACACCTGCTGCCATGGACCACGGGCGCGCTGCTGGTGATCCTCCCCTCGGGCGTCGCGCTGTTCGCGGAACACGCGTCCGAATTGCTCGACAGCCGCGTGTTCAAGGTCAAGATGGCGCTGCTGCTCGCAGCTGGCATCA
>JBDSMR010000053.1:0-15228 GCA_039915735.1 Usitatibacter sp. | reverse complement strand
AAAGGGTTTGGCCGGTGACGAAGTCGGACGCAGGAGAACAGAAAAAAAGCATGGCGCCGGCGACGTCGCGTGCCTGCGCAACGCGGCCGAGGGGAATGCGCGCGAGCAGCGCCTTCCAGCGCGCTTCGTCGGAGCGCCATTTCTCCGCGGCCTCGGTGAGCACCACGGTGGGCGCCACGCCGTTGACGGTGATGTTGTGCGGCGCGAGCTCCATGGCGTGTTGCTTGACCAGCATCACCAGCGCGCCCTTGGTGGCGCAATAGGCGGAGTAGCCGAAGCCGCGCATGCCGAGCATCGAGCGCACTGAAAGCATGTGCACCTGCTTGCCGCCGCGCTTCGCCGCCACCTGGTGGCGCGCGACTGCCTGGCCCAGGAACATCGCCGAGCGCAGGTTGGCGCGGTAAATCTCGTCGAAAGTCTCCTCGGTGACGTCCTCGATTTTCTGTTCGCGGTTCATGCCGATGCAGTTCACCAGCAGGTCGACGCCGCCCATGGACTGCGCAGCCTGGTCGACCGCAGCGCGAATCTGCTTCGTGTCCTGGGCGTCCATCGCCAAGGCAAAAGCGGTGTGGCCTTCCGAACCCATGCGGTTTGCGAGGTCCTGCGCCTTGGCGGCGCTGCGGCCCGCGACGGTGACGGCGGCGCCGGCTTCTGCCAGCGCGCGGCACACCGCCTCGCCGATGCCGCCATAGCCGCCGGGAACAAAGGCCTTCCTGCCGGTCAGGTCGAACATGCATCAATCCATATGCAGGCCGCCGTTCACGTCCAGCACTTCGCCGGTGATGAAGCCGGCGAGGGGGGAGGCGAGGAAACGGACGGCGTGGGCGAACTCTTCCGGCTCGCAGAAGCGGCCGACGGGAATCTGCGCAAGGATCTGGCGGCGCTGGGCCTCGTTGAGCTGCTCCATGACCATCGGCGTCTTCACGTAGGCGGGCGCGATGGCGTTCACGGTGACGCCGTGCGGGGCGGCTTCGCGCGCGAGCGAGAAAGTTAGCGCGGTGATGGCGCCTTTCGAGGTGGAATAGGCGGTACCCGCGGTGAGGCCACCAGTCTTGGAGGCGAGCGAGCCCACATTGATGATGCGACCCCACTTGCGCTGCACCATGCCGGGCAGCACCGCTCGCGCCCAGTAGAACGCGCCGTCCAGGTTCACGCCCATGACACGGCGCCACTCATCGTCGAGGGTGGTGGCGGATTTCTCGTTGGAGAGGATGCCCGCGTTGTTGACCAGGATGTCGACCGGTCCCAGGACCTTTTCGACCTGCTGGTGCGCCTGGCGCACCGAGCCCGGTTCACTGATGTCGCAGGGGACCGCCACCGTGTGGCCGCGAAGGAAGCGGATGATGCTGTCCAGCCGCAGCGCATCGACGTCGACAAGCGCCACCTGCGCGCCATCCTCCAGCATCGCGCGGACCACCGCGAGCCCCATGGTGCCGGCGGCGCCGGTCACCACCACTGTTTTTCCGGTAAGTGCCATGGCGCAATTCTACGTGTCCAGCGCGCTCTTGCGGCCGAAGAGTCCGCGCGGCCTGAAGGTCACGACGAGGATGAAGAGGATGTACATCGACATCAGCGACCACTCGGAGGCGTACGCACCGGTGAGGCCGACCACGAGGCCCACGAGGATGCCCGCGATCACGGCGCCCCAGAAGCTGCCGACCCCGCCGAGCACGATGATGAGGAAGGCGGGAACCACGGCATCGACGCCCACGTGGGGCCGGATGCCCCAGATGGGCGCCATGATGATGCCCGCGATGGCGGCCAATGCCGTGCCCAGCGCGAAGACACCCATCCGCAGGCGCGAAAGGTTGTAACCCAGCGCGCGCACCATCTCGCTGTCGTGCGCGCCGGCCTTGATCACCGCGCCGACCTGGGTCTTCTCGATGAACATCCACAGCGCGAGGATCAGCGCCGCGGCGATGCCGCAGGCGAAGAAGCGGTACTTCGCATAGATGAGGTCGCCGATGAGCACGGCGCCGGAAATCGCCTCCGGTGTGACCAATGTGCGTTCGCGGGAACCCCAGACGGCGCGAATGGCCTCCTCGATCACCAGTGCCGCGCCAAACGTCAGCAGCAGCCCGTAGAGCGGGTCCTTGCCGTAGGTGCGCCGCAAGCACAGCTCCAGCAGCAGCCCGAATGCCGCCACCGCGATCGGCGCCAGCACCAGCGCCATCACATAGCTGCCGGGGCCGGTGCGGGCCCCCATGAAAGACAGGGCCACGTACGCGCCGAGCGCGAAGAGCGAGCCGTGCGCGAGGTTGATGACTTCCATCACCCCCACGATCAGCATGAAGCCCAGCGCGATCAGCGCGAACAGCAGCCCGAGCGAGAGCCCGTTGACGACGTGCGGCAACAGGTTGAGCAGGAAGTCCAACGTCAGACTTCGTACGTCGGCGTCGCTTCGTAGCTCTCCAGCTTGCAGGCGCCCGGCGCGTCCTTGTCTTCGGCTTCCTGCGGCGTGGCGCTGGCGAGGATCCTGAAGATGTCGTCCTTCTCCGCCGGCGTTTCGTTGTAGGTCGCCATGTAGATGGTCTGCTGCATCTGGTGCGTCACCGGGTTCATGTAGCCGTCGAAATGCTGCATGCGGTCATGCGCGCTCACCTTCAGGTTCTCGAGCTCCTTGATCACCTTGATGTTGTTGGTGGAGCCGGCGCGTTCGACGGCACGCAGCAGCTCGCGCGTGGCCATGTAGCCGTTGTAGTAGACGTTGCCCGGCACCTTGATCTGCACGCCCGGGTAGGCCTTCTGGTATTTGGCGACGAATTCCTTCACACCCGGCAGGTCGAGTCGGTAGTACCAGTTGGTGCCGAATACGCCGAAGATCTCCTCCGGGCCCAGGCCGTAGACGTCCGGCCAGTCCTGCTGGTTGTTGATCCAGGCGAAGCTCTTGTTGAGCTTGAGCTGCGTGACCTGCTTGCGCAGCGCCTTGATGTCGTCGCCGCCGACGGCGGTGGCGACCACCTGCGGCTTGAGCTGCTGCAGCTTGATCAGGTAGGCGCTGAAGTCGCGCGTGTTCTGCGGGACCATCAACTCTTCCATGATCTTGCCGCCATTGGCTTCCACCAGCGCGCGCGTGGCCTTGGACGTGGAGTGGCCCCAGACATAGTCGTTGGTGAGCAGCACCCAGTTCTTGCCGCTGACCTTCATCGCGTTCTTGACGATGGCGTGGGCGAAGTTGGTGCCGTTGCCGTCCCAGACGAACTTGGTGCGGTGGCAGTCCTTGCCGGCTTCGGTGGGCGAGCTGGAGTTGGTGTTGAGGAAGATGCAGCCGTATTTCTGCGCCACCTGCGAGATGGCGTTGGCCACGCCGGAGTGCAGCGCGCCCACGAGGAAGGCGCACTCGTTGCGGGTGATCATGCGCTCGGCCACGCGCGAGCCGGTGGCCGGCGTCGTTTCCGTGTCCATGTGCAGCGCTTCAATGGGGCGGCCGAGCACGCCGCCCTTCTCGTTGAACTCCTTGATGGCCATCATCGCGCCCAGGCGCTCCGAAGCGCCGCTGGCGCCGTACTGGCCGCTCGCGTCCATGGTGAGGCCGACGACCAGGGGTTTCTTCTGCGCGGACTGCGCCCATACGTGGTTGACGGCCCAGGGTCCGGCGAACGTGGTAGCGGATCCGGCGGCGATGGCTTGAAGCAGGCTGCGGCGGGTCTTGTTCATGTCTTGTCTCCTCCTGAGTGAAAACTGGTGTCAGACACGACTTTCCGAAACGCAATAGTCGTGTCTGACACCGGATTTTTATCTCTTGATTATTTGCATCTGGTTCACCTTCTCCTGCAACTCGATCATCGACGGGACCATCCGGTCTCCCAGCCCCATGGCGACGGCCAACTCGAACGACTGGTGTACCGCTTCGCCGACGAAAGACGGCACCGGCAGCGACTCCGCCAGGTGGGTGTAATAACGCATGTCCTTCGCGGCGTTCGCGATCGCGAACTTCATGCGCGTGAGGTCGCCCTCCACGGCACCGCCGGCCATCATCTGGAAGATGGGCGAGTTGATCGCGCCCATCGAAACAACCTTGAAGAGCATGTCGGTGCGCACGCCGGCCTTGGAGGCGACGGCGAAGGCTTCCGCGATCGAGGCGACGACGCTCATCGCCATGAAGTTGTTGACGAGTTTGAGCGTGTGTCCCGCACCCGGAGGCCCGACGTGGAAGACGTTTTCGCAGAAGGCGCCGAACACGGCTTTCACCTTCTCGAAGTCCGCATCCGATGCGCCCACCATTGTGTTCAAGCGTCCTTCTTCCGCTTCCTTCGGCGTGCGGGCAAGCGGCGCGTCGACGAAGGTAGCGCCCTTCGCTTCGAAGGCGGCGCGAATCTTCGCGGTCGACTCGGGCTCGGCGGTGGAAGTGTCGACCACCAACAGGCCGGCGCGCGCCGCGCCCAGCAGCCCGTTGTCGCCGAAGACGTTTGCCTCCACCTGCGGAGAGCCCGTCACGCAGAGAATCACGACGTCACTCGCCGCGGCCACCTCGGCGGGTGTCTTCGCCTCCTTCGCTCCCGCGGCAACCAGGTCGCCGATCTTCGAGCGGTCGCGGTGGACCATGAATGTCAGCGGAAAGCCCTTGGTGACCAGGTGCTTCGCCATGCCGTGCCCCATCATGCCGATGCCGATGAAGCCGATGCGTGGATTGCTCATGCCGTCTCCTCCTGTTGTGCCTTCGTTGCCTCTTCCCAGAGTGCGATGACCTGCGAATATCTCCTGATGATGTCGTCCATCGCCGCGCCATCGCCCCAGCGGCCGGCGAACCATTCCTCGGCTGCGTGCGAGAAAATCGAGCGGCCCACGGCGAAGCCCCTCACGCGTCGGCTGCGTGATGCGGCGGCGAACCCGGCGCGCAGCGCTTCCGTGCTGGCCTCCATGCCGAGCACCAGCACGCCGCGGCAGAGCGGATCGTGGCGGTCGATGGCCTCGTCGATGAAGCGCCAGCCACCCGGCTGCGCACCCGGCGGCAGCTTCCACCAGTCGGGGCGGATGCCGGCGCGGTAGACCGTTTCCATCACCTGGGCCGTTGCCTCGGCATCGGCTTCAACACCCGGCGGCGGGACAATCTCCACCAGCATCTCGTGGCCGGTGGTGGTGCATGCGTGGGCCAATGCTTGCAGGCGCGCGAGTTGCGCCGATTGCAGTTCGTGCGGATCGTCGGGGTGGAAAAACACCAGGCACTTGGCCACATGCTCGGCGGGCCAGGTGCGCATCGCCAGGCCCAACCCCTCGCCTTGCTCGAACTGCAGCGGGATGGCGTAGGGCAGCTCGACGGGCCGTGCCACCCAGAAGCCGCGCGCGGTGACCTTGGGCAACACTGCTTCGCCGAAGCGGTCGTCGACGATTACGCCCGCGCCCGGACGATTGGCGGAAACGCGCAGGAATGCTTCGGCGACCAGGGACTTGAAGGCCTCGATACGGTCGATGCCGACATTGTTCGCCTCGGCCAGCGTTTCGAAGTGTGCGCGGTGATCGAACGCAAGGATGTGCAGGGGAGCTGTAAGGGCGGAGCGCGTGGTAGCGCGGTGCACGTGCGCGAGGTCGAGGTCTTCACGCAGCCTCGGAGTGGTCACGCCATGGGAGAGGAAATGCTGCAGCTCGATCGCGGTGGGCATCGCGGGCGCGCAGCCATGGCGCGAAACCACGATTGCGCCGCAGGCGTTGGCGTATTCGCAGCAGCGCTCCGTGGGTTCGCCGCGCAGCCATCCGCGCAGGAAGCCGGCCATGAAGGCATCACCTGCCCCGAGGACGTTGAAGACTTCCACCGGGAATCCCGGCGCGTGCTTGCCCGACTCGATCGATGCGGGAATGGGACCGTCGAAGGTGATGCAGCCGCGCGGGCCCATCTTGAGCACCAGCAGGGCCTGCGTGCGCGCGCGTACCGTGCGTAGCGCCGTCACGATGTTGCCGGAGCCGCCCGCGATACGGAATTCCTCTTCGGTGCCGACGACGAGGTCGCAGTGCGGCAGGAAACTCGAGATGCGCGAGGTTGCGGCGTCGGAGGCGGCGTAGCGCTCCGCGCCTTCACCGGGACGGGCGAGGCCCCAGAGGACCGGGCGGTAGTCGATGTCGAGGATGACGCGGCGTCCGGCCGCACGCGCCGCCGTCACCGCGCGTTCGCAAGCCGCGCGTGTCGTCTCGCGCGAGAGGTGGGTGCCGGAGAGCAGCAGACCCGCGCAGCCGGCAATGAACTCGGCGTCGATGTCGTGGGCGTTGATCGCCATGTCCGCGCAGTTGTCGCGGTAGAACACGTGCGGGAAATCGTGGCGATCGCGGATGGCAAGGAAAACGAGGGCGGTAAGCCGTTGCGGATCCGTGGTCACCTGGGAGACATCGACGCCTTCGCGTGCGAAGGTGGCGCGCACGAAGCGGCCGTTCTGCTCGTCGCCCACGCGGGTGACCATGGCCACCTTGAGCCCGAGGCGCGAGGCGCCCACGGCGGTGTTGGCCGGCGAGCCCCCGAGATAACGCGCGAAAGTGGAGACATCCTCCAGCGGCGTGCCGATCTGCTCGCCGTAGAGGTCGACGGCGGCGCGGCCCATGCAGGCGAGGTCGAAGCGGGGTGTGTTCATGCGCGTTTCTTCCGCGGCCGGGGCTCGGCGAGCTGGTGGCCGACACTCACGACAAGGGCCTGCGCGAGACATAGCGGCTCGACCAGGGAACGGAACGGACGGTCGCTCGGATCGCCTAGGTCGAAGGCCACGGTGGCGCTGCGGGCGAGCGGGCTTACGGGACTGTCGGTGATGACGATGACGGCAATGCCGCGGCGATAGGCATCGGCTGCCAGCTCGATCACGTCGGGTGAATAGTTGCGGAAACTCACCGCCACCAGCACATCGGTTTTGCGCATGGCCCGAGCCTGCTCGCGCACCATGCCGCCGACGCCATCGAGCAGCGTGACCGGCAGCTCCAGTTGTGCGAGGGCATAGGAGAGATAACAGGCGACCGGAAACGCGCGGCGCTGCGCGAGGACATGGATGCTGGAAGCGCCGGCCATCAGTTTCACCGCGCTTTCGAGGCGTTCCGGGGCGATGTGCTCCTCGAGGTGCGAAAGGTGCGCGATCGAATCCGAGACGAAATCGTGCAGCACCGCCTTGGGGCGCGATTGCGTCGGGGCCGCGCGCCGCAGGGTCGCGATGCGCTCGCGATAGCTGCCGCTGCGCTCCACCAGCCGGTCGCGGAAGATGCGCTGCATGTCGGTGTAGCCGCCATAACCCATGGCCTGCGCGAAGCGAACCATCGCCGAAGGCTGCACTTCGAGCTTGCCGGCCGCGGCTGCGACCGTATCCAGCGCGACGTCCTGCGGACGTTCGAGCGCGAAGCGCGCGATGCGCTGGAGCTGGCGGGAAAGGCCGGGAAAGCGGCGGCCTATCTCGGCCTGCAGCTGTGTGTAGTCGGCGGCGGGGGCGGTCATTGCGGCTTATTAGAACAAACGTTCTTGCATATTGCAAGTTTGGAACGTATATTTAATCGCCATGGAATTGCCCCCGCAACGCGCCGCCGTTTTCCCTCCCGCACTGCTGGTGACGGCCCTCATCGTGGGCACCGCGCCGTGGTGGGCGAAAAGCGTCGGCCTTTATCCCTATCTGGCGCTGGAAGTGCTGGTCTGGATGATCTTCGCGCTCGGCTACAACCTCCTGTTGGGCTACGGCGGCCTGCCTTCCTTTGGCCACGGCGCCTTCTTCGGAATCGGCGCGTACGGCTTCGGCCTCGCGCAGCTCAAGTTCGGCATCAATTTCGGCGGCGCCATGGCCCTGGGGATCCTGGCCGCGGCGCTTGCGGGCGCCATCGTCGGCGCCTTCATCTCGCACCGGCGCGGCATCTACTACGCCCTGCTCACCATTGCATTCGGCCAGGTGTTCTGGTTCCTCGCGATCAAGTGGCACACGTTGACCGGCGGCGAGGACGGCCTGCTCAACATCAAGCGGCCGGCGATGCTGGCAAGCAACGAGGCGCTGCACCTGTTCGCGCTCGGCGCCTTCGTCACGGTCGCGTTCCTGCTCTGGCGGCTGGTGCAATCGCCCTATGGCCGCATCCTGGGCGCCGTGAAACAGAACGAGACGCGCGCGGCCTTCGTCGGCCACAACACCTGGCTCTATAAATGGAGTGCGTTCGTGATCTCGTGCGCAGTCGCGGGATTGGCGGGCGCGCTCTTCGCGCTGGCACAGCAGTCGGCCTACCCCAACGTCATGAGCCTGCACAACTCCGGCTTCGTCGTGATGATGGTGCTGGTGGGCGGCGGGCTCGTAAGCTTCTGGGGCCCGGTGATCGGCGCGGCATTTTTCCTGCTGGCGCGTGACCTGCTCGGCGCGTACACCGAAACATGGCTCCTCTGGTACGGACTCCTCTTCATGGCAATGGTGCTGTTCCGTCCTGAAGGCATCGCGGGCCTCTTCAAGAAACCCGCCCGCGCCACATGACGGCGCCGATTTTTTCCGCCCAGGGACTGGCGAAGCGTTTCGGCGACCGCGTCGTGTTGCAGGACGTGAGCTTCGAGGTGGGCGAGGGCGAAATCCACGGGATCATGGGCCCCAACGGCGCCGGCAAGACCACGTGTTTCCACGTGCTCACCGGGCGCTACAAACCGGACGCGGGGCGAGTGACCTTCCGCGGGCAGGACGTGACGGGACTTGCGCCGCGCAAGGTCGCGCGCCTGGGCATCGCGCGTTCCTTCCAGATGATGAACCTGTTCGACGGCTACACCGCCCTCGAAAATGCGGTCATCGCCACCCGGGAGCTCCGCGCCCGCGGCTTCGATGCCTTCAACCCGGCGGTGCGGGTGTTTCCGGCGCGTGAGAGGGCGCAACGCGTGCTGGCCGAGGTGGGACTCGCCGGCAAGGAAAACGTGGTCGCCGGCAGCCTCTCGTATGGAGACCGCCGCGCGCTCGAGATCGGGGTCGCGCTGGCGGCGGATCCCAAGCTGCTGTTCCTCGATGAACCCACGGCGGGCCTGGGTGCGGAGGGCCTGGAGCGCCTCTCGCAGCTCATCAACAGCTTGCGTGGACGCGTCACCATGGTGGTGATCGAGCACGACATGCGTTTCCTGTTTGGCCTGGCCGATCGCATCTCGGTGGTGCATTGGGGGCAGGTCATCGCGCGTGGCACGCCAGCCGAGTTGAAATCCAACCCTTGGGTGCAGCGCTCGGCCATCGCGTGATGCTGCAACTCCAATCCATCGACACCTACTACGGCGAGACGCAGGCGCTGTTCGGCTTGTCGCTCGACGTCGCTGCCGGCGAAGTAGTGGCCTTGCTTGGGCCCAACGGCGCGGGCAAGACCACGACGCTGCGATCGGTCCTCGGCCTCACGCGCGCGCGCAATGGCAGCGTGAAGTTCGACGGCAAGGACGTGACGCGGGAAGCAACACATGAGATCGCGCGTGCGGGCGTGGGCTGGGTGCCTGACGATCGCCGTGTATTTCCCGCACTCACCGTGGCGCGCAACCTCTCGATCGCCAGGAAGCGTACGCGTTTCCGCGGCTGGACCCTGAAGGAATGTTTCGAAGTGTTCTCGGCGCTGGAGCACTTGCAGACACGCGAATGCGAGAACCTCTCCGGCGGCGAGATGCAGATGGTCGCCATCTCGCGCGTGCTGATGGGCTCGCCCGGGCTGGTGCTGATGGATGAGCCGAGCCAGGGACTGGCGCCGCGCGTGGTGCAGGACGTGATGCGCGTGGTGCGCCGCCTGCGCGAAGAGGGAGTTGGCGTCCTGCTGGTGGAGCAGAACATCGAGACGGCGCTGGACGTGGCCGATCGTGCCTACGTGCTCGATCGCGGCCGGCTCGCGTGGAGTGGGACGGCTGCGGAGCTGCGCGGTGACGCGGCGCTACGCCGCCGGATGCTGGGGGCCTGATGCTGCAAGTCGAGAACCTTCGCAAGGTCTACACTCGCGGCCGCTTCAATCGCACGCCGACCTTTTCGCTCGAGGCCGACTTCAGCGTCGAGAAACCCACCATCGTCGGCGTGCTCGGCCCCAACGGATCCGGCAAGACAACACTCTTCGAATTGATCACCGGCAGCAACCGCCCGAGCTCGGGGCGCGTGATGTGTGGCGGGCAGGATATCCACCAGGTTCGCTACGCGGAGCGCTCGCGCCTGGCGATGCACTACCACCAGTCCTACCAGGTGCGCGCTTTTCGCAAGACGGTGCCGTCCTTCATGCTGCAGCGCGCGACGAGTGCAGCGCCTGGCGTGCACCTCTTCGACGAGCCGCAGTTCAGCCCGCAGGACGGCTACATCGGCTTCATGCTGGATTTTTTCCGGCGGCTGCGCTCGGAGGGGAAAGTGGTCTTCGTCTGCCTGCACCCGAACGAGCCGTATCACGTCGAGCTGCTGCAGGAGATCTGCGAGCGCTTCGTGTTCGTGAACAAGGGCCGGTTGAGCTACGCCCCCACGATGGCGGCATTGGCGCAGGACGAAGCTTTCCGCCAATACCTCGGAAAACTCACGCCCCTCGCAGGTGCCACGCCTTCGGGCGCGTGAAGGTCTCGATGCCGGCGGTGCCAAGCGTCAATCCGATGCCCGAGTCGCGCACGCCCGACCAGGGCAGCCGTGGGCTCACGCGGTCGCAGCAGTTCCAGTACACCGAACCCGCGTCGAGCTTCGAAAGGATGGTCTCCGCGCGCGTGCGGTCAGCGGTATAGACGCCGGCCGTGAGGCCATACGTCGTGTCGTTCATCAGCTCGACGGCTTCCTTGTCGTTCTTCGCGGCCATGAGGCCGATGACCGGGCCGAAGCTCTCGTCCTTCATCACCGCCATGCGGTGGTCGACATTCACCAGCACCGTAGGCTCGAACCAGTTGCCCGCGCCCTTGATGCGCTTGCCGCCCGCCAGCACCTTCGCGCCCTTTTTTACCGCGTCCTTTACCTGTTCCTCGAGTACCTTGAGCTGCGGGGCGCGGGTGAGCGGGCCGATGTAGGTGGCGTCTTCCGACGGATCACCGCGTTTGAACTTGCGCACTTCCGCGACGAAGGCCTCCACGAACTTGTCGAACACCTTTTCGTTCACGTAGATGCGCTCGACCGAGCAGCAGCTTTGCCCGGTGTTGTAGAAGGCGCCGTCCGCGATGCCCGCCGCGGCCTTGGCGATGTCCACGTCCTCGCAGACGTAGATCGGGTCCTTGCCGCCCAGCTCCAGCTGCAGCTTGATCATGCGGCCGCGAACGGCTTCAGCGATTTTCTTCCCGGTAGCCACGGAGCCGGTGAAGAACACGCCATCGACCGGCTGCTTGAGCAATGCAGCGCCGACTTCGCCGCCACCAACGATGGGGATGAACACATCCTGGGGAATGCCGGCTTCGTAGAGCAGGCGCGTGATCTCGGTGCCGGTAAGCGAGGCGAACTCCGAAGGTTTGTAGAGCACGGCATTTCCGGCGAGGAGGGCGGGCACGAAGACGTTGCCGCCGACGAACCACGGGTAATTCCACGCCGAGATGTTGGCGATGACGCCGAGCGGCTCATGCGAAATGCGCTCTTCGGTCGCCTCTCCCTTTTCGGAGACGCGCGTGGTGCGCAGCGCGGCGGTCGCTTCCGCCAGGAAAAAATCGATGCGCGGCACCAGGCCCTTGATCTCGTTGCGCGACTGCGAGATGGGCTTGCCGACCTCGGTCGTCAGCACGCTGGCAAGGCGATCGACCTGCTCGAGCAGCAGCGTGCGGAACCGGGTGATGGCATCGAGGCGCTGCTTCATGCGCGTGCGCGCCCAGGCCGGCTGCGCCTTGCGTGCGCGCTCGTACTTGGCCTTGACCGATTTCGCGTCGTCCGAGGGCAGCGTCGCCGCGACCTTGCCGGTGGCGGGATTCAATATCTTCAATTTCATTGGGGATCTTCTGGATGTTCCGGAAATTGGGTCCCCCCGGCTTGAGGATTGCCGGGGCAGGCTCTGACTCGGGTGTCCCGCTTTAAGCGGCTCGGGCCGCCAGCAGCGGTGTCGCCTTCCCTGTTTTCTTGCGTTGCTCGCAGGCCGCGAGGAATTCGCGCAGCAGGGGACGTCCGTCGAGCAGGGATGAATCCTTCGGATCCATGAATTCCGGATGCCACTGCACCCCGACCACGAAGCTGTGGCCTTCCCAGCGGATCGCCTCGACAATGCCGTCGGGCTCACTGCGCGCCTCCGGCACAAGGCCTTCACCGAGGCGGTTGAGGCCCTGGTGGTGGATGGAATTGATGCGCGCCATCTGCACTTCCGGATACATGCGCGACAGCCAGGTGTCCGGCAGGATGCGCAGGTCATGGAAATATTTGTCGTAGCGCGCGTCGTCGCGGTGCGAGCCCATGTCGGGGCACTGGGTGGCGACGTCCTGGTAGAGCGTGCCTCCAAGGGCCACGTTGATGACCTGGTGGCCGCGGCAGATGCCGAACACCGGCTTGCCCTGGATCACGAACTCGTGGAAGAGCTCGATCTCGTAGGCGTCGCGCACCTCATCGCCGGCCCAGAGCGGGTTGATCGGCGCTTCGCCGTAGGTCTTGGGCGACATGTCCGCGCCGCCCTGCAAGAGGAGCCCATCGAGGGCGTCGACGTAGTGCCTGGCCTTGAGCGCCTTCGGCATGTGCGGCGAGGCGAGGCTCATCTCCGGAATCATGAAGGCGAGGACCTCGCCGGACATGACCCAGTTCGCCACCGACTGCTCCAGGTACTGGATCGACTTGGTTGGCAGGAACTGGCGTGAGGAATCCGGGTAGAGCAGGCGAGCGGAAACGCCGATTCTGAGGGGGTCCATTTGAATCAGTATGATAGCCGAACCTTCCCTTGGGTTCCCTGATGCCGTCGATTGCGGCCAATGGCCTGGTTTTCGAATACGACGAGCGAGGAGATCCCGCGCATCCGGTGATGTTGCTGATCATGGGCCTCGGCGCGCAGATGATCTTCTGGCCCGAATCACTTTGCGACATGCTGGCCGCGCGTGGTTTCCGCGTGGTGCGTTTCGACAATCGCGACGCCGGCCTCACCACCAAGCTCGACTACCTCGGCATGCCGAAGGTCGCTTTGCAGGCGGTGAAGTACGCGCTGCACTTGCCCGTCAAGGCGTCGTACTGCATCGAAGACATGGCGCAAGACACGTCGGCCCTGATGACCTCGCTGGGTATTGCACGCGCGCACGTCGTCGGCGCTTCGATGGGCGGCATGGTGGCGCAGAATCTCGCCGCGCATGCGTCCGCCCAGGTGGCGACACTGACTTCGATCATGTCTTCCACCGGAAGCCGCCGCCTGCCGGGGCCGACGTCAAGCGCGCGCAAGCTGCTGCTGTCCGCCCCGCGCGGTGACCGCGACCTCGAGGTCGCGATCGTGCACCTGATGAAGCTCCTGCTGGTGATCGGGAGCCGCACACATCCGGCGGAAGAGGACGAGCTGCGTGTTTTTTGCGAGCGGCATGTGCGCCGCTCCTACTACCCGCCCGGCGCCGCGCGCCAGTTGATGGCGATCGCGGCGAGTGGTGACCGCACGGCGGTGGTTCGCCTCATCAAGGCGCCGTCGCTGGTGGTGCATGGCGACGAGGATCCGCTGATGCAACTGCCGTGTGGCGAGGCTACGGCCCGTGCGATCCACGAAGGTGGCGGCAACGTGGCGATGGAAGTGGTGCGCGGCATGGGGCACGACTTCCCGGTCCCGCTGCAGGAGGGCCTCGCGGACCGCATCGCCGAGCACTGCCGCTCCAACGAGGCCTCGCTCACAGCGACTTGAGGTATTCGACCAGGTCCGCGACCTGCGCTTCGCCCAGGCCCAGCGCCTTGCGCGAGTTGTAGGTCCTGACCACCGCCTCGAGCGTCGGCGCCGATCCGTTGTGGAAGTAGGGCGCGTGTTGCCAGATGCCGCGCAGCGGCGCCGTGCGGTACTGCTTTGTCGCACTGCGGGCTGCGTAGCTGGGTGCGCCATCGGGCTCGGGCTCGCTCACGACGTCTGCCAGTGGGTGCAGGCGCTCATTCGCGTCGGTGAGCTGCGCGCCAGAGTGGCACGTGGAGCAGCGGCCCGCGCCTTCGAATACCGCCTTGCCGCGAACGGACGCAAGCGCGTCGAAGCTGCCTGCCGGTGGCGGCGGCGCATCGATCGACAGCTGGTAGGCCTGCAGCGCGGCGAGTTTCGCGGACACGAGGTCATCGGTGCCGTGCGTCACGTTCACGCCGATGCGCGAATCGCTGAAGCTTCCGTGTCCGCCCATCTGCGTCACGGCGACGTATCGATTCCAGTAGGCCAGGTCGCTCCCATCGCCAGTGGAGGTAACGCTGTGGATACCCTCCAGTCCGAAGGCCGGCGGGATCACCTGGGCGCCGCTGAGCCCGTCGAGGTTGAAGCGCGGATCGTAACGCCCGGGGCCCCACGAGTTGTACACCGCCTTCTGCGTGGCGTTGAGCGCAGGCGAAAGCGCGATGATCGCTCCCGGGTTGAGGTCGCGATTGGCCCAGCCGTCGAGGCGCTTGCCGATGCCGGGCGCGAAGGAGTTGTCGACCGTGGAGTGGCACAACGCGCAGGTGATGCCAACCCGCGTGAGCGTGTCCTTGCCGCCGATGGTTTCCACGCGGCCCTTCAGGCCCACGACCGCGTCGAGCTTGAGGAGCGCGACGGTGGTGGCAGGATCGGTGAGGCTGATGCCGCCGTCCTGGATTCCCTGCACGACCGCGGCCGGCAATGCGTCGGCGTCAACCTTGAGGCCAACCGAGAGTGCGATCGTGGGCGAGACCGCCGCCGCGATCACCTCGTGCATGCGCAGCGCATCGCTCCACTGCGTCTCGTCGTCGAAGGTGTCGAAGCGGAATGTCTGCTTTCCCTGCGCGAGCGTCGCGGGATCGACCTGGGGTTGTTCAATTTGGTGGCTGCCACAAGCGGCGGCGAGCAGTGCCACCACGCACAACGGAGCTGAGCGCATTTCATTCGCCTTCGAGAGAAGAGGGGTCTTCGCAACATTCGATGAATGTCGCGACGATCCCGTTCCCGTCAGCGAGTCAACACGTACCAGGCGCCGGCGAACCCGGCCGCGTAGGTGATCGCCACCATGATCCAGATGAGGCCGAATTTCTCCGGCAGGTCGCGCTCGAGCACCGCGTCGTTCGGATTGGCCGGGTCGTAATAGACCGGCGCGCTGCCGCCCTTGGGATATTTCTTCAGCGCTTCCTGTACGGCGGGCGTGTTCGGCAACACCTCGCCGATGCTGATGCGCTTGCCACGGAACTTCTCGAACTTCACCGTGAACTCGTATTCGACCAGCGCGTGCTCGAAGGTCTGCGTGCTGTTGGTGTCCGAGTCCGTGCG
>JBDSMR010000007.1:0-5614 GCA_039915735.1 Usitatibacter sp. | reverse complement strand
CGTCCAGGGCATCGTCGCCGCGGCGATCGGCGGGGAGAACGTGAGCGAGACCGTGGAGGGCCTGCAGCGCTTCCCCATCAGCGTGCGCTACCCGCGCGAGGCCCGCGGCTCGATCGAGGAACTGCGGCAGCTGCCGGTGCTGACCGGGCGCGGCGCCCAGATCACCCTCGGCGACCTGGCCGAGATCCGCATCGCCGACGGTCCGCCGATGCTCCGCAGCGAGAACGGACGCCTGTCGGGATGGATCTACGTGGACATCCGTGGGCGCGACCTCGCGCGCGCGGTGCGCGACATGCAGCAGGCGGTGGCCCGCGAGGTAAAGCTGCCGGCGGGCTACTCGATCGCGTGGTCGGGACAGTTCGAATACCTCGAGCGCGCCACGGCGCGGCTCAAGATCGTTGTGCCCGCCACGCTCGCGATCATCTTCGTGCTGCTCTACCTCACCTTCCGGCGCGCCGACGAGGCGAGCCTGATCCTTGCGACCCTCCCGTTCGCGCTGGCGGGCGGCATCTGGCTGCTATGGGCGCTCGGCCACAACGTGTCGGTGGCGAGCGGCGTGGGCTTCATCGCACTCGCGGGGGTGGCGGCCGAGTTCGGCGTGATCATGCTGATTTATCTCAAACACGCTTGGGAGGATCGCGTTGCCGCGGGCCGCGTCACCGAGGCCGATCTGCTCGATGCCATCCGCGAAGGCGCGGTGCTGCGCGTGCGACCCAAGGCCATGACGGTGGCGGTGATCATCGCGGGCCTGCTGCCGATCATGTTCGGCACCGGGACGGGCTCCGAGATCATGCAGCGCATCGCCGCGCCGATGGTGGGCGGGATGATCACGGCGCCGCTGCTGTCGATGTTCGTGATCCCGGCGGCGTACCTCCTGCTCAGGCGGCGCGAAATCCGCGCCGCAGCCGCGCGACGCAAGCTGCCGGGCGGCGCGGGCAAGCCGGCGCCGGTCCCCGGCGATTGAACGAATTGACCTTCGTCGACATCCTCGCGGACGCCGTTTTGCATCACGCTGCTAGTATCGCGGTGACGAGCCGGATTTCGGCGGGGCCGGGGATATACCACCATGAAACGATTGCTTGTATTGGGTGCGGGCGCAATGCTCGCGCTCGCCGCCTCGGCGCAGATGCCGAAACTGGACGACCTGCTGAAGGGCGCCACCGGGAAACAGCCCCAGGCCACCGGGGCTGCCGCGGGGGCGGGTGACGAAAAGACCAACGGAGCGGGAATCAAGGAAGCGCTCGCGGTGGGAACCGAGCGTGCCGTGAAGGACCTTTCGCAGGTAGACGGCTATTTCAGCAACGCCGCGGTGAAGATCCTCATGCCGGACAACATCCGCAAGGTGGCGGACATGGCTCGCATGGCGGGATTCCAGAAGCAGGTGGACGAGTTCGTCCTCAGCATGAACCGTGCGGCCGAAGCCGCGGCGCCGCTCGCGGCGAAGTTCTTCGGCGATGCGATCCGCGCCATGACCCTCGACGACGTGCGCGGCATCCTCACCGGTGGCGACACCGCGGCCACGGACTTCTTCCGCAGCAAGACGCGGGACAAGCTCCATGCGGCGTTCAAGCCGGTCGTGTCGAAGAAGGTGGCCGAAGTCGGTGCCACCAAGGCGTACAAGGACATGATGGGGCGCTACGAGAGCCTGCCCATGGCCGGACGGCAATCCCTGGACCTGGACGACTACGTGACCAACAAGTCGCTCGACGGCCTCTTCCGCATGGTGGGCGAGGAGGAGAAGAAGATCCGCACCAACCCGGCGGCGCGCACCACCAACCTGTTGAAGAGCGTTTTCGGAAAGTAAGTTCGGCGGTGATGCCGAGATGGGCTGCGGCTCCCACCGACGCCTAACGTACCACCTTGCCCGCCATGCGAAGGATGTCGTCGAGCGCGTTGCCGTCGCCGTTCATGTCCAGCATCGAGCCCAGGCCGCTGCCCTGTCCCGCGCCGCCGGCCGCGCCGCCCAGCAGCGCCCCCATCAGTCCGCCGAGGCCACCCGTGTGCGACGGTTGCGATCCGGCGCCATCCCCATGCTGCCTGGCCATGTAACCCGCCACCAGCATCGCGAGCATCGGCAGCATCCGCTTGAGCAGGGACGGGTCGAGCCCCGATTGTGACGCCGCGTTCTGCGCCACGCTGCGGCTCACATCCTTGGAGCCGAAGATCTCCCCGAGGATGTCGTTGCCCTGGCCCACGTCCGTGGGTTCCGGAGACAACACGTGGTCGAAGAGGCCGCCGCCACCCAGCTGGTCGAGCAGGGCGCCGAGACCTTCCATCCCCGCGGGCTGGGATTGCACCTGTTTCTTGAAGCCGCCGAGGATCGCGGGGATCAGCGCCTGGGCGCCGCTGGCCGCCTGTGATTCGCTCACGCCCAGTTCACGCGCGATCGACTGCAAGCCGCCCGCCTGCCCAAGGATGTCGTGGATGTTCATGGTTGTCTCTTCCGGAAAATGCTCATTGTCCGATTATGGGCCCTGGCGCGGCACGGCCGCTGCCCCGTGGACGAGCAGAACGCGCTGTCGCACCACCATTCGTTCTGCATCGACTCGGGGAACGCGATGGCCACGACACCTAGCCCTTGGTGCCGGTGCCGAGCGCGAAGAAATCCCGGATGCGCCGCAAGATATCGCCGTGCGCCGCCGGCGGCCGCGCCTCGGCGCGCGTCTTCTCGCGCAGCAGTTCGAGCCCGGCGCTGCGCTCCACCAGCACGCCGGAAATCTGGTTGGCGATATCGGGCCGCGACTGCAGCACGCCCTGGAAGCCGACCTTGTCGAGCCGGTAACATTCCACGTCCCCGCGCGCGGTAACGGTGGCGCGGCGCGGCTCGCCGGTCATCATGCCCATCTCGCCGAATACGCTGCCGGAAGAAAGCGTGCTCAGGTGCACGCGATCCGATCCCGGCACCTCGATCCAGACATCGGCCTCGCCGCTGACGATGAGATAGAGCCAATGTGCGACGGCGCCCTCGTGCGTGATCGTGTCACCCTGCAGGAAAGGCGCGTAGTCGAGGTGGTCGGCGACGATGCGCAGCTCCTCGGGTGTCAGGCCGGTGAAGATCTCGACCTTGCCCAGCGCATCGAGGCGGCGACGGATTTCCTCCGCGTGGCGCGAGGTGCGCAGCGACTCGTTCTCCTTCGTGACCAGGCGCTCTTCGTAGGGCGCGGCGATCTGCATTCCGGCGCGGGTGAGCGCCGCCAGTGCATGCTCGCGCACCAGCGAGTCGGTCGGGTCGTCCACCGCCGGGTCGGTGAGCCAGTAGCGGATGGCGTAGCGGCCGCCGCGGTCCACGAAGTCCATCAGCACGATGGTTGGCGCGGGCTCTTTCGCGACGTTGGGAATCTCCGCTTCCCGCATGGCGCGGTCGAGCGTCGCGCACACGCGCGCCGGTGTGGCCGAGCTGGAGACGTTGAGGTACACCCAGCGTCGCCAAAGTCGCATCGGGTCGCTGCGCGAGCCGAGCACGGCGAATTTCTGCTTGGTGAGCGCGCCATTGGGCAGGAACACGGTTTCGCGGTTGCGCGTCTCGACCGCCGTGTAACGCCAGCGTATCTCCACCACGCGGCCGCTTACGTCGTCGAAGCGGATCCAGTCGCCCAGCCGGATCGAGCGGTCGAACTGCAGCACCAGTCCGCCGAGGATGTTGCCAAGCGTCTCCTGCATGGAGAACGCGATCACGCCGGTGATCACCGCCGAGGTGGCGACCAGGCTGGAGAGATCGACGCCGGCAAGCCGTAGCCAGACCAGACCCCACGCCACCACTGCCAGCGCGAACGCGATGTCCTCGACGATGCGCGCCGGCTGCATCCCGAGCGCGCGCAGCACGAGCCGGAAGATGAGCAGCAGCGCAAGGCGCAGCAGGACGATGCCGATGCCGATCACCGCGACGTCGGCCACTACGCTCCACGCGGAGTGCGTGCCCATGCCGGCGAAGGCGCTGGCCACGCTCTCGGCCAGCGCGCACAGGGCGAGGAACAGCAGTGCCCGGCTCACCGCGCGTCGGTCCGGGGGAAGAAACAGAAGCAGGATGAGGCCGAGCACGAACGCGACAAGCGCCGCGTAGCCAACCTCGGTGCGCAATGCCTCGAAGCTCATGCGCGCTCTCTCAGCCGGCCTCGGAGAGCGATGCGATCAAAGGCGCTCCTCGATTGCATCACACAGGCGCTCGAGCACCTCGACGCGGGCATGCGGCTTGTTGTTGGCGGCAACCATTTGCCAGGGCGCGAAGTCGCTCGAGGTGCGCTCCACCATGTCGCAGATGGCGCGCTCGTAGGCGGGCCACTTCTTGCGGTTGCGCCAGTCCTCGTCGGTGATCTTGAAGCGCTTGTGCGGCGTCTTCTCGCGTTCCTTGAAGCGGCGCAGTTGCTCGTCGAGCGTAACCGCGAGCCAGAACTTGACTACGATCGCGCCGGCGCTGGTGAGCTGCTCCTCGAAGTCGTTGATCTCGTGGTAGGCGCGCATCCAGTCGGGTTCCGAGCAGAAGCCCTCGACGCGCTCCACCAGCACGCGGCCGTACCACGAGCGGTCGAAGATCACCGCCTGCCCGTGCCCTGGGATCTTGCGCCAGAAGCGCCACAGGTAGGGCTGCGCGCGTTCCTCGTCGCTGGGCGCGGCCACCGGGATGACGCGATAGAAGCGTGCATCCATGGCGCGGGTGATGCGCCGGATGGTGCTGCCCTTGCCCGCCGCGTCCATGCCCTCGAACACCATGACCACTGAATGCTCGCGCATCTTCGGGGAGCGTGTGAGCAGGCTCAGCCGCCCCTGCAGCTTGTCGATGCGCTTCTCGTACGCCTTCTCCGGGATCGTGGCGGCGTAGTCGAGGGTGTTGAGCACGTTGCGCTTGTCGATCGCGGGCTTGGGCGCCGGCGCCGAGGGCGAGATCACCGGCGCCGGGCCGTCGAGCCGGTGGCGCATCGCCTCGAGCAGCAGCTTGCCCGCGGTGATCGCGCGGTACTCGGGGTTGCTGCCCTCGATGATGTGCCACGGCGCCTCGCCGGTGCCGGTCTCGCGCAGCGCGTCCTCGCAGACGTCGAGGAACTTGTCGTATTGCTTGAACTGCTGCCAGTCGCGCTCGGTGACGCGCCAGGCCGTCTTCTTGTCGCCTGAGAGGGACTTCAGCCGCTTCTTCTGCGCCGCCTTGGAAAGATGGAACCAGAGCTTCAGGACCAGCGCGCCCTCACCGACGAGCATGCGCTCGAGGTGGCGGACATGGTCGAGCTGGTGCTCGAATTCGGCGCGCTTCAGGTGCCCCATGACGCGCTGGATGATCGGGTCCGTGTACCAGGAGCCGAACAGGATGCCGATGCGCCCCTTGGGCGGCAGCGCCTGGAAGAAGCGCCACATGTCCGGGCGCTCGCGCTCGGCGTCGGAGCGCTCGCCGAAGGCATGGGTGTGGATGTGGCGCGGGTCCATCCACTCGTTGAGGAGGTTGACGGTCTCGCCCTTGCCGGCGCCGTCCACCCCGCTCACCAGCAGGATGACCGGAAACCTGCCGTTGCCGAGCAGGTCGTACTGCGCCTTGAGCAGCGCCTGGCGCAGTTTCGGTTCCTCGCGCCGGTATTCTTCCTTGCTGAGCTTGTGGCCTATTTCGGCGGACTCGAACATTGGATTCCTC
>JBDSMR010000111.1:0-19290 GCA_039915735.1 Usitatibacter sp. | reverse complement strand
TTCGTCACGTGCTCGGGCACCGGGATGAGTTGCGAGCGCACACGCTTGGGCAAGGACTTCATGGTCCAGGCCACCTTGTCGCGCACCATGCCCGGCACCAGCCAGTCGAGCGCCACGTCGTCGACCTGGTTGAGGTGGGCGAGCGGAATCGAAATGGTCACGCCATCCATCGAGTGTGCCGGCTCGAAGCGATAGGTGAGCGGAAATTTCGCGTCGCCGTCGGTGAGGCTGCGGGGAAAGAGTTCCTCGGTGACCGACTCGGCGCCATGGCGCATGAGGTCGGACTTCTCCAGGAACAGCAGGCGCGGCTCGCGCTGCGCGGCAGCGCGATACCACGCGTCGAAGGAACGCGCATCGCGCACGTCCGCAGGCAGGCGGCTTGAATAGAACTCCACGATGGCACGGTCGTCGACCAGCACATCGGGGCGCCGCGCGCGATGCTCCAGCTCCTCGACCTCGTGGATCATCCTGCGGTTGTGCGCCCAGAACGGATGTGGGCTCTCGAACACCCCGGCGACCAGCGCGCCCTCCACGAAGATCTCGCGCGCGCGCGCCGGATCGATGCGCCCAAAGCTCACCTTGCGGCGCGCCGCGAGCACCAGCCCGAACAACGTCACGTTTTCGTAGGCCACCACTTCACCGCGGGCCTTGTCCCAATGCGGCTCGACATGCGCGCGATCCACCAGGTGAGCAGCGGCCTTCTCGATCCAGTCGGGCTCGATGCGCGCCACGTTGCGCGCGAAGATGCGCGTGGTCTCCTGCAGCTCGCCCGCCATCACCCAGCGCGGGCGATTCTTCTTGAGCCCCGATCCCGGCCAGACATGGAACTGCAATCCGCGCGGCCCGAGGTAATGGTCGCCATCGAGCGCCTTCACTCCCACGTTGCCGATGAGGCCGGTCAGGAGCGCGCGATGCATCTGCTCGTAGGTGGCGGGCGTGGCATTCTCGCGCAGCTTGAGCTCGCCCGTCATCTCCCGCAGTTGTCCCGCGAGGTCGCGCCACTCGCGCATGCGTACGTAGGAGAGGAAATGGTCACGGCAGGTCTCGAACAGCTTGCGGTTGGACTTCTTGTGGATGAACTCGTCGTCGAAGAATTTCCACAGGTTCAGCAGTTGCACGAAGTCGGAGGCGTCGTCGCGGAACTCCTCGTGCGCGCGGTCAGAGGCTTCGCGCAGCGCTTGCGGGCGGTCGCGCGGATCCGGAATCGAAAGCGCCGCCGCCAGGATCACCATCTCGGTTGCGCAGTCGAACTCGCGTGCGCCCAGCAGCAGGCGCCCGATCCTGGGATCGACTGGCAGCCGGGCGAGCTCGTGGCCCAGCGGCGTAAGGTTGCGGTCCGCGTCGATCGCACCGAGCTCGAACAGCTGGCGATATCCGTCCTCGATCTGTCGCGGCGTCGGCGGCTCGATGAACGGAAAATCCGCGATCGGCCCCAGCTCGAGGGCGGCCATGCGCAGGATCACCGAGGCGAGCGAGGTACGCAGGATCTCGGGCGTGGTGAATTCCGGGCGGCCCTCGAAGTTGTCCTCGGCGTAGAGGCGGATCGCGATGCCGCTTGCGACGCGCCCGCATCGGCCCGCGCGCTGGCGCGCTGCCGCCTGGGAGATCGGCTCGATGCGCAGCTGGTCGATCTTCTGCCGCGGCGAGTAGCGCTTCACGCGCGCAAGCCCCGTGTCGATCACGTAGTGGATGCCGGGCACCGTGAGCGACGTCTCGGCCACGTTGGTGGAAAGCACGATGCGGCGATGCGCGGAGCGCTCGAAGACGCGGTCCTGGTCCTCCGCGGAGAGGCGCGAGAACAGCGGCAGGATCTCCATGTTCTTCGGATGGTGCTTGCGCAGCGTCTCCGCCGCCTCGCGGATCTCGCGCTCGCCGGGGAGGAACACCAGCACGTCGCCGGTGCGGCTGTCGCGCGCGATCTCGTCGACCGCGCGGGCGATGGCCTCGTTCATGTCGACCGGCTCGTCGTCCTCTTCCTCCACCTCGAAGAATTCCGGCCGGTAACGCACCTCGACCGGATAGGTGCGCCCCGAGACCTCGATCACCGGCGCACCATCGAAAAACGCGGAGAAGCGTTCGGTGTCGATGGTGGCGGAGGTCACGATGACCTTGAGCTCGGGCCGCGACCTCACCAGGCGCTTCAGGTACCCGAGGAGGAAATCGACATTGAGGCTGCGCTCGTGCGCCTCGTCGACGATCAGCGTGTCGTAGGCGCGCAGCTCACGGTCCGAGTGTGTCTCCGCCAGCAGCACGCCGTCCGTCATCACCTTCACGACGGTGTCAGGACGCGTCTGGTCCTGGAAACGGATCTTGTGGGCGACGAAGCCCTTGGGCGCCCCCGGCAACTCCTGCGCAAGGCGTTGCGCGAGGCTGCGCGCTGCAATGCGTCGCGGCTGCGTGCAGCCGACGAGGCCAGCGGCCCCTCGTCCCAGCGACAGGCAGATCTTGGGGATCTGCGTGGTCTTGCCGGAGCCGGTTTCCCCGCAGATGATGGTCACCGGATGTTCGGCCACCAGCTTCGCGATTTCCTCGCGGTGCTGCGCGATCGGCAGCTCTTCCGGGAACTGCGGCACGGGCAGGCGCGCCAGGCGCGCAGTGCGGCGTTCGCGCGAGCGCTCGATGAGTTCGGCCAGCAGCAGGCGCTCGCGGTCGGAGGGTTTTCCGGCGCGGGCGCGGGCCTCGATGGACGCGCTCAGCGTGGCGATGCGAGGGTGGTCCGCGGCGAGCGTCGCGGCGAGGATTTCCGGGGGGAGTTGCATGGGGAACGCCATTTTCCCACGACAACCGGCCCGTCAGGTCGTCAGGGCTCGAGCTGCTTGTAGACCGAAGTCGCGACGCGCGTGAGCGTGGCACGGTCCAACTCGCCGGAAAGGGCGTAGCCGCAATCACGGTCGATCCAGTAGAAGACCGAAACCGGGCCCTCCCGGACAAAGCGGAAGGCGGAAAGGCTCTCCCCCTTGTTGGGCTTGCTCACGTACAGCGTGAGCCGTTTGCCGCCACTGTCCTGGTACATGAACTGCGCCACCGGTCCTTCGGGCCCGGGCAGCAGCCTTCCGCCCAGAAGCTCGAAACCTTCCGGCGCCAGCACCGGTACCTTGAGCTCGAGGCCAACGCGCTTCGAGAGCCATTTCACCAGGTGTTCCTGCTGCGCCGCATCCACTTCCACGGGATGGCGAACCTCCGGCGCGTACACCGCGTGCGCGCGCGCGGCACGCATCGCGAAGGGCGCAGCACTTGCGGTGGCGGCCACGGGCGGCGTGGAACGCAAGCTCGGCAAAACAAGGCCGATGGCCAGCCCGACCGTGACCAGCATCGCGGCCTTGGCATAACCAATCCAGGGCGGGCGGCGCAGGTACATGCGCGCGGGAATGGGCTCCAGCGCGACCGGGTCGAAATGTTTCTTCAGCAACGCCTTCATTCGCACGTCGTCATGCTCGCTCATGTCACCACCTTGAGGCCGGGTCTCGCCGGCTCCGGATCCAGTACGCGCCGCAAACGCTCGCGCCCGCGCGAAAGGCGCGACATCACGGTACCCATGGGAATGCCGAGGGCGCGGCTTACATCGGCGTAGCTCATGTCTTCGAGGGCAACCAGCAGTACTACTTCACGCTGCTCGGGTGCGAGGCCGTTGAGCGCGCGCTGCAGGTCCTGGATGTCCGCGCTCGAAACGCTCGAGATCGGCGCGGCGATCAACTCGTCGATCTCCAGGTCTACCGGGATCTTCCGCGCCTTGAGCTGGTTCACGAACACGTTGTGCATGATCGAGAACAGCCACGCGCGCAGGTCGCCGGGACGCCAGAGGTGGAACTTGCGCACCGCACGCTCCAGCGTGTCCTGCACCAGGTCGTCGGCGCCATCGCGATCTCCCACCAGCGCGCGCGCATAGCGGCGCAGGTTGGGGATGTAGGGAACGATGAGGTCGTAGTCCACGCCGGATGAACAGCCGCGCGGCGGATGTTATTCCCGCAGCTCGATGGTCCCCTTGGATGTACGGATGCGGGCGACCAGGCCCGCGCCCTCGTGATGGGCCTGCACCGGGTCCGCTGCCGAGAGGCCCGCGAAGCGCAGCTCGTGCAGCATCGCGGGCGCATCGGGGTGGTGGAGCACCAGCGCCTCGAGCCGGCAGCCCGCGTCGGGCAAGACGTCGCTCGGATGCTGCGTGAACCACTGGATCATGGTGGGTGCGATGCCGCCGCGCGGCAGGCTGCCATCCGCGGGCACGCTGATCTTCCAGCGGAACGTGCCCCGGGCGAGCGCGAGGATTTCCGGTGGCGATGCGAATGTCGAAGCAACCGCCGCCTCGATGTCGTCGGTGCGCGCGACCCAATGAATCAACGCGGGTCCGTGCTCGAGCCGCGCCTGCATCGCCGGCGAGTCAAGCTCGAACCAGCGCGGCTGCAGTGGCGGGGACGCTTGCGGATCGATCGCGATGACTTCGAGGAAACGCCCCGGGCCGAGGCCCAGCAAGCGATTGTGCGTGCCCATGACGTCGTGTTTGCCACCCGCACCCATGGTGACACCCAGGCGCCGCTCGACCCAGGCGACGCCTTCCTCGAGCGTGCGGGCGGTGATGACGAGATGGTCGAAGCGGATTTCCATGGCGTTATGATTGTCCCATGAGCGCGCGTTCCCTGGCCCACTGGTACCTGGCGTCACTCTTCACCCTCACGGCCGCGCCCCTCGCCTGCGCCGCGGAGGAAGGAATGGGCGCCCGCATGCGCGTGGCCGGCGAGGCACTGATTGCCTCGGTGGACGCCGGCAAGCGCCAGCGGCTGGTGCTGCCCTTCGAGGGCGAAGCGCGGATGGACTGGCACTACACGCCACGCTCGCGCCCGGGGCTCTCGTTCGCGCAGATGGACAAGACACAGCGCGAAGCGGTGCACCGCCTGCTGAAGGTGGGCCTTTCCGCCGTCGGCCATCGCAAGGCGGTGAACATCATCGAGCTGGAGCTGGTGCTGCGCGAGCTCGAGGCCTTCGGCTCACTGATGCGCGATCCGGAGAAGTATTTCGTGGTTTTTTTCGGCGCCCCGGAGGCCAGGGCGCCTTGGGGCTGGCGCTTCGAGGGACACCATCTCTCGCTCAACTTCACCGTGCGGGGCGACACCGCCGTCGCCAGCACGCCCAGCTTCTTCGGCGCCAATCCCGCGGAAGTGCGCAAGGGTCCGAAGGCGGGACTGAGGATCCTGGGTGCGGAAGAGGACGAGGGCCGCAAGCTCATCGGCATGTTCGATGCCGGCCAGCGCACCACGGCCATCGTCGATGCGCGCACCTATGGAGAAATCCTCACCACCAACCGGGATCGCGTCTCGCCGATCGACAATCGCGGCCTCGAAGCGCGCGCGATGAATGCCGCGCAGAAGGCGCAGCTGCGCAAGCTGATCCAGGCGTACGCGGACAACTTCGAGCCGCAGCTGCGCGATGCGCGCCTGGCGCGCTCGGAAGAAGGATTCGATTCGATCCGCTTCGCGTGGGCGGGATCGACGGAACGCGGCAGGCAGCACTACTACCGCGTGCAGGGGCCCAGATTCCTCATCGAGCTGGACTCATCGCAGAACGACGGCAACCACGTCCACACCGTGTGGCGCGACTACGACGGCGATTTCGGCCGCGACCTGCTGCGCGAGCACTATGCGGCGGCGCGCGGAAGCGCGCACCGCCACTGACAAAGCGCGGCCCTCAGGGTGTCGCGACGTGCCACACCTTGTTGACGCCGTCGCCGGTCTTGTCCCCCGGCTTCATGTCCTTCGCCCACGTGTACAGCGGCTTGCCCTTGAGCGCCCACTGCTTGCCACCGTCGTCGCGCGTAACCACGGTGTAGTCACCGGCAGCCTTCGCATCGGCCGCGGCCATGTGCGGCGGCCAGTTGGCGGCGCAGGGGCCATTGCACATGCTCTTGCCGCCCGCGTCCTTGTCGAACGTGTAGAGCGTCATGCCGGCGCTGTTGGTGACCATGCCGCCTTCGACCTTGGTGGCCTGTGCTGCGGCGAGGGTGGAGATCGAAAGTGCGGCGGCGAGCGCGGCCGATAGGGCGAGTTTCATCGTTTCAATCCTGTCGTGGTTGGGGATGCTTCGACAGGATGAACAGCAGGCGGCGCGGAAAATTCCCGCGGCCGGCCTTAATCGGCAGGATCAGGCGCCGGCTTGCGGCGGCTGAAGCGCTTGCGCAGCCGCGTCGCGCTGCGACCCAGCCACTGCTCGATGTCGTCCATCCACAGGAACACCACCGGCACCACCAGCAGGCTCAGCAC
Organism: Usitatibacter sp.; assembly: GCA_039915735.1. GTDB lineage: Bacteria > Pseudomonadota > Gammaproteobacteria > Burkholderiales > Usitatibacteraceae > Usitatibacter. Next base: position 13,042 of record JBDSMR010000111.1, on the reverse strand, counting down.
CGTCGAGGTGAAGAGGCCGCCGATCACGGCGATCGACATCGGCGAGCGGAAGCTCGGGTCGGCAGTCCCCAGGCCGAGGGCGATCGGCATCATGCCCGCGCCCATCGCCATGGTGGTCATGATGATCGGGCGCGCGCGCTTGTGGCAAGCGTCGAGCAACGCGTCCACGCGGCTCATGCCGTGGTCGCGCCGCGCCATGATCGCGTACTCCACCAGCAGGATCGAGTTCTTGGTCGCGATGCCCATCAGCATGATGAGGCCGATGAGCGAAGGCATCGAGAAACTCTTCTGCGCGATCAGCAGGCCGACGAAGGCGCCGCCGAGCGACATCGGCAGCGCCGAGAGGATCGTCACCGGGTGCAGGAAGTCCTTGAACAACAGCACCAGCACGATGTAGATGCAGAGCACGCCCGTGAGCATCGCGAGGCCAAAGCTCGCGAAGAGCTCACCCATCACCTCGGCATCGCCGACTTCACGCATCGCCACGCCCGGCGGCAGGTTGCGCATTGACGGCAGTTTCTGCACCGCCTCGGCGACATCGCCCAGCGGCACGCCCGACAGCTCGATCTCGAAATTGATGTTGCGCGAGCGGTCGTAGCGGTCGATCACCGCCGGCCCGCCGGTGAGCTGCAGCGTGGCCACCTGGCCCAGCATCACCGGCCCGCGCGCGCCCGGCACCGTGAGGCGCTCAAGCAGGCCCAGGTCCTTGCGGGCGTCTTCCTGCAGCTTCACCACGATCGGCACCTGGCGCTGGGCGAGGTTGAGCTTGGGCAGCGCGTTGTCATAATCGCCCGCCGTTGCGATGCGCAGCGTCTCGCCGATGGCCGCGCTGGTGACGCCGAGATCGGCCGCGCGCGCGAAATCGGGCCGCACCGCGATTTCCGGGCGTATCAGGCTCGCCGTCGAGGCCACCTGCCCCAGGCCGGGGATGGTGCGCAGGTCCCTTTCCACCGCCAGCGCCGCGGCCTGTAGCGCCTTCGGGTCCTCGCCCGCGAGCACCAGGATGTATTTTTCCCCGGATCCGCCCAGCCCCACCTTGCTGCGCACGCCGGGGAGAGGCTCGAGCGCGGTGCGGATGTGGTTCTCGATGCCCTGCTTGCGCGGCCGGTCGGACCGATCGGCAAGCAGGATGGTAAGCGTGGCCTTGCGCGCCTCGGCAGCGCCCGACGCGGCGAAGGGGTCGGTGCCGGCAGTGCCCGCGCCGATGGTGGTGTACACGCTCTTCACGTGTTGCACGCGCATGACGGCGATACGTGCCTGCTCGGAGGCCGCCAGGGTCTGCTCGAGCGTGGACCCTGGCGGCAGCTCGAGATAGACCTGGGTCTGCGAGTTATCGTCCGGCGGAATGAACCCCGTCGGCAGCAGCGGCACCAGCGCGATGGAGCCGAAGAAAAAAAGCGTCGCGAGCACCATCGTGACGACGCGGTGCTTCATGCTCCAGCCGACCGCGCGCAGGTACCAGCGCAGCCACCCCGGGTCCGCCGGAGCCTCCCCCATGGGCTTGAGCAGGTAGGCGGACATCATCGGCGTGAGCATGCGCGCCACCAGCAGCGAGGCGAACACCGCGAGCGAGGCGGTCCACCCGAACTGCTTGAAGAACTTGCCCGCCACCCCGCTCATGAACGCGGTGGGCAGGAAAACCGCGATGAGAGTGAAGGTGGTCGCAACCACGGCCAGGCCGATCTCGTCGGCCGCTTCCATCGCCGCCTCGTAGGGTTTCTTGCCCATGCGCAGGTGGCGCACGATGTTCTCCACCTCGACGATGGCGTCGTCGACGAGGATGCCGATCACGAGCGAAAGCGCCAGCAGCGTCACCACGTTGATCGAGAAGCCGAGCAGGTACATGCCGATGAAGGCGGGGATCACCGACATCGGCAGCGCGACCGCCGAGACGAAGGTCGCGCGTGCATCCCGCAGGAACAGCCACACCACCAGCACCGCCAGCAGCGCGCCCTCGTAGAGCAGGTGGAGCGACCCTTCGTATTCCTCGGCGACAGGGGTGACGAAATCGAAGGCCTGGGTGAGCTCGATGTCGGGGTGTTGCGCCTTGAGCTCGACCAGCGCCTCCTGCACCGCCTCGCCCACCGTGACCTCGCTCTCGCCGCGGCTGCGCGACACCTCGAAGCCAACCACCGGCTTGCCGTCGAGCAGCGCCGCGGCGCGGCGCTCGGCCACCGTATCGGTGACGGTGGCCACGTCGCGCAGCCTGATGCGCCCGCCGCCTTGCAGCGCGATCTCGATTTCGCCCACCTCGGGTGCGGTGCCGACGGTGGCCAGCGTGCGCACCGTCTGTTCCGCCCCGCCCACGTCAGCGCGCCCCCCGGCGCTTTCGCTCTGCACCAGGCGCAGCTGGCGCGAGATGTCCGCGGCGGTGGCGCCGAGGGCCTGCAGGCGCGCAGGGTCGAGCGCCACGCGGATCTCGCGCGTGGCGCCGCCCACACGCGTGACTGCGCCCACGCCGCGCACTGCGAGGAGCTTGCGCGAGACCTCGTTGTCCACGAACCAGGAAAGCGCCTCGTCGTCCATGCGCTTCGAGGCGATGGTGAAGGCCAGCATCGGCTGGCCGGCGAGGTCGAGCTTGTTGATCACCGGGTCGCGCACATCTGAAGGCAGATCCGCACGCACGCGCGAGACCGCCGAACGCACGTCGTCGACTGCCTCCTGCGCCGGCTTTTCGAGGCGGAACTCGGCGGTCACGGTGACCACGCCTTCCTGCACCTTGGTGTAGATGTGCTTGAGGCCCTGGACCGTGGCGATCGAGTTCTCGATCTTGCGGGCGACGTCGGTTTCCAGCTGCGCCGGGGCAGCGCCCGGCAACGCCGCGGTCACGATCACGGTCGGCAGGTCGATGTCGGGGAAGTTCTGGACCTTCATCGCCTTGAACGCGAGCACGCCGCCGAAGGTGAGCAGCACGAACACCATCACCGCGGGGATCGGGTTGCGGATCGACCAGGAGGAGACGTTCACGCGCGGCTATTTCTTCGGCGTGGCGGGCGGCGGATCGGACGCCGCGGGGGTGGCGGCAGGGGCATTGGCGGGGGCGGCGATGCGCACGAGGTCGCCGTCGTTGAGGAACCCGGCGCCGTTGGCGACGATGCGCGTGTCGCCCGCCAGCCCCGACACCACCTCGATGCGGTCGCCGGAGACGCGGCCGGCCTGCACCTTCACCTGCGCCACGCGGTTATCGGTGCCGACGCGGAACACGTAGCTGAAGCCTTCGCGCACCACCACGGCGGCAAGCGGAACCGTAAGCGCATCAACTGCGCCGAGGTCGAACTCGCCGCGCGCGAACATCCCCGCCCGGGCGCTGCCCCAGGCCTGGCCGCCCTGCGCCTTCACGTCGACGTAGACCAGCGCCGTGCGGTTCTGCGCGTCAACCGTCGGGCCGACGGTTCGCACGCGGCCTTCGAGTTTCGCTCCGCTCGCCGCGGTGATGCGGGCGAGTGTGCCCGGGACGACGCGGCCGAGTTCCGCCGAGGTCACCTCCGCGCGCCATTCGAGGCGTCCCTGCCGGATCAGGCGAAAGAGCTCGGTGCCGGCGGCCACCACGGCGCCCACCGTGGCCGAGCGGGCCGACACGATGCCGTCGTCGGGGGACTGCAGCGAGGTCTGGGCCAGGCGCACTTCCTGGGCCTGCAGCGCGGCCTGCGCGGCAAGCACACGCGCCTGCGCGGTTTTCTCGCCGGTCAACATCTGCTGGCTCTCCATGGTGGAAAGGGCACCGGTGCCATCAAGCCGCCGCGCGCGCTGCGCGTTGCCCGCCGCTTCCGCTGCGCTCGCCTCGGCCTGCGCCACGTTTGCGCGCGCCTGGGCCACGTCGGCGCGCACGGTGTCGGCGGCGAAGACCGCGAGCACATCGCCCTTGCGCACGCTGTCGCCCACGTTCACGCGCACTTCCGAGACGCGCAACCCCGAAACCTCGGCGCCGATGATGGCTTCCTGCCACGCCACGAGGTTGCCGTTTGCGGCCAGCGTCACCGGCAGCTGCGCCCTCAGCGGCATGGCCGTGGTGACCGTGAGCGCAGGCTTGGGTTCCTGCTTCTTCGCGTCGGCGGACTTGCCGCCCTCGCCGCATGCAACCAGCAGCAGCACGGCGGCACAGGCGCCGCCTGCCCCGCAAGCCAGGCGTGTAAAGCTGGCGCCGGTTTCCATCAGCCCATCACGATGCCTTCGTCCGTCATCACCTTCTTCACGGCCGGGCGAGCGAGCACCTTGTCCACCAGGCGCGTGTAGTTGGCGAGGTCCTTCACCGGCAGGCCGGCGCGGATGCCCCAGCGGTAGAAGACGAGGAGGTAGCCGTCGACCACGCTGTAACGATCGCCAATGGCCCACTCGCGCCCCTTGAGCAACCCATCGATCTCCTTCAGGCAGTCGTGGAACGACTGCTTGCCGTTGGCCTTGATGGACTCGTGCGTCGATTCGTCATCGCTGTAGCGCGCCGGGCGCACGTAGTGGCGGTACGCGACGTGCACGGTGTTCGACAGCCACGCCATCGTGGAGATGGCCTTGGCCTGGTGCCACGTGTCCTCGGGCCACAGGCCCTTCTTGGGGTTGCCGCCGGCAAGGTAGGCGAGGATGCCGGGGTTCTCCGTCATCACTTCGCCATCGACAACAAGCGTCGGCACCGCCGCGCGCGGGTTGAGCTTGAGGTATTCGGGCTTGCGCTGGTCGCCCTCGGCAAGGTTGAGCTTCACCGCCTGGTACTTCACGCCGAGCTCCTCGAGCGCGATATGGGAAGCGAAGGAGCAGGCGCCGGGCGCGTAGTAGAGCTTCATTCCCATGGCGTTCTCCCTAGAGGCGAGTGATCAGCGAAGAGGTGTCGTAGCGGTTGCCGCCCGACTTGGAGACATCGTCGTAGTAGCCCAGCACGGTCTGCGTCACCGGCAACTTCGCGCCGTTGCGCTTCGACTCCTCCATGCAGATGCCGAGGTCCTTGCGCATCCAGTCGACGGCGAAGCCGAAGTCGAACTTGCGTGCGTGCATCGTCTTGCCGCGGTTCTCCATCTGCCACGATTGCGCGGCGCCCTTGGAGATCACGTCGAGCACCAGGTCGGCGTCGAGCCCCGCCTTCTCGGCGAAGTTGATGCCCTCGGAGAGCGCCTGCACCAGCCCCGCGATGCAGATCTGGTTCACCATCTTGGTGAGCTGTCCCGCGCCTGCGGGCCCCAGCAGCGTGACCGCGCGGCCGTAGGAATCCATCACCGGCTTCGCCTTCTCGAACGGCGCCGATTCGCCGCCGCACATCACGGTGAGCTTGCCGTTCTCGGCGCCCGCCTGGCCACCGGACACCGGCGCATCGATGAAGGCGACGCCGCGCTCCTTCGCGATCTCGAACACCTTGCGCGCGCAATCAGCCGAGGCCGTGGTGTGGTCGATGAGGATCGAGCCCTTTTCCATCGTCGCGAGCACGCCCTGCTCCCCCGCCGCTACCTCCATCACGTCCTTGTCATTGCCCACCATGAGGAACACGAAGTCCTGGCCCCTGGCCGCAGCGGCGGGCGTGGCGGCCGTCTTGCCACCGTGTTTCTTCGCCCACTCTTCGGCCTTTGCGCCAGTGCGGTTGTAGACGGTGACGTCGTAACCTCTGGCCTTCAGGTGTCCCGCCATCGGGAACCCCATCACGCCCAGGCCGATGAATGCGACTTTTGCCGACATGTGTCTGTCCTTTTCTAGTTGACCGGGTTCGGCGGCTCGCGACCTTCGAGCACCGCCGTCATGTTCGCCGCCGCCGTGTTGCACATCACGATACGCGTCGCGCGCGAGGCGCTGCCGATGTGCGGCGTCATCACCACGTTCTTCAGGTCGAGGTAGCCGGGATGCAGCTTCGGTTCGCCCTCGAAGACATCGAGGCCCGCGCCGGCGATGCGGCCGGCCTTGAGCGCCTCCACCAGCGCCGCGTCGTCGACGATGCCGCCGCGCGCGGAGTTCACGAGGATCGCGGTGGATTTCATCTTCGCGATCTCGGCGGCGCCGATCATGTGGTGCGTGGCAGGCGAATACGGCGCCATCACCACCACGAAGTCCGATCGCGCCAGCAGCTCGTCGCGCTCGACACGCGTGGCGTTGAGCCGCTGTTCATCGGCTTGCGGCAAGCGCGAGCGGTTGTTGTAGATCACGCGCATGTCGAAACCCGACGCGCGCCGTGCAATCGCCTGGCCGATGCGGCCCATGCCGATGATGCCGAGCGTGGCGTGGTGGATATCCGCGCCGAGGAAATACTGCACGCCGAAGGCGATCTTCCAATCGCCCGCTCGCACGAAGCCATCGCCTTCCGAGATTCGGCGCGCCGCGGCCATCAACAAAGCCCAGGTCAGGTCCGCAGTCGTGTCGTCGAGCACGCCGGGCGTGTTGGTCACGCGGATGCCACGCTTCGTGCACTCCGGGACATCGATGTTGTTAAGGCCGACGGCGATGTTCGAGATCACCTTGAGCTCCGGGCAGCGGGCGAGCACCGGCTCATCGAAGCGGTCCATCACGGTGGCCATGGCGCCCGAGCAGCCCTGCAGTCCGGCGACCAGTTCCTCCGCCGGCCAGGGGCGGTCTTCGGCGTTGTGGACCACCTCGAAGCGCCCGGAGAGCGCGTCGACGACCTCGGGAAAGACCGCGCGGGTGATCAGGACCCTGCGCACGGCCGTCGCATCCTAGTCAAGGTCCTTCTCTTTCACCGACTGGACGAAATTCACGATCATCGCAACGACCCCGATCGCGATCACGATCGTCATCGCTACGTCCTTGATCTTGATGATCGGCACGAGGAAGAAGGCAATCGCGAGCGCCAGCGCGATGAGGCCCATCACGATCTTGGAGATTTTTCCGTGCATGTGTCTTCTCCTTCAGGAATTCGATTCGACCCACTGGACCAGCCAGCGGGCAGTACGCAGGAGCCGCGCGTCGTCACCACGGCGGCCGACCAACTGGATGCCCATGGGCATTCCCTCCTCGGACGTCAGCAGCGGCAGCGTCACCGCCGGCATGCCCGCGAATGTCCACAACGTACAGAATGCCGGGCTTCCGGTGGCCTCCAGGCCCCGGGGCGCCGGGCCCGCGGCGGCGGGGACGAGCAGCACATCGCAACGATCGAACACTTCGTCGAAGGATTCCGCGGTTGCATCGATGCGCTCGACGGCATCGTTGTAGTCGAATGCGCTCACCTTGAGCCCGCGCTCGATCTGCTCGCGCAGCGAATCGCTGAGGCGATCGCGCCCGCGCTCGTATTCGTGGCGGAAGCTGCGTGCGAGATCCGCTTCCATGATGGTGCGGTGCCAATCCCACGCGTCCTTGAACATCGCGGGGACACTGAAGCGCTTCGACTGCTCGCCGAGCGCCTCGGCGACTTCGTCGAAGGCAAGCCGCGTCTGCTCATCGGCATCTTCCCAGTTGGGCGTACGCGTGGTCGCGAACACCGGCGGCAGTGGCGGCTCCTGCATCGCGACCGAGCGCAGCGCCGGGCGGGCGCCGGGGCGGGTCGCCGAATCCATCTCGTCGTAGCCCACCAGGGGTTCGGCCACGATCGCGAGGTCCTCGACGCTGCGTGCGAAGAACCCAACCTGGTCGAGCGGTCGCGATTGCCTGAGGATGCCGGTGCGCGGGACCCAGCCGAAGGTCGGCTTGTACCCATAGACGCCGCAGTAGGCCGCCGGCCGGATCACGCTGCCGTTGGTTTGCGTGCCGAGGGCCACCGGCACCATCTGCGCGGCAACCGCGGCAGCCGAACCACTGGAGGAGCCGCCCGGCGTGCGCTCGGGATCGTGCGGATTGCGCGTCTTGCCCGGAGAGTAGGTTGCCAGCTCCGTGCTTACCGTCTTGCCGAGGATGATGGCTCCGGCCGAGCGCAGGCGCTCGACCACCGTGGCGTCGTGCATCGGCCGGCGCCCCGCGTGCAGCGCCGTGCCGTTCTCGGTCGGCATGTCGGCCGTGTCGATGATGTCCTTCAAGCCGACCGGGAGCCCGTGCAATGGCCCTGTTGCATGGCCTTCGCGGCGCACGCGATCGATATTGCGCGCCTGCTGCAGCGCCCGCTCCTCGTCGAGCCATGCCCACGCCTGGACGCGCGGCTCGTCAGCGCGAATGCGCGCGAGGAAGGCACCGACGATCTCCTCGGCGCTCGCCCTTCCGTCGCGCACGGCGGCAAGCACCTCCGCGGCCGTGAGGCTCGTGATGTCGATGAACCCCTCCTGCTTCAAGCGCGATCCGGTCTCAGTTGCCGTAGAGGACTTCCGGCAGCCAGAGCACCAGCTGCGGGAAGATGTAGACCAGGATCATGGCGACGAAGACCATGCCCAGGAACGGGAAGCATCCCTTGAAGATGGTCCACAACTGCAGGTGTGGCGGCGCGATCCCCTTCAGGTAATACGCCGACATCGCCATCGGTGGAGTGAGGAACGAGGTCTGCAGATTGAGCGCCACGAGCACGCCGAAGAACATCGGGTCGACCCCGTAGTGCGGCAGCAGCGGCAGGAAGATCGGCACGAAGATGATGATGATCTCGCTCCACTCCAACGGCCAGCCGAGCAGGAAGATGATCGCTTGCGACAGCAGGAGGAAGGTGACCGTGGAGAGGTTCATGCCGAGCACGAATTGCTTGATCTCGCCCTCGCCTCCCAGGTAGGAGAAGATCGATGAAAAGGTCCAGGAGCCGACGAACAGCCAGCACACCATCGCCGAAGTCTTGGCGGTGAGGAATACCGCCTCCTTCAAGCGCGTCCAGGTGAATGCGCGATAGACGGCCGCGAGCACCATCGCACCCAGCGCGCCGACCGCCGCCGCCTCGCTGGGCGTGGCCAGGCCGAAGAGGATCGCGCCCAGCACCGACAGGATCAGGACCGCGAGCGGGAAGAATGCCTGGACGAGCATGATCAAGACCTTGGTCCAAGGCACGTTGGTCTCCTCCTTCGGCAGCTTTGGCGCCAGCTTCGGGTTGATCGCGGTGATCACGATCACGTAGACGATGTAGAGGCCGGCCAGGAGGAAACCGGGGATCATCGCGGCAGCGTAGAGCTTCACCACCGAAACCGCCGAAGTGGCGCCGTAGACGATCAGCATGATCGACGGCGGGATCAGGATGCCGAGCGTGCCGCCCGCGCAGATGACGCCCGAGGACAGGCGCTCGTCGTAGCCCGCCTTCAGCATCGCCGGGAGCGCGAGCAGGCCCATCAGCGTCACCACGGCGCCGACGATGCCGGTGGCGGTCGCGAAGAGCGCACACGTGACAAGCGCCGCCACGGCCATGGAGCCGGGGATCGCCCGCAGCGCCAGCTGCAGGCTGTGGAACAGCCGGTCGAGGATGTTCGACCTTTCTATCATGTACCCCATGAACAGGAACAACGGCACCGCGGTCAGCACGTCGTTGTTCATGATGCTGAAGGTGTTCTGCGACAGCAGGTAGAACACCCGGTTGTCGAAGAAGCTCTGGTCGGGCACGTAGTAGGCGTAGAAGCCGAAGGCCACGCCCATCGCCATCAGGGTGAAGGCGATCGGGAAGCCCAGCAGGATGATGAAGATGAATGCGCCCAGCATCACCAGCGCAAGTTCTGGATTGGTCATGTCGTCGCTTTCTGGGCGGACTGCTGTTGGTGCTCGGCGATGAGCACGGATTCGAGCTCCTCGACGTCGTGCAGCTGCCGTGGCCAGATGCCGGTGCGCAGCGTGATGATGCAGCGCGTGACCTGCGCCATGCCCTGGATGAACAGCAGCAGGCCGGCAACCGGGATCAGCGCCTTCAACTGCCAGATGGGCACGCCGACGGGGCTGTTCACGCTCACCTCCTTGTAGCCGAATGAATCGTGGGCGTAGCCATAGCCGGCGATGATGAGGGCCGTGACGCCGGGATAGAAGAAGACGAAGTAGAGCACCAGCTCGATGCCGGCCTGCACGCGCGGCGGCATCAACCGGAAGAAGACGTCGCCGCGAACATGCGCGTTACGCGACAGGGCATAGGCGCCCGACATGATGAAGAGCGCCCCGTAGAGGATGTAGCTCATGTCGAATGCCCAGCTGGTGGGGTCCTTCAGCACGTAGCGCACGAAGACTTCGTAGGAGGTCCCGAGTGTCAGGATGAGGATGCACCAGGCGAAGGTGTGCCCAACCGTCATGCTGAAGCGGTCGATCATCAGGAGGAAGCGATTGAGCATGGCGATTTACCCGCGATGTGTGGCTTGCAGAAAAAAGGCGGCGCATCGCTGCGCCGCCTCTCCGGAACGCCGCCCCGAGGCAGGGCGGATCGCTTAGAACCCGAGCTTGCCGTAAAGGTGCTCGTAGGCCTGCTGGTAGTCCGCGTTGTTGAAGAAGTGGTAGTAGCCGACGCGCTTGGCCCACTCCTTCTGCGAATCCCACACCTTGGCGAAGAACGGATCCTCGGCGGTGAGCTTCTTCACGATCGCGTCCCAGGACTTCAGCTGCGCGGCGAAGATGTCCTTGGGCGTGCGGATCACGTTCACCTTGTCCTTGGACTTCAGCTCCTGGAGGTCGATGGAGTACTGGTCCATCGCGAGCGCGTAGTTGGCGGTGGACGCCGCCTCGGCGGCGTACTTGAGGATGGCCTGCAGGTCCTTCGGCAGGGAGGCGAATTTCTTCTTGTTGAAGTCGATCTCGAAGAACTCCATCGCCTGGTGGTAGCTGCCCATCATGTAGTTCTTTGCCACGTCCTGCGCTCCGAAGCGGCGGTCCGACGTGGGGTTGTTGTACTCGAACGCGTCGATCACGCCGCGCTCCATGGCCGGGACGATCTCGCCACCCGGCAGTTGCGTCACCTTCATGCCCATGTCCTGCATCAGGTCGGCGGCCAGGCCCACGGTGCGGTACTTGAAGCCCTTCAGTTCCGCCGCGCCCTTGATCGGCTTCTTGAACCAGCCCAGGGGTTGCGTGGGCATCGGCATCGCGAAGAACGCGACGACATCGAGGCCCAGCTTGGCGACCAGCTCATCGTAGAACGGCATGCCCTTGCGCTGGATCCAGGCGAGCATCTGGTTGGCGTCGCAGCCGTTGACCGGGCCGGAGCCGAAGAGCGAGGCGACTTTGCTCTTGCCGTACCAGTACACGGCGACCTGGTGGCAGCAATCGATCACGCCCTTGCTTGTGGCATCCATCACCTCGAAGGGCTTCACGACCGACCCCGCCACGAGGTAGTCGATGCGCAGGCGCCCGCCCGCCATCTCGTTCACGCGCGCGACGTATTGCTCCGCCATCTCGTTGAAGATGTCCTTGGCACCCCAGGCGCCCTGCATCTTCAGCACGATCGGCGATTGCGCCACCGAGATCATCGGGAATCCCACTGCGGCGGCGCCAGTCGCGGCGGCAGCGCCGGTCAGGAATTTGCGGCGATTGACTTTCTTTGCGTCGGGCGTAACGGCCTGGGTAGCCAGCGTCGTGGACATCGGGTCATCCTCCTGGTTATTGGATTGGCATGCAGCAGCGCCACAAGGTGAAGCTTCCGGTCACATTTACTCGGATTGACACGGATGCTAGCCCCACGGCTGAGGTCATGGCAATAGAAAGTTTGCCTCCTGGAGGGCCCGCAGCCCTCCCACGGCGGTATAAGGCGCTTTCCGAGTATGCGGCGGCTAGCGGGAATGCGCGACCGGGGGTTCGTGGGCGCGCTCGCGCTTTTCCTGCGGCGCCCACCCCAGCACCGCCATCAGCACGAAGAAGCCGAGCACGTAGCCCACGGCGACGTGCCAGCCATGGCGCAGCCACTGGCCTACGTTCTTCGCCTCCGGGAAGGTGTTTGAGATGGCCACGCCCGCGCTCGAACCGAACCAGATCATCGACCCGCCGAAGCCAACCGCGAACGCAAGCGCGCCCCAGTCATGGCCGCCCTGCTTGAGCGCCAGCGCGGTGAGCGGAATGTTGTCGAACACCGACGAGAGGAAACCCAGCCCGAGCGCCGTCTGCCACGACGGCGCCGGCAGCTGCTCGACTGGCATGAGCGAGGCGCACATCACGAGTGACAGCAGGAAGATTGATCCCTTCAACGCGTTGGGCATCAGGGACCACTCCGGCTTGCGAAGTGGCGCCGTCGCGAGGATTGCCACCCACACCGCCACGCCGATCACGGGGAAATGGTCGAGTACCTGGTTGAAGTGGAGGTTGGCGGTCACGTTGGCGATGATCGCGGTGGCCAGGATCGCGCCCACGATCCCCACGCGCCCCCAGTCGATGCGCGTACCGCGCGGCATGTCGCGCATGATCGGCGAATACGCCTGCTGCTGGCGCGCGGCGAAATACGCGAGAAAAAGCGTCGCCACAACGGCGGCGATATAGGCATCGAGCACATCGAGCGGATTCACGCCGTCGATCCACATCATCGTGGTCGTCGTATCGCCCACTACGCTGCCCGAGCCCCCGGCGTTCGATGCACCCACGATCGCGGCGAGGTATCCCACGTGCACCTTGCCACGGAAGACCGCGTTGGCCATGGTGCCGCCGATGATCGCGGCCGCGATGTTGTCGAGGAACGCAGAAAGGAAGAACACGATCCACAGCAGGACGAAGCCGCCCTTCCAGTCGTCGGGAAGGATGCGCGGAAGCTCCAGCGGCACGTGGCTTTCCTCGAAATGGCGCGAGAGGAGCGCAAAGCCGAGGAGCAGCAACAGCAGGTTGGCGAGGATTACCCACTCGTGCGCCATGTGCGCGCCAAAGCCGGCGATACCCGGGCCGGCCTTGAAGCCGGTGAACGCGAACTTGTAGACCAGGATCACCGCCAGCCCGGTGAGGGCGACCCTGAGCGTGTGGCGGTGGAAAAGCGCGACGCCGAGCAGCGTGAGCGCGAACAGGATGAAGTCGACCGGAACGGGGCCGAGCATGATGGGCGTCGCGGGCATGGCCGATTCTAGCGTTTCGCCGCAACGAAGAGCCAGACAAGGCCCGCCACCGCCGAGATCGCGGAGGCCAGCAGGATGCCGAGCTTGGCCTGCGCGACCACGGATGCATCCGTGAATGCGAGCTGCGCCACGAAGAGCGACATGGTAAAGCCGATGCCGCCCAGCCATGCGGCGCCGAGCACGTGGCGCCAATGGACCTCCGCGGGCAGCCTTGCGAGGCCCGC
>JBDSMR010000084.1:0-12275 GCA_039915735.1 Usitatibacter sp. | reverse complement strand
TCGTAGAAGAGTTTCTCCGGCGTGAGGTGCTCGCTCTGCAGCGCGCAGACGAATTCGAGCAGGTCCTCATCCGAGATCACGTAGGTTGGTGAGGCCGAGCACTTGCCGAGCAGGTGATAAACCACGGGGCGCTGGAACTGTTCGCGCTCGCTCGGCAAATCCGCGACGCGATTGGGCGCGTAGCTCACCACACCCGTGGACTGGGCACCGCCGAAGCGCACGTTGTTGATGGCGTTCTCGAGCAGCGGGTCGAAGGTGGTGCTGACAAAGAGGTCGAAGTCGGTGATCTCGGCCAGCTGGCGCAGGGCCCTGGGCGGCTCGAACGTGGCGTCGCGCAGGATGCTGCGCATGCGGGCGTAGGTGTCCTCGCGCCGGCCGCGCGCGGAGAGGAACCAGCAGACGACGTCGTTGAGCGAATAGGGCTGCGGCAGGAGCGCGGTGTCCACGCCCAGCTTGGCGGCGAGCCGGTCGGCCATCCAGTCATAAAGCAGGCGCGGGCCGGATTCGGTCTGCACCTTGAGCAGCTCCGGTCCCACGATGGGGATCACGCGGCGCTCCTCGATGAAATTGAGCAGGTCGTCCCACGCGTCGTCGTCGAAGGTGGGCTGCGGCTGTTCCAGCGGGTGCACGTTGCTCAAATCGGCCCTTGGAAAACGTGTCTGATCGGGGATTTTCCCCGGCGCAGCAAGGTTAGGGGATTCCACGGAATTTTGATAGCGATATGATCCCCATCATCTCCCCGACAGGATTGCATTTGAGCATCGCCGATTTCGTTGCGCGCGCCGAACAATTGCTGGGCAGCGGCGAGCCGATCATGGCCCACGACGCCGCGCGGGCCGGCCTCGACGTGGATCCCAGTCATGTGCGGCTGCGCCAGTTGCAGGCGTTGTCGCTGGCGCGAAGCGGCGACGTGGAACGCGCCAACGCCCTGTTGTCGGGCCTGGCCGCCGAAGGCCACGACGATGGCGAAACCCTTGGCATGCTCGCCCGGACCCACAAGGACATGGCGCAGCGATCGGAAGGCGCGGCGCGGCACGAGCACCTCGATTGCGCCTGGCATTTTTACCATTCCGGATTCATCGCGGCGCGCGGGCGCAATGACCTCGCCGCGGCCACCTATCTCGGCATCAATGCGGCGGCGATCTCGGTGCTGATGGGCGAATTGCAGGCAGCGCGCGTGACCGCGCGCGAAGTGCGCGGCATATGCGAAAGCTCGCCCGGGCCCTCGGACCACTGGCGCGAAGCCACGCTGGCGGAAGCGGCGCTGATCCTTGGAGAGATCCCGGCCGCGCAAGACCACTATCGCAACGCGGCGCGGCTCGCGGGCCGGCGCCACGCCGACATCAGCAGCGCCCGGCGCCAGGCGATGCTGCTCGCCTCGCAACTTCCCGGCCTCGGCGACGCAGCCTCGATGCTGCCCTCGCATCCGGTGATGGTCTTCAGTGGCCACATGATCGATGCGCCGGGGCGGCAGCAGCCGCGCTTTCCCGCGGAAATGGAAAGTGCAGTTTCGGCTGCGCTGCGCGCGCGGCTGGCCGCCCTCGCACCCATCGCGGTCTATGCCTCGGCCGCTTGCGGCGCGGACCTGCTGTGCCTCGAGGCAGCGCGCGAGTTGGGCATCGAGACACACATCGTGCTGCCGTTTCCGTCAGAGCAGTTCCGCCAGGCGAGCATCGATTTCGCCGGCGCCGAATGGCCCGCGCGTTTCCAGAGCGCCCTCGACGCGGCCGAAAGCGTCACCATCACCAGCGACCATCGCGCGAGTGGCAGCACCGCCACCTACGAATACGCCAACCTGGTGCTCACGGGATTGGGCCGCTTGCGGGCGAGCCGTCTCGACGCGCCGCTGGTCGCGCTCGCCGCGTGGGATCCGCAATCAGTGCGCACACCGGGTGGCACTGCCACGATGGTCGACTTGTGGCGCGCCCGCAAGCTTCCCGTCGAGGAGATCGACCTCGCCGCGATGCGTGGAACGCCGCTCAATCCTCCCGCGCCTGCGACGATTCCGTTACCCGCGGCCACCGGGCACGCCATGCGCGCGCTCCTTTTCGCCGACGCAGTGGGCTACAGCAAGCTGCAGGAAGACCAGGTACCGATTTTCATCGCGGAATTCCTCGGTGCGGTGGCCGCGCTCAATCGCCGCACCTCGCATCGCTTCGAACATGTCGAGACCGCGGGCGATGGGCTCTACTGCGTATTCGCGGACGTGGGTGATGCCGCGCGCTACGCCATCGAGCTGAGCGACCTGGTGCGCGGGCGCGACTGGGTCGCGAGCGGGCTGCCAACCGGCTTCAGCATGCGCATCGCCCTGCACTGCGGCCCGGTGCACTGCGCGACGGACCCGGTGACCGAACGCCCGATCTACACTGGCCCGCACACCAGCCGCGCGGCGCGCATCGAGCCGATCACTCCGCCGGGCCAGGTCTACGCAAGCCAGGCATTCGCCGCGGTGGCAAGCGCCAATGGTGTGGAAGGCGTCGACATGCGGTACGTGGGCTCGGTGGCGCTCGCGAAAAGCCACGGCAACCTGGCGCTGTACCACGTCCTCGCCAAGGCCGGGTCATAGTAAAATAGGCGGTGGACCAACCTATCTCGACACGTACTACCCGCATCGCCGCCCTGCACTCCGCGCTGGAGCAGCGCATCCTCGTGCTCGACGGCGCCATGGGCACGATGATCCAGCGTCACTCGCTCACCGAGGCGCAGTATCGCGGCGATCGCTTCAAGGACTTCCGCCGGGATCTGCGCGGCAACAACGACCTGCTCACGCTCACGCGTCCGCAGGTGATCCGCGAAATCCATTCGCAGTACCTGGAAGCCGGCGCGGACATCCTCGAGACCAACACCTTCAACTCCACGTCCATCTCCCAGGCCGACTATGACCTGCAGGAGATCGTGTACGAGCTGAACCTTGAAGGCGCGCGTCTCGCGCGCGAAGTCGCCGATGGCTTCAGCGGTCAAACGCCGCACAAGCCGCGCTGGGTGGCCGGCGTGCTGGGCCCGATGAACCGCACGCTGTCGCTTTCGCCGGACGTGAACGACCCCGGCTTCCGCGCGGTGAGCTTCGACCAGGTGAAGGACGCATACCTTGAGGCCGTGAAAGCGCTGGTGGAAGGAGGCGTCGACATCCTGATGGTCGAGACCATCTTCGACACGCTCAATGCGAAAGCGGCGCTCTTCGCCATCGACGAACACGCACAAGCCAGCGGCATCCACTTGCCGATCATGATCTCCGGAACCATCACCGATGCTTCCGGCCGCACGCTTTCCGGCCAGACGGCGGAAGCGTTCTGGAATTCCATGCGCCATGCGAAGCCGCTTTCGATCGGCTTCAACTGCGCGCTCGGCGCCAGGCAACTTCGCCCGCACGTCGAAGAGCTGGCACGCATCGCGGACGTCTACGTCTCGGCGCACCCCAACGCGGGCCTGCCCAACGCGATGGCGGAGTACGACGAGCTGCCTGAGGAGACCGCGGCCTTCATCCGCGATTGGGCCGAAAGCGGCTGGCTCAACATCACCGGCGGCTGCTGTGGCACCACGCCTGAGCACATCAAGGCCATCGCCGCAATTGTCTCCACCGTCAAGCCGCGCCTGGTGCCGCAGATCGAGCCGCGCCTGCGCCTGTCGGGCCTGGAGCCACTCAACGTCGGCGCCGATTCGCTGTTCGTCAACGTGGGTGAACGCACCAACGTCACCGGCTCCAAGGCGTTTTCGCGCCTGATACTCGCCGGCGATTATCCGGAAGCACTCGCCGTGGCGCGCCAGCAGGTGGAAAACGGCGCGCAGGTGATCGACGTGAACATGGACGAGGCGATGCTCGATTCGGTCGCCGCCATGACTCGCTTCATGTTGCTGGTGGCTTCCGAACCGGACATCTGCCGCGTGCCCATCATGCTCGACAGCTCCAAGTGGAGCGTGATCGAGGCGGGCCTCAAGTGCGTGCAGGGCAAGGCGATCGTGAACTCGATCTCGCTCAAGGCCGGTGAGGAGGAATTCATCCACCAAGCCAATCTCGCGCGCCGCTACGGTGCCGCGGTGGTGGTGATGGCCTTCGACGAGAAAGGCCAGGCGGACACCCTCAAGCGCAAGACCGAGATCAGCGCGCGCTGCTACAAGATCCTCACCGAGCAGGTCGGCTTCCCGGCCGAAGACATCATCTTCGACCCGAACATCTTCGCGGTCGCCACCGGCATCGAGGAGCACAACACCTACGGGCGCGACTACCTCGAGGCGGTAGCGTGGATCCATCACCACCTGCCCCACGCCAAGACCTCGGGCGGCGTTTCCAATTTCTCGTTTTCGTTCCGCGGCAACGATCCCATCCGCGAGGCGATGCATACCGCATTCCTGTATCACGCGACGAAAGCCGGCATGACGATGGGCATCGTCAACGCGGGCCAGCTCGGCGTCTACGCGGACATTCCGCCGGAACTGCTCGAGCGCGTGGAAGACGTGATCTTCAACCGCCGTCCTGAGGCGACGGAACGCCTGGTGGAATTCGCGGAGTCGTTCAAGGGCGCGAAGAAGGACGCGGTCGAGGAGCTCGCCTGGCGCAAGGGCACGGCGCAGGAGCGCCTCAGCCATTCGCTGGTGAAGGGCATTACCCAATTCATCATCGAGGACACGGAAGAGGCGCGCCTGCAGTACGAGCGCCCGATCCAGGTGATCGAAGGCCCGCTGATGGACGGCATGAACGTCGTCGGCGACCTCTTCGGCTCGGGCAAGATGTTCCTGCCGCAGGTGGTCAAGTCCGCGCGCGTGATGAAACAGGCCGTCGCTCACCTCATCCCCTTCATCGAGGAAGAGAAGAAACGTTCCGGCATCGCGCCAAAACCCAAGGGCAAGGTGGTGATGGCCACCGTCAAGGGAGACGTGCACGACATCGGCAAGAACATCGTGGGTGTTGTGCTCCAGTGCAACAACTTCGACGTGGTCGACCTCGGCGTCATGGTCTCGTGCGAAAACATCCTCGAAACCGCGAGGAAGGAAAACGCGGACATGGTCGGGCTCTCGGGCCTGATCACGCCGTCGCTGGAAGAAATGGCACACGTTGCCAAGGAGATGCGGCGGCTTGGATTCGATATCCCGCTGCTGATCGGCGGCGCCACCACCTCGCGTACACACACGGCGGTGAAGATCGAGCCAAACTACTCGGGACCAACCGTCTGGGTTCCCGATGCTTCGCGCGCGGTGGGTGTCGCCACGCAGCTTTCAAGTCCCGAGCAGCGCGCGTCATACCTGGAAGGGGTGCGCGCGGACTATGTGAAGGTCCGCGAGGCCCACGCAAAGAAGACCGGGCAGAAAAGCGTGAAGCTCGAGGTGGCTCGCGCGAATGCGACCGTGCTCGACTGGAAGAGTTACACGCCACCCAGGCCGAAGCAACTGGGCCTCATGTCGCTGAAGAACTACCCGCTCGAAAAGATGCTGGAGTTCATCGACTGGGCGCCGTTTTTCCAGGCATGGGATCTCGCGGGCAAATATCCCGACATCCTCCAGGATCAGGTGGTCGGCGAAGCCGCGCGCAACGTGCACAAGGAAGGCCTCGCGATGCTCGATCGCATCGTCAAGGGCCGCTGGCTCACGGCGAGCGGCGTATTCGGCCTGTGGCCCGCCAATTCCGTGGGCGACGACATCGAGATCTACTCGGATGAGAAGCGCGACCGCGTGCTGATGACCTGGCACAACCTGCGGCAACAGAACGAGAAGCCCTCCGGCAATCCCAACCAGTGCCTGTCGGACTTCGTGGCGCCGCAAGACTCAGGAGTTGCCGATTACTTCGGCGCCTTCGCCGTCACCGCCGGCATCGGCATCGACGCGAAGGTGAAGGAGTTCGAGGCCAGGAACGACGACTACAGCGCCATCATGGTGAAGGCGATCGCCGATCGCCTCGCGGAAGCGTTCGCCGAACACCTCCACCATCGCGTCCGCACCGAGTTCTGGGGCTATGCGGTGGACGAGAAACTCTCGGGCGCCGAGCTCATCGCGGAGAAATACAGCGGCATCCGTCCGGCGCCGGGTTATCCCGCCTGCCCCGACCACACCGAGAAGGGCGACCTCTTCAATCTGCTGGATGCGGGCAAGAACGCCGGCCTCACGCTGACCGAATCGTTCGCGATGTTGCCGACAGCCGCGGTCTCCGGCTTCTACTTCTCGCACCCGCAGTCGCGCTACTTCGCGGTGGGCAAGATCGAGCGCGACCAGGTCGCCGACTACGCGCACCGCAAGGGCATGGACCTCGCGATGGCGGAACGCTGGCTGTCCCCGAACCTCAACTACTGATGAAGCGCCTGCTGCTGGTGTTGCTGGCGCTGGCGCTGCCGGCCTCAGCGCAATGGCAACCCTCACGCCCGATCAGGATCGTCGTGCCCTTCGCACCCGGCGGCCAGCCCGATGTCGTCGCACGTGCGCTCTCCGAACCCCTTTCGAAAGCGCTGGGCCAACCGGTCATCGTCGAGAACAAGCCCGGCGCCGGCGGCAACATCGCGGCCGACTACGTGGCGAAAAGCGCGCCCGACGGCTACACACTGCTGATGGGCACCAACGGCCCGCTCGCCGTCAGCCCCGCCCTCTATCGCGACCTGCCCTACGATCCGCTCAAGGACCTGGCGCCCGTGACGCTGGTGGGGACCTCACCGAACCTCATCGCGGTAAACCCGTCGACCGGCATCACGACGCTGAAGGGGCTGGTGGAGAAGGCGCGGGCGTCACCCGGCACGCTCAACTTCTCCTCCGTGGGCAAGGGCAGCGTCTCGCAGCTTTCGATGGAGCTGCTCAATAGCGTGGCCGATATTCGCACCGTTCACATACCGTACAACGGCGGTGCGCCGGCCGTGATCGCGCTCATTGCCGGGGACGTGCAGGTGCTCTCGCTCAACCCCACCGCATTGATCCCGCAGGTGCAGGCCGGCAAGGCGCGTGTCGTCGCGCAGACTTCGGCGCGCCGTTCGCCTTTGATCGCCGACGTGCCCACTGTCGCGGAGTCCGGTTATCCCGACTTCGAGGCCGACGTCTGGATGGCAGTGATGGCACCGGGCAAGACGCCGGCAGAGATAGTCTCGCGCCTCAATGCAGAGCTGGTGAAGATCATCCGCGATCCCGCGTTGAAGGCGAGCCTCTGGGATCGCCAGTGGATCGATCCGGTCGGCAGCACTCCGGCCGAAGTCGTCACACTTATCCGGCGCGAGAGTGCCAAGTGGGCGCGGACCGTGAAAGCCGCGAACATCACCGCCGAGTGATCAGTTGGCGCGCGCGATTGGCCAGCCCGCGACACTCCGGGGTCAACCGGGCACCGCTACAAAGGCAGCACTTGCGAGAGGTCGGGCTTGCGGGCGAACTCCAGGAAGGCGTCGGCCAGCCGCTCGCTTTCCGCGATCGATCGCCTCCACGTCTCCATGCGTTTGGCGTCGTTGCCCGCGTAACGCGCGAAGTCCTTGCGGTCGGGCAGCTTGCCGTTCGGCAGGCTCGCGAGATAAGAGTGCGAAGGCGAGATCACGATCACATTGTCGAGCCAGGGACCGCTAGCGCGCCGCCACGGCATCGCCTTGTCGAGCCAACCGGGCACGATGCGATCGGTGAAGTGCGGATAGAGGACCAGGCCTTCCGCGTGGTGATACGGAAGATGCAGGTGATAGTCGACGATGCCGCCGTCCCAGTAGATGCCGGCTGGCGCGCTCGGAATGTCGGCCACGCCTTCGAGCACCATCGGGATGGAGGCCGAGGCCAGCAGCGCGGGGCGAATGTTGGCCGCATCGAGCGCCACCACATGGGTCTCGAATGCATCGAATCGGCTCGGCATCACGCATGGATGATCGCGGGGATCGAAGAACACCGTGCGATCGATGAAGCGCGCAAGGTGCTTGCGGCCAAATACATTCGCCATCGCCGCCATGCCGAATCCGAGCGGCGTCTGCAGGGATGAGTCGCGCGTCAAAGGCCAGCGCCCGCGCACGGTGACGACGTGCAGGCGGTTGTGCGGGCTCGCGAGGATTTCGGCCTCGCGCCCGAGGAACAGCGAATCGAGCATGAGGCGCGCCGAATCGGAGACGAACTTGCGGCTGGGCCTGGGCGGATACGACTGCTCGACATAGAGCCGCGCAAATTCCGTGAGCGCCTTCTTCGGCTCGTTGCAGGAGGCCGCCGCGAAGCGCCAGGCGCCGATCGATGCGCCGATCAGGTGGCGCGTACGCGGCGCACTCGGAAGCCAGTCGCCGAAAATTGCGTGGTCGAGGCCTGCGATGCCGAGTCCCTTCGGGCCGCCCGCGGCACCCGGAACGATTTCGACATCGGCGGGGTCGAGCCCATGGGTCTTCAGGCGCTCGAGGGCGCGTTTACCGGCACGGAGGATCAGCGAGGATTCCACGCTAATATGATCCCATGTCGAAACTCTTCTCGCCGCTGCAACTTCGCACAGTCACATTCCCCAACCGCGTATTTGTCTCGCCGATGTGCCAGTACTCCTCGGAAAACGGCATGCCGAACGAGTGGCACATGGTCCATCTCGGCAGCCGCGCCATCGGCGGCGCCGGTTTCGTCTGCATCGAGGCCAGTGGTGTCACGCCCGAAGGCCGCATCACGCCCTGGGATGCCGGCATCTGGTCGCCGCAACACGCGCAGGCATGGAAGCCAATCGCCGATTTCATCCGCGCCCATGGCAGCGTTCCCGGCATTCAGCTCGCGCATGCCGGCCGCAAGGCTTCGTGCAGCAAGCCCTGGGAAGGTGGCAAGTCGCTCACGCCGCAGCAGGGCGCGTGGCAGACGCTCGGACCTTCCGCGGTGGCCTTCGGCGACTACGCCGTGCCGCGCGCGATGACCGGCAAGGATATCGAAACGACCATTGCGGATTTCGTCGCGGGCGCGCGTCATGCGCTGGCCGCAGGCTTCGATGTCGTGGAGGTCCACGGTGCGCACGGCTATCTGCTGCACAGCTTCTGCTCCCCGCTCTCCAATGTGCGTACCGACAAATGGGGCGGATCGCTGGAGAACCGCATGCGTTTTCCGCTGGAGGTCTCGCGCGCCGTGCGTGGAGCGTGGCCCGCGGACAAGCCGGTGTTCTATCGCATCTCCGCCAGCGACTGGGCCGAAGGCGGTTGGGACCTGGCGCAGTCGATCGAGCTCTGCAAGCAGCTCAAGGCCCTCGGCATCGACCTCATCGATTGCTCGAGCGGCGGCAACATCGCCACGCAGAAGATCGCTCTCGGGCCCGGTTACCAGGTGCCGTTCTCCGATGCGATTCGTCGCGAGGCGGGAATACCTACCGCCGCCGTTGGATTGATCTCGGAGCCCGTGCAAGCCGAAGAGATCATCTCGCTCGGGCGCGCCGATGCCATCTGCCTCGCACGCGCGCTGCTGCGCGATCCCTATTGGCCTCGCCATGCCGCCAAGGCGCTCAAGGTGGAGCTGGAGTTGCCCAACCAGTACAAACGGTCCGATATCGGACCGCTCGGACGCTAATCCCAAAACCAGGGACAGACCCTGTTTTCCAACCTGCCCGCCGACGTTGAGCGGTATCGTTCGCTCAAGCGGCTTTGCCGCTGAAAGAAATTGCCATGATCGACTTGTATTATTGGACGACACCCAACGGCCACAAGGTCACGCTTTTCCTCGAGGAAGCCGGCCTGCCGTACACCATCAAGCCGATCAACATCGGCAAAGGCGAGCAGTTCGATCCCGGGTTCCTCAAGATCTCGCCCAACAACCGCATCCCCGCGATTGTTGATCACGCACCGACGGATGGCGGCAAGCCGATCAGCGTGTTCGAGTCCGGCGCCATCCTGCTCTACCTCGCCGGCAAGACGGGCCTGTTCCTGCCGAAGGACCTGCGCGGGCAAGTCGACGCGCTGCAGTGGCTGATGTGGCAGATGGGGGGCCTGGGTCCGATGGCCGGGCAGAACCACCACTTCGGCCTCTATGCGCCGGAGAAGATTCCGTACGCGATCGACCGCTACGTGAAGGAAACTTCGCGCCTCTACGGCGTGCTCAACAAGCGGCTCGCCGGACGCGATTTCATCCTCGGCAAGCAGTATTCGATCGCCGACATGGCGAGTTATCCGTGGATCGTGCCGGAGCGCCAGCAGCAGGACATGGATGACTTCCCCAACCTCAAGCGTTGGCATGCAGCCATTCGCGCGCGTCCCGCCACGACGCGCGCCTACGCGAAGATCAAGGAAGTGAATCCCACGGCCGCGGGCATTCGCACCGAAGCGGAGCGCAAGATCCTCTTCGGGCAGGACAAATCGGTGGTGAAATAGTCAGAATCCGGTGTCAGATAAATTTCCAAAAGTCGTGTCTGACACCAGTTTTCAGCCAATCGTCATGAGGCTGGCGTTGCCGCCGGCCGCCGCGGTGTTGACGCTCACCACGCGCTCGATGACCAGGCGCTCCAGCGCCATCGGCTCTTCGCCCGGATTGAAGCCGTGCACGCTCACCAGCGGGCCATCGCGCTCGGCCATCTTCAGCAGCACCGCGCGGCATTGTTCCGCCGAGCCGTGATGCATGACGGCATCGAAATCGGAGTCCGCGGCGCGCCAATCCAAGGCAATTGTATCGACGGCACGCGCGGCCTCGGCCGGCAACATGCGCAGCACGCGAGTTGTGCGATCGGAAGTAATGCACGCTGCGCGGGAGCCGACGGAAAGCACCGCGGCGACCTGCATCAACAGGTCGCGATCCTCGTGCGCGATGCAGAGGACACGCCGGCGCGGCCGCAAGGAATAGGTATTGCGCTCGCCTGTCGGTCCCGGCAGCACGACATCCGCGCCCGCGGGTGAGTAGGCTGCAAGGCGGTCGCATAGCAGCGCGAGGTCCGGCTCGCTTGCCTTCGCCCACATGCGCAGCGATTCGAACGGCGCCAGCGCCGGCTCGAAAGCCTTGAGCGAGGCGCGAAGTCCGGACTCATCCAGCGCGCGCAACTCCTCGATGGCGGCATCGGGCGGGAATTTCGAGAGGAAGCGGTGCAGGTACATCGGTCCGCCTGCCTTGGGACCAGTGCCGGAAAGTCCCTCGCCACCGAAAGGCTGCACGCCAACCACAGCGCCGACGATATTGCGGTTCACATAGATGTTGCCGACGCGCGCGCTGGCGACGACGCGATCGATGGTTTCGTCCACGCGCGAATGAATGCCAAGCGTGAGTCCATATTCGAGCTGGTTGAGTCCGGCGACCAGCGCATCGAGCTCTTGCCGCTTGAAGCGCAGCACATGCAGCACCGGCCCGAACACCTCGCGCTCGAGATCACCGATGCGGCCGATCTCGATCAACGTGGGTGAGAGAAAGGTGCCGCGCGTCGAGTCGTTGGCCGCGCCCTCGCTGCCGCCGAACTGGCGCACGCGGAAACCTTTCTCCCGCATCTTCTCCACATAAGCCGCAAGCATGGCGCGCGCGGGCTCGTCGATCACCGGCCCCACGTCGATGGCCAGGCGCTCGGGGTTGCCCAGCACCAGCTCCTGCATCGCGCCTTCCAGCATCTCGATCACGCGATCGGCAATTTCCTCCTGCAGGCAAAGCACGCGCAGCGCGGAGCAGCGCTGGCCCGCGCTGTCGAAGGCGGACGTGGTGGCGTCGCCTACCACTTGTTCTGCGAGCGCAGAGGAATCAACCAGCATCGCGTTCTGTCCGCCTGTTTCAGCAATGAGAGGGACCGGACGGCCATCGGGATTCAGGCGCCCGGCGAGCGAGCGCTGGATGAGGCGCGCGACATCGGTTGAGCCGGTGAAAACCACGCCGCGCACGCGCGGATCTGCAGTGAGCCTCGCACCGACGACCTCTCCCGGCCCCGGCAGCAGCTGCACCACGTCCTGCGGCACACCGCCTTCATGCAGCAGGCGCACGGTTTGCGCGGCGATGAGCGGCGTCTGTTCCGCGGGCTTCGCGATCACACAGTTGCCCGCGGCGAGCGCAGCGCCTACCTGCCCGGTGAAGATCGCGAGGGGGAAATTCCAGGGACTGATGCAGACCACGGTGCCCAGCGCGCGATGGGTTTCGTTATCGAAGTGCGAGGCCTGCCGCGCGTAGTAGCGCAGGAAGTCCACCGCCTCTCGCACCTCCGCGATGGCGTTCGACCAGGTCTTGCCGGCCTCGCGCACGACGAGGCCCATGAGCCGTGGCATCTCGGCTTCCATCTGGTCGGCGGCACGCTGCAGGCACGCCGCGCGCTCCGCAGGGCCGGTGGCTTGCCAGCGAGCGGTGGCGTGTTGCGCTGCCTGCAGCGCGGATTCAACATCCTCGCCATCGGCATCAACGACCTCGCCTACGACATCATTCGGCGCGGCGGGATTGCG
>JBDSMR010000038.1:0-5520 GCA_039915735.1 Usitatibacter sp. | reverse complement strand
GAATTCCTCGGCGCCAAACACTACCGCGCCATCTATGAGCGGTTGTTGAGCTCGCCTGAGGGTCAGACGCCCGAAGGCAAGCTGGTGCTCTACGAGGTGCTGCGTGCCTGCGCCACCATCACCGAAGGCAGGCGTCCCCAATGGAAGCCGCCGCAGCCCAAGCGTGACGACTTCGTCGCCAACATCGCCCCGGGTGACCCGCAGAAGGACAAGCGCATCGCGGCCTACGACGAATTCACCACCAATCACTGCGTGGGCATGGAAGGCGTGAGCATCACGCAAGCCGATCTCGACAGGATGCTGGCAGACGCCGCCGCTTCGGGAGATCCGCGCGCGCGCGCCATGTCGATCGAGCAGGAGCTTCAGATCGCGCGTCGCACCCAGGGTCGCGACGCCGCCACCATTTCAGACGGCCAGATCGATTCGCTCAAGCAGGTGCTGGCGAGCAAGGATCCCGAGGCGATTCGCGTTGCCGGGCGCGTGTTATCCAATGCCTGGAGCGATTACGCATTGCGCCTCGGCCCGGACCAGCAGCCGGTGGACCAGCGCGCCTTCATGAACGCCTGGCTGGTGCTCGCCTGCGAATACGGCCAGCCCTGCGGTTCGGACACGCCGCGGCTGCAGCAGGCCTGCGCTTTCCAGGGGCACTGCGACGCGCAGACCTTCCCGGACTACCTCTACTTCTACGGCAGCAGCCCGTATGACTCGCAGATGCTGGTGCAGTACCGGGGGTTGTTGCGTGCCGCCATCGAAACCGGTGATTGGTCGCAGCTCAACGTGGTGCGTGGGCTGCCCAACGTGCCCAACCGCACCAATTTCTTCCCCGGACCGCGGTAGTTCTGCGGTTTGGGTCGCCGCGAGCCTCAGCCGCCCGAACCGCCGGTCGCAGGCGTCGCGGCGCGGTTGAAGCGCCATTCGTCGCTGCGCTCCTGGCCCTGCAGCTTGCCTTCGATGCGCGCGGCCAGCAGGTCGCCATCCTTCCAGTAGATGATGCGCTGCGGGTAGTCGTTGGTGAGGTTCTCGAATACCACGCGCTGGTTGCCGGCTTCCTTGTATTTGAACTCCACCGGCGCTCGACCCACGGGGCTGGCGTAGTAGGACATCGTGTCCCTGGTGTCGGCGATGCGCAGGAACTCGTAGGAGGTCTTGCCCGAAGCCCAACCGGAAACGTTGACCGCGGCCATCATGCCGTTGACGGGGCCGATCCAGGACTCCATCACCGTTTCCTTCTCCTTGTCCTGCACCCAGCTGCCCACCATCCATTGCAGCGAAGCGACGCGCTGCGGATTGGCGACACGTTTCTGCGTGACCGTCTGCGAGAAGGCGACTGTCGAAATCAACATCAGCATGATGATGCGGAACATGGCGTTTTTCCTGGATGGTGTGATGCCGACATTATCGCAGCCCCGCGGGCCTGGCTTGGACGATTGCGACATCGATTTCAGGCGTCTATCAGCGCTGCGGAGAGCTCGGAGCCCGCGCGCAGGAATTCCGAGGGTGCGCAGCCCACGAAACGCCGGAATTCGCGGATGAAATGGCTCTGGTCGTAGTACCCGGCGGCAAGCGCGGCCTCCGTCCAGGGGCGCGTGCCATCGCGTTCCAGCACATCGAACACGCCGCGGAAACGGATGATGGAAGCCAGGAGTGCCGGGCCCACGCCAACGGCTTCGGAAAAGCGCCGTTCGAGTTGCCGCCTGCCGATGCCGGCTTCTTCGAGCAACTCTTCCAGGGTAACGGTGCCACTCGAAGCTTCGATCCGCCGCACGCATGCGTGAACGCGCACGTCATCTTCGTGGGAAATTCGCGCGATCCTGCGTCCGACGAATTCGCATGCGAGTGCGGCGCGTGTCGCGTCGTCGTGTGCGGCGGCGATATCCCGCTCCAGCATCTCCCCGCTTTCCGGGAGGAGATTGTCGATCGGGATACGGTGGTTGGTGGTTTCGCGAACCGAGCGGCCGAGGAAAGCGCGCGCGCCGTCCGGATGAAAGCGCACGCCCACCACGCCTGCGGGTCCGGCACATTGCAAGGTGAGTGGGCGTGTCACCTGCCCCGCGAACAACATCACCGGCTGGACATGGAGCTTTCCATCCGCATCCACCTCCGCGTACGGCGCACCGAAATGGGTGATCAGCTCGCAGCGCCCGTCGGGGACGATGCGTTCAGGCGCCGCGGACGATTCCGACGCGAACACCCAGGCGCATCGCACATGGGAGGCAAGTTCCGGTGGAGGTGAAAATTCCTCGTAGCGCACCGGAAGAAGAGTGCACCCTGGGCTGTTAGACTCGCAAGCCCATGAAGTCCCGCCGCCACCTGATCGCCATATTCACCGCGCTGTCCGTCGGCTGGACCGCGCTGTGGCCGCTGGTCTCGCAGGCGCACCTGCTGGGCGGTTCGAGCGAGGCGATGCCGTTCTGCCACGAGGAGGCCGGCACGCAGGTCGCGCCCGACATGGCGCCCAAGGAGGGCAAGCAGCACTGCCCGCTTTGCGTCATGGCGTTCCTGGCGGCATTCACGCCCCCCGTGGTTCCGCCGTCTCCGACGCAACTGGAAAGCGTCGCCACGCTCGCCGCCTACTGGGCGCCGCTGCCCTTCGGTATCGCGGTTCGGCTTCCCCCAAGCCGCGCTCCACCTTCCTTCCCTTCGCTGCAGTCGTAGTTTTTTCAGCGACGCCCCCCAAGGGCGCACGAGGGAGTCATCATGAAAGGAATCAGCGCGAGCTTGCTCGCGTGTTGCGCGCTGCCGTGCGCGTTGACGGTCCGCGCCGACCACAAGGACGAGCCGCCGGTAAAGAGCCTGGGCACCACCGAAGTGGTGGGCGCGAGGCCGACCGCATTGCCGTCGTACATCCCGACCACGATCGAAGGCATCACCGGCAGGCAGATCGAGGAAACCATCAACGCCACCGACGCGGAGGATGCGCTCAAGTATTTCCCTAGCCTGCTGGTACGCCGCCGCAACATCGGCGACTACGACCACGCCGTGCTCTCGAGCCGCGCGTCGGGAACGGGCAACAGCGCGCGCTCGCTGGTGTATGCCGACGGCATCCTGCTATCGAACCTGCTGGGCAACGGTGCCGGCTTCACGCCGCGCTGGGGTTTGGTCACGCCCGAGGAAATCGCGCGTGTCGACGTCCTCTATGGCCCGTTCTCCGCGGCATTCCCAGGCAACTCGGTGGGCGCGGTGGTGGACTACATCACGCGCATGCCGGATCGCTTCGAGGCGCACGCGAAGGTGGGTGCCTTCACGCAGCGCTACAAGCTCTACAACACCGATTCGCGTTATTCCGGCAACCAGCTGAGCGCCTCCATCGGTAACGGCGGCGGCAAGTTCGCCTGGTGGTTCGCGGTGAACCGCCTGGAGAACGACGGCCAGCCCCTGTCGTTCGCCACCAAGGTCACCTCGACCGGTACGGAGGGTACGGCAGGCACGCCGGTCACGGGTGCGGTGTTCGGGCAGAACCCGCGCAACCAGGACCAATGGATTCTAGGCGCCGGCACGCAGACGCAGACCACGCAGGACCACGCGAAGGTGAAGCTCGCCTACGCGTTCACGCCTTCGTTGCGCGCGAGTTACACCTTCGGCGTGTGGCGCAACGACACCTTCCGCGACGTCGAGACTTTCCTGCGGGATGGCTCGGGCGCGCCGGTGTACAGCGGGCTGGTGAGCATCGGCGGGCGCAGTTACAGCATCGCGCCGGCCGAGCTCTCGCAGAGCCGTGCCGACATGGAGCACTACATCCATGGCCTCTCGCTCAGGAGCGATGCTCGTGGCGTGTTCGATTGGGAAGTCGCCGCGAGCCTGTACGACTACAACCGTGACCTGGTGCGTTCCCCCACCGTGTCGTTGCCCCAGGCCAACGACGGCGGGGCCGGACGGATCGCGGACGGGCAGGGCACCGGCTGGAACACGTTTGCACTGACGGGCACCTGGCGCCCGCAGGGCGCGGGCGGCGCGCACCTGGTGGATGTTGGCGTGCAGCATGAGCGCTACCAGCTGCGAACGCTGGTCTCCAGCACTTTGAACTGGATCTCCGGGGCTGCGGAGTCACGTTTCAGCGCCTTCAGGGGTGATACGGAACTCACCAGCCTTTACGCGCAGGACACATGGCGCTTCGCCACCCACTGGCGGACGACACTTGGCGTGCGCTTCGAGCGATGGAGCGCGCAGAATGGCTCGCTCGCCTCGCCCACCACGGTACTGGCCTTCGGCGAGCGCGCCGAAAGCGCGATTTCGCCCAAGGCCGCGGTGGCATGGCAGCTCACGCCCGAGTGGGTAGCGAAGTGGTCCGTGGGCCGTGCGGTCCGCAACCCGACGGTGGCGGAGCTCTACCAGGGATCAATCGCCGCCGACACCATCGTCAACAACGACCCCAACCTCAAGCCGGAGAAGTCCTGGACCAGCGAGCTGAGTGCGGAGCGCGAGCTGGTGAACGGCCTGTTGCGCGCCACGTTGTTCTTCGAGGACACCCGGGACGCGTTGTATTCCCAGACCAACGTCACCGTCGTGCCAAACGTCACCAACATCCAGAACATCGACAAGATCCGCACCAAGGGACTCGAAGTTGCCTACCAGGCCTCGGACCTGTGGATCAAGGGCCTGGACGTGCTGGCGAGCGTCACCTACGCCTCGTCGATCATCGAGAAAAACGCCAGGTTCCCGGCGAGCGTGGGCAAGTGGCAGCCGCGCGTGCCGCGCTGGCGCTCGAGCGCCGCGCTGAGTTACCGCCCCAACGACAGCTGGTCGTACACGCTGGGCGTGCGCTACTCGGGCCGGCAGTTCAGCCAGGTCGACAACAGCGACGTGAATGGTTTTTCCTATACCGGCGCGAGCCGCTTCCTGGTGGCAGACGCGCGCGCGCGTTACCGCTTCAACAAGCAGTGGAGCGCATCGCTCGGTGTCGACAACCTCGACAACGCCGAGTACTGGAATTTTCACCCCTATCCCCGCCGCACCTGGCTGGGCGAGCTCAAGTACGATTTCTGACGATGAGAACCTTCTTCAGGAAATTTGTCGCGGTGTCGACGCGGCGCGGCTGGAGAAGTGGCTCGGGCCCGCTTCGGTTGCGATCCCCCGTTAGGGTGTAACCTTCCGCCGATGCAGTCCCTGCGCCGCCTCGGTTACGTCCTCACGCTCGCGCTGGCCCTTTGCCTGGGCCAGTACGCGACGCTGATGCACGACCTCGGTCACGCGACGGGACAGATCCACAAGCAGGACTCGAAGTCGTCCTCGACCAAGTGCGACGAGTGTTTTGCCTGCGCGCAGCTCGCGGGCGGCGCTCCGGCCACCCTGCCGACGGTGCCAACCGTCACTTGCGGCATCGATGGCGTCGCCGTCACCGAGCAGTTCGTCGTCACGGCGGCGCTGCTCGCGTATCGCTCCCAGGCTCCCCCCGCTCTCCTCTGAAACGACCGGTGCCGCCGCTTGATGCGTCGGCGTGTGTTCACGTTTCAAGGAGACTTTCGTGTTTCGATACCGTCTATTGCCCGGCGCCTTGGCGCTGGCGCTGTCCGTCATTCCCAA
>JBDSMR010000012.1:0-23891 GCA_039915735.1 Usitatibacter sp. | reverse complement strand
AGCGGCCGTAGGCCTCGAGCGCTTCGTCGGGAATGCCGAGCTTCTTCGCCACTTCGGCAATCGGGTCCATCTTCGCCTTCTGGGCGATATCGATATCGGAGAGCATGGGTGTCCTTGTTGAATTTGCCCGGCGAGTATAGGAACAGGCCAAAATGGGCCACCTTGATCCCTGTCAATTCCGCCATGCATCCCAATGAAATCCTGATCCGCGAGTTCTATGCCGCTTTCGCACGCCGCGACGCCGAAGCCATGGCGCGCTGCTACCACCCGGAAGTGTTTTTTTCCGACACGATTTTCCCGGCCCTGCGGGGGCCGGAAGCAGGTGACATGTGGCGCATGCTCCTGTCGCGCGCGAGCGACCTGGAAGTCAGCCTGGACGAGGCCAGCGCCGACGATTCGGGCGGGCGGGCGAAATGGACCGCGCGCTACACGTTCAGCAAGAGCGGCAGGAAAGTGATCAATCGCATCTCGGCGATGTTCGCCTTCCGTGACGGGTTGATCGTGCGGCACTACGACAGCTTTCCGTTCTGGCCCTGGGCGGCGCAGGCGCTGGGGCCGGTGGGCAAGCTGCTGGGCTGGCTGCCGCCGCTCAAGTGGAAGGTGCGCAAGCAGGCAGCCAGGGGGTTGGAGCAGTTCCGGGCGAAGTAGCCGGGGGGGTGGCGGCAAGCCGGATCGATCGTCACGAAACCCAGGCGCCGTTTTTTTAACACAGAGGACACAGAGGTACACAGAGGAAAGCAAAAGCAAAAAAGCAAAAAAGCAAAAAAACGGGGCTGAGTGTAGAAAGCGCATCAAATGCCCCGAAACGTACAAGCAGTTTGCTTTCCTCTGTGTACCTCTGTGTCCTCTGTGTTGAAAAATCGGCGCATCCAGTGGAGTTGCTGCCATCGCCAGCCACCCCGCCACCCCAGCCACCCCAGCCAACAAGGACCACCCGCCCTACCTGCGCGGATTAACCACCGGCTGGCCGAAGAACTCCCTCATCATGAAATCCTCGAGGCCTTCGGAGTCTTCCACCGCGGCGGAAAGTTTCACCACCCGCTGCAGGCGCCGCGATTCCCACTGGAATTCGCCTTTGTAGTGCTGGCGGATGAGCTCGATCATCCGCCGGATGATGGCGAGTTCCACGTTGCCGCCCTGCCCCGCGTCCACCTCGATCACCTCGCGCCACTGGCGGCGCGAATCCGGCCGCCAGCCGTTGAAGGCGAACTCCGCGGTGCGCGTGCCTTTGCGGAGGATCTCGAAGACGCCGCCCACGCCTTCGCGGCCGGAAAGGGTCTGCAGGTTGCGGGTGGCGGCATCACCCGGGTTGGTCGTGCCGGGGGATGCTGCGGCCGATCTCTGGGCCTCCCGCTGCCCCCTCAACTCCCGCATGGCCGCCATCATGTCCACCTGCGGCGCGGCCGTTGGCGGGGGCTGCAGCGGCGCCGGAGCGGGTGTCGGCACGGTGATCTGGGGAACGGGCTCCCGCGGCGGCACAAGGCTCGGGCGGCGCACCAGCGGCGTGGCCCGGGGCGGAGGCCTCGCGACC
Organism: Usitatibacter sp.; assembly: GCA_039915735.1. Lineage (GTDB taxonomy): Bacteria > Pseudomonadota > Gammaproteobacteria > Burkholderiales > Usitatibacteraceae > Usitatibacter. The sequence continues at coordinate 22,360 of JBDSMR010000012.1, read as the reverse complement.
GGCTCCGGCGGCACCTGCGGAGTCTCGGGCGCCGGCGCCGGCGGCTGGTTGATGACCACGTTCAGCGGTTGCTCGGTCACCGGGCCGATCGGGTCGACGTCCATTTTCTTCGGCAACACGAACACGAAGAACAGGGCGTGCAGCACGATCGACAGCACCACCATGACGTCGATGCGGCGAACCCGCATGACGAAATGCATCTCGGGTGAGGCGTTGGCGATCATCGTCCTACTTCCTGCCCCGCAGGATGATGACGTTGCCCGCGATTGAAACCACCACGCCGGCCACGGTGAGCGCCTGCCAGCGGAACGCCTCGAACGTCGCGGACATCAGCAGCGCCACGATCGGGATCATCACGCCGGTATAGCCCGCACGTGCGGCGCCCACGCGCTTGAGCAGCGTGAGGAAACAGGCAAAGGCGAGGATCGAGCCCGCGATGGCGAGGTAGAGAAGCGAAAGCACGTACGCGGGTGAGGCATCGAAGGCCAGCGTCCTGCCGGTAGCGAGCGCGACGCCCAGCGAGAAGATCGCGCCATAGAGCATTCCCCACGCCATGCCCTGCCAGAGCGGCAGCTTCGCCTCCTGGTTGCGGTGCGCCACCATGCTGCCGAAGGTCGAGAGCAGAACCGCCATAGCCGTGTACGCGGCGCCCAGGCCGGTATTGCCGTCGCCGCGAATGCGCGAGAACTCCGGCCAGAACACCAATGCGATGCCGAGGATGCCAAGCGCCGCGCCGAGGGCCACGCGCAGCGTCATCGCCGTGCCGAAGAAAATCCGCATTCCCAGCATTCCGAGCAGCGGACTGGCCGAGTAGCCCACCGCCACCAGTCCGGAGACGACGTGTTCTTCAGCGTAGTACACGAAGATGTAGCTGGTGCTGAACATGAAGATGCCGAAGAGCGCGATCCACACGTGCTCCTTCAGCGTGTAGCGAAGCGGCAGCTTGCGAATGTGGCAGTAGGCGAACAGCAGCATCGAGGCGAGCAGGAAGCGATAGAAGACGCTGGCTTCCGGCGCCACGTGTCCCAGCTGGAACTTGATCGCGTACCACGTCGATCCCCAGATGAGGACGCAGCCGGCGAAGAGTTGGAAGACGCTCAGTTGGCGAGTCCTGACTGGTCCAGGATGAACGCATAGGTGAAGGCCAGCTCCTTCAATGCGTCGTAGCGCCCCGATGCGCCGCCATGGCCCGCTTCCATGATGGTCTTGAGGATGAGCGGGTTCGAGTCCGTCTTGAGCGCGCGCACGCGGGCCACGTACTTGGCCGGCTCCCAATACATCACCTGGCTGTCGTTGAGCGAGGTCTCCACCAGGATCGACGGGTACGCGCCCTTTTTCAGATTGTCGTAGGGCGAATAGGAGCGCATGTACCGGTACGACTTCTCCTCGTTCGGGTTGCCCCACTCGAGGTACTCGGGAATCGTCAGCGGCAGCGTCGCATCGAGCATGGTCGACATCACGTCCAGGAACGGCACCTGGCTCACCACCGCCTTGAAGAGGTCGGGGCGCATGTTGGTGACGGCGCCCATCAGCAGTCCACCGGCGCTGCCGCCCTGGATGACGAGGTGGGCGGGCGAGGTGTACTTGCGGCGCACCAGTGATTCCGCCACCGCGATGAAATCCGTGAAGGTGTTTTTCTTCCTGAGCAACTTGCCGTCGTTGTACCAGGTGCGGCCACGATCGCCGCCGCCGCGGATGTGTGCGATGGCGAAGATCATTCCCCGGTCGAGCAGCGAGATGCGCGTCGAACGGAAGCCGGGGTCCATCGGGATGCCGTAGGAGCCGTAGCCGTAGAGCAGCAGCGGCTGCGGGCCGGCGCGCTTCATGTCCTTGCGATAGACGAGTGAGATCGGCACGCGCGTGCCGTCATTCGCCACTGCCACCAGCGCCTCGGAAACGTAGCGCCGGGGATCGTAGTCACCCAGCACCGGCTTCTGCTTGAGCAGCTTGCGCGTGCGCCTTGCGACGTCGTAGTCGAACCAGCTGCCCGGCGTCACCAGGCTTTCGTACATGAAGCGGAAGGTGCGCGTCTCGAATTCCGCGTTGATGCTCGGGTGCGCCGTATACACCGCCTCGTCGAAATCGATGTAGTGCGAGTTGCCCGACGCGAAGTCCGTCACGCGCATGCGCAGCAGGCCCTTGTCCCGCTCCAGCAGCACCCAGAAGTCCCTGAAGAGGTCGATCTCCTCCAGCATCACCAGCGGGCGATGCGCGACGACCTGCTTCCAGTGCTTCCGGCCCGGCTCGGCGACCGGCGCGCGCACCAGGCGGAAGTTGGCGCCGCGATCGTTGGTGCGGATGAAGAACTCGCCCTCCCGGTGGTCGAGGTAGTACTCGTGGCCCTTGCGGCGCTTCTCGATCACGTGGAACTCGCCGGCCGGGTCGTTGGAGCGCAGCACCCGCACTTCCGAGGTGTCCCTGCTGGCGCTGGTGAGTACCACGTAGGCCTCGCTGCGCGTGTCGCCGATGCCGATGTCGAAGGCCTCGTCCTTCTCCTCCAGCACGAGCTCGGAAGGCTGGCCGAGCGTGGTGCGATGCAGGCGGTAGCTGCGCTTGGTGGTTTCGTCCTCTTCCACGTGGAAAAGGGTCTTGCTGTCCGCGGCCCAGGCGAGCGAGGTCACCCGCTCCGCCATATCCCTGGCGACGACGCAGGTGGCGAGATTCTTCACCTGCAGCCGGTATTGGCGGAAGCCGGTGAAATCGACCGTATAGGCCAGCAGCGTACCGTCCGGGCTCACGTCCATGGAACCGAGCTGGGTGAATTTGTGGTCCTTGGCCAGCTTGTTCACATCGAGCAGGACCTCTTCAGGCGCCTTCATGCTGCCCTTGCGGCGGCAGTAGATGGGGTACTGCAGGCCCTCCACCTCGCGCTGGTAGTACCAATAGCCGTTCTTGCGGTAGGCGACGCTTTCGTCCGTTTCCTTCACCCTGGCGAGCATTTCCTTGTAGAGCTTCTCGCGGAAACCCTTCAGGGGGCGCATGACCTCGTCGGTGTAGGCGTTTTCCGCCTTCAAATACTCGATGACCCGGGGGTTTTCCTTCTCCCGCAGCCAGGCATAGTCGTCCACCCGCCTGTCACCGAAGCGTGTCATCGACCTGGGCTTCTTTTGGGCGACCGGGGGTGTCTGGGCGGAAGCCGCCTGGGAGGTCAGTGGGATGGGAAGCAGCATGGCCAGGGGAAAACGAGGGGAACCTTGAATTATAAAGGGCAGACGTCAACGGACTGCCCCTGGTTCCGTTATCCGGCTGTGCACTTGCACTAATTCCAGGAGAAACAACAATGAAAGCCAAGATCGTTGCCGCCCTGTTCGCCCTCGCGGTGCTTCCGGCCGCGGCGCAGAACACCGCCACCCCCCGCGTGGACGCCCGCCAGGCCAACCAGAACGCGCGCATCCAGCAGGGTGTCGCCACGGGTGAGCTCACCTCCAAGGAGGCCGCCAAACTGGACGCCGGCCAGGCCAAGGTGGAGCGCAAGGAAGCCAAGGCCAAGGCTGACGGCGTGGTCACCAATAAAGAGCGCGCCAAGCTCGCCAAGGCCCAGAACAAGCAGTCCAAGAAGATCAACAAGCAGAAGCACGACAAGCAGAAGCAGACGCCCGCGACCTGACGTAAGCTGGGGGCTTCCACACCGGAAGCCCCCATGGACCTCCTGCAACAAGCGCGCGCCCTGCTGGAAGGCGAGCGCGACCCCATCGCCAACGCCGCGAACCTCGCCGCCCTCGTCTACCAGGGCCTGCCGGACCTGAACTGGGCGGGGTTCTACTTCATGAAGGGCGGAGAGCTGGTCCTGGGGCCTTTCCAGGGCAAGCCCGCCTGCGTTCGCATCGCCGTCGGCCGCGGCGTCTGCGGCACGGCCGTGGCGCATCGCAAGACCCAGCTGGTGCCCGACGTGAATGCCTTCCCGGGACATATCGCGTGTGATTCCGCGTCCAAAAGCGAGCTTGTTGTCCCGATCCTGGGTTCCCGACGCAGCCTGCCCTCGAGCGCCTCGATCGGGGGCGGGAATGACGTGGTGGGCGTCCTCGATCTCGACAGCCCCAGCCTCAATCGTTTTTCCGAGTCCGATGCGAAAACGATTGAAGAGCTGGTGAAGATCTACCTCGCCGGCACGGACCTCTGATGTCCTATATCGAGGAATCGCTGATCGAGGGTGAAACCGTCATCCACACGGCGCGCGTCTCCTGGTGGTCGCAGTTCTGGCTGCTGCTCCTGGGCGTGGTGCTGCTCGTGGTGGTGGTCGGGTTGTTTTTCCTGGTGGCGGCATGGATCAAGGTTCGCTCCACGGAAATCGCCATCACCAATCGCCGCATCATCACCAAGTTCGGCTTCATCAAGCGCCACACCGTGGAAATCAACCTCGAGAAGGTCGAGGCGCTGCGCGTCGAGCAGGGTTTCATGGGGCGCATGCTCAACTACGGGACGATTTTCATTTCCGGCGCCGGCACCTCCGTGGCGCCGCTCGCCGACATCGCCGACCCGCTGGTCTTCCGCCGCAAGTTCATGGAGGCGACCAACCGGCCGATGAACATGCCGCGGACCTGAATGACGCTGCGGTCACTCCTCGTCGACTTCAACTCCTATTTCGCTTCGGTCGAGCAGCAGGCTGAAACGCGCCTGCGCGGCAAGCCGCTCGGCGTGGTGCCGATGCTGGCCGACACCACGGTGTGCATCGCGGCCTCGATCGAGGCCAAGACCTTCGGCGTGAAAACCGGCACCAAAGTGGCCGATGCACGCAAGCTGTGCCCCGGCATCGAGTTCGTGGTGGCGCGGCATGAGCTCTATATCGATTTTCACCATCGCGCCGTGGCGGTGGTCGACAAGTTCGTGCCGGTGCGCGCGGTGCTCTCCATCGACGAGATGGATTGCGAGCTGACCGGACGCTGGCGAGAGCCCGAGCGCGCCATGAAGATCGCGCACCAGGTGAAGGCCGGGCTCACCGCGGAGATGGGCGAGTGCCTGCGCACCTCCATCGGCATCGGTCCGAATACATTCATCGCCAAGACCGCGAGTGACATGGTCAAACCCGACGGCCTGGTGATGATCCAGCAGGCCGAGCTGCCCGATCGCCTGTTCGACCTGCCGGTGCGCGCGCTCTCCGGCGTCGGCAAGCAGATGGAAGCGCGCCTGCATCGCCACAAGATCTTCACCGTGAAGGACCTGGCCGCGCAGACCGGCGACCAGCTGCGCGCCATCTGGGGCGGCATCGGCGGCGAGATCATGTTCTCGAGGATCCGCGGCGAGGAGCAGCACGAGCGCAGCAGCGACACCAGTTCAATTTCGCACTCCAGCGTGCTCGGCCCGGAAAATCGCAACCCCGAGCATGCCTTCGCGGTGTTGAACCGCCTCACGCAGAAGGCGGCCATGCGGTTGCGCAAGGCCGATTTCTACGCCGGGCGATTGTCCATCGACATCAAGTACCTCGATGGAAGCCACTGGGCACACGAGATGCGGCTGGTGGATACGCAGGACACCGTCGCTTTCCTGCATGCGTTGGAGAAACTCTGGGCCAAGCGCCCCCGGGACCGGCGCACGATCCTGCGCGTGGGGATGGCTTATTCGGATCTTGTTTCCGAGGCCGACCATACCGGCTCGCTGTTCGCCTCCGAGGACAGGTCGAAGAACCTGTATTCCGCGCTGGACAAGTTGAATTCGAGGTTCGGGAAACAGGCGGTGTATTTCGCCTCAGCGCACAAGGCTCGGGATCGGGGGGGTATGCATATCGCCTTCAATCACATTCCCGATCCGAAGACGGATAAGTAGGCAGGTGAATGTCATCCCACTGGACGGTCTTCAGCACACCCTCGATTTCGGCCATCGCCGCCATCATGCGGTTGCGGTCCGCAGGAGGGAGCAGCATCAGCATGAGCTGCGCAACGCCTTCAGCGCGACGCTGCAGGTATTGGTAATCATTCATGCCGTGCCGGCTTAGTCCCACCAGGACGCATCGCCCGTCACGCGGATCCCGCGTTTCCTCCAGGTAACCCAGCGAGCGAAACCAACGCAGGATGCGGCTCACGTGAGCGGGGTCCATGCCGAGGTGCCAGGCGATCGCCGCAGCCGAAACGCCTCCGGGAAATTCACCGAGCTCTCGCAGTACGCGTAGATGGGATTGGTGCAATCCCGGCCCGCGCATCGCTTCGCGCAGCGGATGCAGCTTGCGCATGTAAAAGCGATTGAAGCGCCGGAAATCGGCAGTCATGGCCTTCAGGTCACGGGGTCGGGCCATGCGCGGGAATTCGTTGACAGAATCAATCAACTCCCAAGGCGAGAGATCGTTGACTTTGTCATCGAATCTGCGAGCACCCCCCGCCTGCGTCCCTTCATGCAGTGGCGTAATCTTCCTATCTTTCGAAATGTCCGAAACCATGCGCAACAAGGTTGTTGTCATTACCGGTGCATCAAAAGGCATTGGGGCCGAACTCGCCTGCCAGTTCGCCGCCTTGGGAGCGCGACTCGTGCTGGCAGCCCGAAACGCGGCAGATCTGGAAGCGGTAGCCGCCGACTGCAAGAAACTCGGCGCCAGCGTCCTCACCGTGAAATGCGACGTAGCCCTCGAGCGCGACTGCCAGGCCGTCATGTCGGGAGCAGCACTCGCATTCGGTGGCATCGACGTGCTGGTGAACAACGCCGGCGCCACGATGTGGGCGTACTTCGAGGATATCGAAGACATGTCGATCCTCGAGCGGATCATGCAGGTGAACTACATGGGCGCGGTGTATTGCACGCGCCATGCATTGCCATACCTGCGCCAATCGCGCGGCGTCTTGTGCGGTGTCGCCAGTCTTGCGGGAAAAACCGGCGTGCCCACGCGCACCGGCTACGCGGCCTCCAAACACGCGATGACCGGCTTCTTCGACTCGCTGCGCATCGAGCTGGACGGCTCGGGCGTGGCGGTCACGATGATCTATCCGGGTTTCGTTTCCACCGGCATCCGGGAAAACGCCACCGGCCCCGACGGCAAGCCGATCCAGGTAAGTCCTGTGAAGGAAGGCGAAGTGATGGGCGTGGAGGAGTGCGCGCGCATCATCGTCAATGCCATCGAGACTCGCAAGCGGGAAGTGGTCATGACGGCACGCGGTAAAATAGGCCTCTGGCTCAAGCTGTTCGCACCGGCACTCATCGACCGCATCGCGAAGCGCGCCATCGAAAAGGGACGTTGATGGAGTTCTCGGTCTGGCTTACCTATTTCCTCGCGACGATCATCCTTTCGGTCACGCCGGGGCCGGGCGTGTTCTCGAGCATTTCGTCGGGGCTGAACCATGGTTTCCGGCTGGGCCTGTGGAACAGCATCGGCATGCAGTTCGCCAACCTGATGGTGGTCCTCATCGTGTCGCTCGGGCTGGGCGCGCTGCTGCTTGCTTCGGAGACCGCATTTACCCTGGTGAAGTGGGGCGGCGTGATCTACCTCATCTACCTCGGCGTCATCACCTGGCGCGCGCCGCCCAAGGGTTTCACCGAGGACCGGGACGACCACGAGACCACTGCGCGCGGCGTCTTCATGCGCGGCTTCTGGGTCAACGCCACCAACCCCAAGGGCATCATCTTCTTCGCCGCGATCCTGCCGCAGTTCATCGACGTCGCCCGCCCGCAGGCATTCCAGTATTCGGTCTTCGCGGCCACGACGTTTGCCGTGGACCTCGTGATCATGTGGGGCTACACCGCGCTCGCGGCCAAGGTGTTCGCGGCCATGCGCAACCCCAGCCACCTGCGCATGGTGAACCGCTCGCTCGGCGGATTCTTCATCGCGGCGGGACTTGCGCTGGCAACGTTCCGGCGCGGGCACTTTTAGTATCCACGTCATTTCCGCGAAGGCGGGAATCCAGTTCACAAAAGGAGAAATTGAATGACGATCAAAGTCGGCGACAAGCTGCCCGCGGGCACCGTGCAGGAATTCATCGAAGTCGAGGGCAACGGCTGCAGCATCGGCCCGAATACGTTCAAGGTGGAAGACGCCACCAAAGGCAAGAAGATCGCGATCTTCGGCCTGCCGGGCGCCTTCACGCCCACCTGCTCGGCCAAACACGTGCCCAGCTACCTCAACAACCTCGACGCGCTGAAGGCCAAGGGCGTGGACGAAGTGTGGTGCTTCGCGGTCAACGACCCGTTCGTGATGGGCGCCTGGTCGCGCGACCAGAAGGCCGCGGGCAAGATCCGCTTCATGGGCGACGGCAGCGCGGAATACACCAGCAAGCTGGGCCTGAACCTCGACCTCGGCGCGCGTGGCATGGGAATGCGTTGCCAGCGTTTCTCGATGCTGGTGGATGACGGCGTGGTCAAGACACTCAACATCGAAGCGCCGGGCAAGTTCGAAGTCTCCGGCGGCGATACGATGCTGGCGCAGGCCTAGCCGAAAACCACCATGGTCTGGCGGCCCAGTGCCACCGGCACGCCGCCCGGCCCCCACAGCACCAGCGACTGGTGGGTGTAGCCATCGGCTGCAGCCATGAGGGTGGCGTCGACGCGCCATCCTTCCAGCGGCAGCATGCTGACGTCTTCGACGAGCATCTCCAGCATCCAGCTCAATGAAGCGCCCACCGTCGGCTTGCCGAGATAGGAGTGCGCGATGGGCGAGATGTAATCGGCCATCGCCACGGCGTGCGCCTCGGTGGCATTGCCTGTGTCGATCATCGCCAGCTCGATCACGGCCTCGGGGTGCGATACGCCGCTGTAGGGCGTGCCCCCCACGAGATAACGCGCCGTGAAGTGCTGCTTGAACGGCGGCCGCTCACCGGGGATGTACGGATAATCGACCGGCCTGGGCGAGGCGACCGGCTGCTGCGTGGGCCTGAGCGCGACGTCCGAAGGCCGCGCCAGGCCGAACACACCCACGTAGAGCCCGAGCGTGTTGTCGCCATCCACAATTCGCGCCTCGACGTGGGTCGCGCTTCTGCCGCTGCGAAGGACTTTCGCGTTGGCCCTGACCATACCGCCGATCACCGGCCCGATGAACGTTGCCTGCAACGAGCGCAGCGGCGCGGACGGCGCGACCGATCGCATCGCCGCCAGCGCAATGGCCGCCTGCAGGCCACCGAAAAGCGTCCTGCCCTGCAGCCAGTCGTCAGGCACGTCGACCACGGCCTGCCCATCGGCCGCACGCACTTGCGCCATCAATCTGGAGAATGGGATCACACCGATTTCCCTTCCGTGTCTTCCGCTCTTTTCAGCGCCTTCCGTGTTCCGCTTTGGCCTTAGTGTTTCCCACCCATGACCAGGAACACGAGCAGCGCGACAAGGATCGCCATCACCAGCAGCGCGATCTTCCACCAGCTCTTCGGGCTCTCTCCGGAAACTTCACCGGTCTGCCCGTTGATGAGAAAACGATAGACCTTGTCGCGATACCGATAGGCCGAGATCCACACCGGCAGCATCACGTGCTTGAAAGTCACCTTGCTGTAGCTGGTCTTCACGTCGCGAATGCGTTGCTGGTCGCCGCCGATGTCCCCGCGAATGTTGTTCGCCACCTGGGCATCGATGGTCTGGCGCGCGATCGGAAAGCCCTCCTTCAATCCGATCTGGTAGGACTCGGCCTGGAAGCCGCTCACGAATTCCGGCTGATAGGGCACCAGGCCCTTCAGGTTCCATTTCGAACATGCGCCGAGGATGTTGGGAGGCAGCGTCTTCGAGGCCATCACCAGCACGTCGTCATGGAAACGATCCACGTGGCCGGAGGCTGGCGACCAACGCGTCTCCTTGCGCCGGCGGGTGCTGACCACGTTTTCGCCGCGGTTGTTGGTGGTGGTGTAGTTCTCGTCCACGTAGAAATCATCACCGCGCTCGCCGACATAGTCGGACGACGTCTGCGCGTCGTAGGTCCAGAACGGCAGGTACATGCCGGACAAGCCGGCGTCGCTCTGCGCGTAGCGCTTCAAGTCGCCCGGCGCCAGCCATTGCTTGCTGATCCAGCGGCGGATTTCCTCCTGCGCCTTCTTGCGATCCACCTGGAAGGGCACGATCGCCTTGGGCTTGATGCGTCGGTTGGCATAACTCTTCGAGACAATCGGCGCGCTGCAGAACGCGCACTTGGAAGCGAAAAGGCCGGTGCCGAGCTCCTGCTCCGCGCCACACTTCTCGCAGCGCACGTGCTCGGACTCGATGGTCTCCGCCTTGCCCTCGAGCGCCTTCAGGTAAGTGGCGTAGTCGAGCTCCTCGACCTTCTCCTCGTTGCCCGCGATCTGGTTGGTGGTGCCGCAGAACTCGCACTTGAGCGTGCTCGTTCCGGGCGCGAACGAGAGCTTCGCCCCGCAGCCGGTGCAGGGGAAGGTCTTGATGAAGTCTTCGGTCAACGTGGGATCGGTGGCGGCAGGTTCGAGAAGAGGTTCGCCAGTTCCGGCACTTCGGACGCTTTCACCCACGACGCCATGCCGTTTTTCCACACCAGCGTGTCACGCGAAAGCTGGCCGGCGGAGGCCTGCTGCGCCAATGCCGACAGGTCGAACGGCCCCGTCTGGGCTTGGCCCATGGCGACATGGAACATCGCGGCGCCCGGAATCGGCGGCGGGACTGCGGAAGCACCAGCGCCCGCACCAGCCGCCATGCCCCCCATGTTGTTCATCATCTGCGCGCCCATCGCCATGCCGGCGCCCAGGCCCACACCTACGCCCGCCGCGCCACCCGGGTTGTTGGCGGCATCGCGAATCGCCGAAGCGCTCTCGTACTGCGTGTACGCCTGCAGGTTGCCGATGGCGGCGATGGCGCCGCGCTTGTCGATCGCCTTCTCGACTTCCTCGGGCAGCCCGATGTCCTGCACCTGTACTTCCACCAGCTCGATGCCCATCGCTTCGAAATCCGGCGTGAGTTTCTCGCGCAGGCGGTTGCCCATCTCCACGACCTTGGCTTCCATCTCGATCACCGGAATGCCGAGCTCGGGCATCAGCTCCTTGATGCGGGTGCCGATCTTGCCGCGCAGGTTCTCCTGGATTTCAGCCGTGGTGAAACGGTTGTCGGTGCCGACCAGGTCCTTCACGAAGATGCCGGGATCCTTCACGCGGATGCCGTAGATGCCAAAAGCGGTCGCGCGGATCATGCCGAAGTCCTTGTCGCGCATCATCGCCGGGCCCGGAGTGCCCCACTTGAGGTCGGTGAACTTGCGCGTCGAGACGAAGTAGATCTCCGCCTTGAACGGGCTGTTGAAGCCGTACTTCCAGCCGCGCAGCGTGGCCAGGATCGGCAGGTTCTGCGTGGTCAGGGTGTAGGTGCCGGGCTTGAACACGTCCGCCAGCTGGCCTTCGTTGATGAACGCCGCCATCTGGCCTTCTCGAACGACGAGCTTGGCGCCGTTCTTGATTTCGTTCTGGTAACGCTCAAAGCGGTACGCCAGGGTGTCGTTGGTGTCGTCGAGCCACTCGACGATGTCGATCAGCTCGTTGATGAGTTTGTCCCAGATGGCCATTTGTCTCTCCTGAAATTGGGCCCCGGCCCGTCGCCGCGATTGCGGCGGCCGGGGCGACGGCTTGCGGTACCCTAATATCATGCCATTGAGAACGGTTTCTGCGCGACGCTACGTCACTCCCCTGCGGGAAGGCGGCTCCCTGCCCGCCATCGTCGAGGCGGACGACGACGGGCTCTACGTCATCAAGTTCCGCGGCGCAGGCCAGGGCCTGAAGGTGCTGGTGGCTGAAACCGTGGCGGGAGAACTTGCGCGAGCCGCCGGCCTGGCGGTCCCGCCCATCGTTGCGATGACGCTGGAAGCGGAACTCGCGCGCAGCGAACCGGACCCGGAAATCCAGGATTTGATCCGCGCGAGCGAGGGCCTCAACTTCGGCATCGACTATCTTCCCGGCTCGGTCACCTTCGATCCACTGGCCGAAAAGCCCGATGCGATGCTCGCCTCGCAAATCGTCTGGTTCGACGCATTCACCGCCAACGTCGACCGCACGCCGCGCAACACCAACCTGCTGATGTGGCATCGCAAGCTCTGGCTGATCGACCATGGCGCCGCGCTCTACTACCACCATGGCGCCGACGACTTCACCGCGCGCGCCGAAGACCCCTTCCCCGCCATCAAGGACCACGTGCTGCTGCCACTGGCCACGCGCCTGGCCGAGGCGGATGAGAAAATGGCGGCCCTGCTCACACCGGCCGTGATCCACGACGTGATGGAAGCCGTTCCCGCCGACTGGCTGCCCGCCGACCGCCGCGCCATCTACGAAGCTTTTCTCGTGCGCCGCCTCAAGGCGCCGCGCGCATTCGCACAGGAGGCCGAGCGTGCCCGCACCCTGCACGTATGACTACGCGGTGATCCGCGTGGTGCCTCGCGTGGAGCGCGAGGAATTCGTGAACGTGGGCGTCATCGTCTCCTGCCCCTCGAAGGGTTTCCTCGCCGCACGCATCGAGGTCGACGAGTCGCGGCTGCAGGCGCTCGATCCCGCGATGGACCTGGAAGCGGTGCGCGCGCACCTGCAAACCATCCCCGCGATCTGTGCCGGTGGAGAAAACGCGGGCCCTATCGGCAAGCTTTCGCCAAAGGAGCGATTTCGCTGGCTCACGGCGCCACGCAGTACCGTGATACAAACATCCCCTGCCCACACCGGTTACCTCGACGATCCCGAGCGCGCGCTCGAGCGGCTGGTCGAAACCATGGTGCGCACCAGGACAACAACAACATGAGGACCCAATGACCGTCACCGTTTCCGCACTACACGTCTATCCCGTGAAGGGCCTCGGGGGCATCGACCTCGACGAGGCGTATTGCACCGACCGCGGCCTCAGGCACGACCGCCGCTGGATGGTGGTCGACGAAGTCGGCGAATTCATCACCCAGCGCGACCTCCCGAAGATGGCCACCGTCTGGACCGACCTCACGCACGATTCGCTGGTGCTCTCCGCCCCCGACTTCGGCGAGGTCGACGTGCCCTTCGAGCCCGATGGCCGCCAGCGCATGCGCGTGCGCGTCTGGAAGAGCACCTGCGACGCCCTGCCCGCCTCCTCGGAGGCCGATGCATGGCTCACCGAATACCTTGGCCACGAGTGCAAGCTGGTCTACATGCCCGAGGGCACCAAGCGCATGTCCAACCAGGAATTCGCCGGCACCAACAAGCTGGTGAGCTTCGCCGACGGCTATGCGTACCTCGTGACCGGCGAGGCCTCGCTCGAAGACCTCAACAATCGCCTCAAGGAAAGGGGCCACGCCGCGCTGCCGATGAACCGCTTCCGGCCCAACATCGTGGTGAAGGGCGCTGCTGCCTACGCAGAGGATTCCTTCGGCGAAATCGCGATTGGCGAAGCCATCCTCAAGGGCGCCAAGCCCTGCGGGCGCTGCCAGGTGACAACCACCGACCAGGCCACGGGCGAAGTGGTGGGCCCGGAGCCGCTCGCCACCCTCACGACGTATCGCGAAAGCTCCCGCTTCGGCTTGATGTTCGGCATGAACCTGGTCACCGTGCGTCCTGGCCGCATCGCCGTCGGCGACATCGTCAAACCCACCTGACCCGAAAACCGGTGGTGGCCGCCGACGACGCCTAGATCATCCCGATCTTCGTCTTGAGGGCGGCGAGCGCCGCCTCCAGCTGCTCTCCCTCGGGCAGCTTCCCGGCGGGTGTCATGCGGTCAATCAACTGCGGCAGCAGGCTGGAAAGCTCCGTGGCGGCCAGCTCCGGCGGGATGCCCGCGGCCTGCGCCAGCTCCGAGATATGGGGCATGCCGATGGCGCGGATCACGTTGTCGCGCGAAACCGAGATGTTCTTGCCGGGGCCCACCCAGGAGCGGACCGCATCATCGAGGCCGAGGTCGCGGAAGCGGTCCAGCAGGCCCTCGATGCCGCCGTGGCGTTCGCTATGGATCAACCCGAGCGCGAGGTTGGCGAAGCGGCTGGCCGAGACGCCGGTGCTGCCGAGAACGCTTGCGAAGGTATCGAATAGGCTCATGGTGTTCTCCTGTCAGCCTCGAATATAGCCGCCCCGGCCAGCGCCAGCCACCCCCCGATCATCGCAAGGCGGCCGATGGGGCTTGTGCCTTGTCTGGCTTCAGCAGGAAAGCGGCCAATGCCGGCAGCAGGAACAGCGCGCCCAGCATGTTCAGGAAAAACATGAAAGCCAAAAGTATCCCCATGTCCGCCTGGAACTTGAGTGCGGAAAACGCCCACGTGCCGACGCCGATGGTCATGGTGACGGCGGTGAATACCATCGCCGTGCCACGCTCATTCAGCGCCTCGTAGAACGCGCCGGCGAGGTCCTTGCCCTCTTCCAGGTGGATCTCGATGCGGTCGTAGAGGTAGATGCCGTAATCGACGCCCACGCCGACGCCGAGCGCGATCACCGGCAGCGTGGAGACCTTCAGGCCGATGCCGAGCAGCGGCATCAACGCCTCGCACAGCACCGAGACGATGGCCAGCGGAACGAGGATGCAGATCGTGGCGCGCAGCGAGCGGAAGGTGATCAGGCACATCAGCATCAGCGCGCCGAAAATCGCGAAATTCATTTCCCAGCGCGCCTTGTCGACGGCTTCGTTGGTCGCGGCCATCACCCCCACGTTGCCGGTGGCGAGCTTGAGCTCGAGCTTGTCGTTGTTGTTGGCGGCGGCGAAGGTCTTCACCTCGGAAACAAGGCGCGCGATGGTTTCGCCCTGCTGGTCAGTGGTGTTCACCAGCACCTGCATGGCGCTGCAATCAGGATTCAGCAGCCCGGTGGAGGTGTCGATGGGCGTGACCGACTGCGCCATCACCTGCGGGTCACGCGGCAGCGCGCGCCACTTGATATTGCCTTCGTTGAAACCGGAGTTGACCACCTTCGCCAGCCCCGGCAGCGAGATCACGGACTGCGTGCCGGGCACGTTCTGCATGAACCAGTCGAAGCGCTCGATGGTGCCCATCACTTCGTAGTTGGTGCAGGCGCCCTGGACGTTTTTCGTCTGCGCGACCACGCCCAGGGTATTCACGCCGATCGCGAACTTCTTCACGATCATCGCGTTGTCCTGGTTGTAGCGCGACTCGGGGCGCAGCTCCGGAACACCGATGCCGTAGTCGCCGACCTTCAGCTTGTGCGCCTGGTAGAGGCCACCGGCGAGCACCACCAATGCGATGCCGATGATCACCGTGGCGCGGCCCTTCTCCACGCCACGCGCCGCGGTGTGCCAGAAGCGCTGCGTGCGCCCTTCCGAAAACGCCTCGCGCTGCAGCGCACGCCGCGACAGGCTCGAGTACGAAAGCATGATCGGCAGCAGCATCTTGTTGGTGATGATCATCCACGCCACGCCGAGCGAAGCGGTGATGCCGAGCTCGCGCACGATGTCGATCGGGATCAGCATGATCACGGCGAAACCAAGCACGTTGGTGAGCAACGCGAGAGTGCCGGGAATGAAGAGCTTGGCGAACGAGCGCTTGGCGGCGACGAGTGAATCCACGCCGGACGCCACCTCGCGCTCCCACGTCCGGGTCATCTGCACCGCGTGCGAGACGCCGATGGAGAAGATCAGGAACGGCACCAGGATCGAAAGCGGGTCGATGCCGAAGCCCAGGATCGGCAACGTGCCCAGCAGCCACAGCACCGGCATCATCGCGGCCACGATGGCGACGATGGTGAGCTTGAGGTCCTTCACGAACCAGAACATCAGGCCGAGGGTGATCAGGAAGGCCACGCCGAAGAACATCACCACGCCGCGGGCGCCGTCACGAATGTCGCCTACCGCCTTGGCAAAACCGATGATGTGGATGGTGTGGCGGTCGCCCTGGTACTTGGCGCGCAGCTCTTCCAGTTTCGCCGCGACCTCAAAATAATTGAGGCGCTTGCCGGTCTGCGGATCGATCTCCAGCAGGCCCGCGCTCACCAGCGCGCCGGAGAAGTCGGTGGCCACCGTACGACCCACTTCAGAGGACTTGCTGACGTTCTCGCGTACCTTGGCGAGGTCGGCGTCGGTGCCCTGGAAGGTCGCGGGGATGACGTTGCCGCCGGCGAATCCCTCCTCGATCACCTCGATGAAACGCGTGTTGGGCGTGAAGAGCGACTTGACCGACGGACGGTCCACGCCGTTGAGCAGGAACACGTCGTCCGTGAGGCCCTTCAGCTTGGCCATGAACTCCTTGTTGTAGAGGTCGCCGTCCTTCTGCACGATCGCGAGCGCCACGCGATTGGCACCGCCGAAAACCTTCTCGTACTCGCGGTAGACCTTCATGTATTCGTGCTTGAGCGGCACCATCTTGTTGAAGCCCGCGTCCACCGTGAGGCGCGAGGCCGACAGCGCGAAAATCACGGTGAGAATGCTGAAGATGATGAGCCACGTGCGGCGGTGGTCGAAGACAACCTTCGAGACGCCCTGGATCAGTTTGGCCAGGCTCATCGCGCCCCCGCCGGGGAAGAGGGCAGCGCCACCTCGCGCGCACCGGTTTCACCGAGCAGCAGCACGGTGTTGGGGCCGCCCAGCAGTGCCTTCGAGAAGGCGCGCGTGGTGCCCGTGGCCAAAGGCTGGAACGTAAGGCCGTTGTCGCGGCTCACCAGCGCGGTGCCGGAGCCCCCCGCGATCACCAGCGCGCCGTCCGGCAGCTTGTCGCCACCCATGAGCGGCGTGGTGAGCTTGTTCTCCACCTGGTTCCAGGTCTTGCCCTTGTCGGTGGAGCGGAAGATGTGGCCGCGCAAGCCGAAGGCGACCACTGCGCCGTCGTTGGCCACGAGGCCGCCGAAGAACGATCCCTTGTACGGGGACACGCCCGGCGTCCATGTCTTGCCGGAGTCGCTGGACATCAGCAGCGTGCCGGCCTCGCCAAGGATCATCAGCGCGCCCTCACCCAACTCGAGGATCGCATTGAGGTGCTTGTCGTCGGCGATGACCTTCTTCGGGTTCCAGCTCTTGCCGCCGTCCGCGCTTTCGTAATATGCGCCGTAGGCGCCGATGGCGATCGCCGTATTCTGCGTGAGGAAAATCACGTCGAGCAGCGGGCGTTGCTCCGCGGGTGCCGCGAACACCTGCTCCCAGGTCTCGCCGCGGTCGTGCGTGGCGAGAATGATCGAGTCATGCCCGACGGCCAGGCCCACCTGGTCATCGAGGAAATCGACGGCCGTCAGCAAGGGCGCCGCCGGTGCCTTGGCGCGCTTCCAGGTCTTGCCCTGGTCGTCGCTGACGACGATGTAGCCGCGGTCACCCACCGCCACGATGCGGCTGCCGAAGCGCTCCGCGTCCACCAGCAGCAGGCGCTGCATCGTGGTGGCGCTGAGCGGACCTGCATCGGAGGCAGCCGCTTCAGGCGCGGCATGTGCGAAAAAAACAGCGCCGCAGCAAACTGCCGCGGCGCCGATGGCCTTCCTTAACAAGGAGGCGTGCCCCCGCTAGCGCGTGCCGACGCCGCGAAGGTTCGCGGGCGTGTAGTCACCAGCCGTACGCTTGAGCGGCTCGTAGATCAGCTTCTCTTCGCTGCGCAGGCCCATCGCGATGTAGCGGCCCGACTGCAGGTCGTTGTGGACTTCGATGGTGCCGAAGAACATCGGGACGTTGTACCAGTTCTCGTTGTGCTGCTCCGCATAGCGCCAGAGCTCGTTGCGGCCGTCGTATTTGTCCGTGGCCACCACCGCCCAGCTGTCCTCGTCGATGTAGAAGACGCGCTTGGAGTAGATGTGGCTGGTGCCCGGCTTGAGCGTGGCCTCGACCACCCAGACGCGATGCAATTCATAACGCGCGAGGTCCTGGTTGATGTGGCCCGGCTTGAGGATGTCCGCGTACTTCAGCTGGGGATTGGAAAGCTTGTAGGAGTTGTACGGGATGTACATCTCCTTCTTGCCCACCAGTTTCCAGTTGTAGCGGTCGGTCGCGCCGTTGAACATGCCGAAGTCGTCGTTGGTACGCAGGCCATCGGCAGCGGTGCCGGGGTTGTCGTAGGCGACGTTCGGAGCGAGGCGCACGCGGCGCTGCCCCGGGTTGTACGTCCAGGCGCTGCGCGGCTCCTTCGTCTGGTCGACGGTCTCGTGCACCAGCAGGATCTGGCCGGCCAGGCGCGCGGGCGCGGTGGTGTTCTGCAGGTAGTTGAGGATCTTGTTGGGCTCGCGCTGCGAGGCGGGCTTGGAGCAGTTGCCGTAGGAGAAGTCGTATTCGTACTCGAACTTCACCAGCGCGTAGTCACCGGTGCGGGTGACCGCGGCCTGCGACCAGTGCATGCCGAAGGTGTCGCCGCGATAACGCAGCAACGTGTTCCAGATGGCTTCGTTGCCATCCTTCGGTATCGGGAAAGGAACGCCGCCGGTGCAACCCGTGACGCCGTTGCCACCCGGGACCAGCTTGGCCTTGGTGGCGCAGTCCTTCGTCTCCGCGTAGTGGCACGCCGGGAAGGAGGCGCTGCGGCGCGTCGGATACACCATCATCTTGTAGCTCGGATATTTCTTCAGCATCGCGACCTGGCCGTCCGAAAGGTTGGCCTTGTACTGGTCGGCGTTGGCGCCGGTGATGGTGATGGTGGAGCGGTCGGCCGAGAACGGGTCCGGATAGAACTGGCCCGCCTGGTAGCCGGCCATCGTCTTGGTGACGCCGCCGTCCCACGCGGGGATGGTGTTGGCCGCATTACCGGCCTTTTCCGCGCCCATGGGGGTGAGCGTGGTGCCAAGCTTGGCGGCGTCAGCGGCGGACAGCTCTGCCGCGGCCGGCGCGGCGAACACCGCGCCAACCACGAGAGCCGCCCACGTCTTGCTGTTGATGGACATCATTTGATTCTCTCCTCGATGTTTTATTTTGTGGACGGCGTCAGAACGAGTAGCTCACGGAGACCGAGTAGAAGTCGCGGTCACGCAGCGGGTTGGCCGAGGAGCAGAAGCTCGCCGACTGGCCCGGCGTCACCACGGAACCCGCCGGCGGCATGTCCGTGCCGCAGTAGGTGCGACCACCCGAATACATGGTGAACTGCGCATCGACCAGCCACTTGCGCTGATAGTCCCAGGAAAGTCCCATGGATTGCGACTTGACGCCCTGGTTGAAGTTCGGGCCCACGCCTTTCACGTCATGCGAGAAGGCGTAGCGCGGCGAAAGCGTGCCGCCGTAAAGCGCGTTGGCGTATTCCAGGCGCGCTGCCAGGCGATAGCCCCACGAGAATTCCGTGAGGAAGCTGTCCGGGTCCTGCACCGAGAAGGCGCTGGAAAGCACCGCGCCGAACTGCGTGGCAGGCAGGTAGACAGCCGGCCCGTTGAACTTCACGCCCGGCGGCAGGTTGTGGAACCAGTTGAAGCCGGCCTCGCCGACCATCACCAGCTGCTGGGCGCCCAGCACACTCGGGATGCCCTTGGTGCCCGTCATCTGGAACTGGCTGGCCTTCACGCGCTCGTAGCCGCGCATGTAGGTGCCGTCCGGAATCAGCGCTGCCGAGGTGGCGCCGGTGGGCGCGCCCGGGATCTGGGTGAAGCCCGTGATCAGGTTGGGCAGGCCGAGGGAGGCCAGCAGCAGTTCCGGCGTGGCGTATTGCAGCGGCAGGTTGGGGCGGTACGAGTACTCACCCTGCAGCGCGACACCCATCGGACCCTGCGTGTTGAAGCTGAAGCCGTACATCCTGATGTCTTCCGGATACTCCGCGAAATAGTTCGCGGTGCCGGTGGCGCACAGCGCGCGCAGGGCGGCAGTGGCGCAGATCGGCGTGAGGAAAGGCGTGCCGGTCAGCAGCGAGCTGCTGGTGCCCTTGATGCCCGAGAACAGCGGGATGCGGCTGTGGTAGTTCATCGCGTAGAAGCCGAACTCGGTGCTGTTCAGCTCGTTGGCGAGATAGCGGAAGGCAACGCCCCACTGGCCGTCGTCTTTCGGATCGCGGTCGGCGCTGCGCGGCGCGTAGACCGACGCGGCCGGGTTGAACGGTCCCAGCACGGCGGCGACGGCCGGTCCCAGCGTCGGGATATTCGGCGGCACCGGGTTGGAGAGCGGGAAGTTCTGGTCCTGGCGGCGCCCGAACGAGAGGATCACTCGCGTGGCGTCGTCCGAGGCGAAGTCGTTGTTGGAGAAATACGAGCCGCGCGGATCGATGCGGATCTTGTCGTGGTTGGTGAGGTAGAAACCTTCCACCGTCGCGGCGGTGGTGAGCTGCAGGCTCGACCAGATGCCGGTCGTCGGGATGAAGGCTTCCTTCAGCTCCGAGCCCGGGACGCGCAGCTTGGAGAGGTCCACCGGGTTGATGACGTTGATGCCGTTGGGGATGAAGGTGCTCTCGCCCCAGCTGATCACCTGGCGGCCGGCGCGCACGCGCAGGTTCTTGTCCATCGGCCGGAAGTTGGCGTAGAAGAAGCCGTCCAGGCCCACCACGTTCTTGCCGAGGCGGTCGCGGCCGACGGGACCGAGCTTGTCGCTGTCGTGGAGGTCGATGTCGTAGAAGGCGGTGCCGCGGCCGAAGAAGCCGAAGTTGCGCCATTTGACCTCGGTGTCAACCGTGGCCTTGAAGATGTTGGCGAAGGGGTGGCCCTTGTCGAAGTTGAGGTCGCCGTCATCCTCGTTGACCGAACGCGACGTGCCGCCGTTGGCGATGCCGATGAGGGACTTCTCGCGCTCTTCGGAGCGCACGGCCACGCCGTAGCTCACGGTGGTGTCGACGTTGGCCTTGATGCCGTTGTCGAATTCGAACTGCAGCGCCATGGCGGGTGCGGCGCCTAGAAGGGCCAGGGCAGCCACCAGCGGCCTGGCCACGGGACGGAATACGGGTTTCATCGTGCTTCTCCTCAGTTTTGGGTCTATTTCTTCTTGGGTGGCCCGCCTGAGCGGATGAGCGGACCAGTATGTGGCGGCTATTGTGCCTTCAGGATAGCGACTCGAACAGGCCCGCGGCCCCCATGCCGGTACCGATACACATCGTGACCATGCCGTACTTGCCTCCGGTGCGCTTCAAACCATGCATCAATGTTGCAGTGCGGACAGCGCCGGTGGCGCCCAGCGGGTGGCCCAGCGCGATGGCTCCACCCTGCGGATTTACTTTTTCCGGATTGAGCCCGAGTTCGCGGATCACGGCCAGCGCCTGCGCCGCGAAAGCCTCGTTCAGCTCGATCCAATCGATATCGTCGCTTTTCAGGCCGGCCTGCCTGAGCACTTTCGGGATCGCCTTGATCGGACCGATTCCCATGATTTCAGGAGGGACGCCGGCCACCGCGAAGCCCACGAAACGCGCCAGCGGCTTCACGTTGTATTTCTTCAGCGCGGCCTCGCTCATGAGGATCACGGCGGCGGCGCCATCCGACATCTGCGAGCTGTTGCCGGCCGTCACCGACCCCCGGGCCGCGAAAACCGTCTTCAGCTTGGCCAGTGATTCGACCGAGGAATCGGGTCGCGGGCCTTCGTCCGTATCCGCGGTTTTTTTGCGGTGCAGCACGTTTCCGGTGGCGAGGTCGGGCGAGGCAGAGTTGATTTCGTAGGGAAGAATTTCCTCCTTGAAATTGCCCTCCGCAATCGCTTTCGCCGCCTTCTGGTGGCTGGCGACCGCAAAAGCGTCCTGGTCTTCGCGGCTTACCTTCCACTGCTTCGCCACGTTTTCGGCCGTGATCCCCATGCCGTAGGCAATGGCCACGTTGTCGTTGTTCTGGAAAACCGAGTCGTTCAGGGCGATCTTGTTGCCCATCATCGGCACCATCGACATCGATTCGGTGCCCGCGGCGATGACCACGTCGTCGTCACCCGTGCGGATGCGGTCCGCCGCCAGCGCGACGGCCTGGACGCCCGACGAGCAGAAGCGGTTGATGGTCATGGCCGGCACGCTATCCGGCAGGCCCGCCAGCAACACGCCGATGCGCGCCACGTTCATGCCCTGCTCCGCCTCCGGCATGGCGCAACCCACGATCACGTCGCCGATATCGTGCGGGTCCAGCCCCGGCACCTGGGCGATGGCGCCCCGCAGCACGTGGGCCAGCATGTCGTCGGGCCGCACATGGCGGAACATGCCGCGCGGCGCCTTGCCCACCGGCGTGCGCACTGCGGCAACGATGTAGGCGTCCTGGATCTGCTTGGTCATCTCGAATCTCCTGTTGTGCCTGCGACTGTCATCCCGGCCGCTGCCGCCGCAGCGATGGGCCGGGATCCAATTTCCTAAACCTGTCCCGGCGACTTCTTCTGCATCGCCTTCCTTTGCGCCGCCTTCGGCGCCCCTTTCCAGATGCGGTACGACTCCTTCGCCGCAACCCAAACCATGAACAGTCCGATCAGCGGAAAAATCAAGACGACGAGGCCGATGTCGTTGTCGCTCTCGAGGGCGTCCGGCAAGACAAACAGCGCTGCCGGCCACGCGAGGGCGTTCCAGACCAGCACCAGCAGCCAGCGCGGACCGCTGCCCGTCGTTTCTTCGCCCTCTCCCCTGCGCGAACGGCGTGGAGCGCGTCCTTTCAGTGCCTTTGCTTCTCCGTCGGCGGCGGGAGGCGGTTCCGTGGAGGTCAAGGTGCGGTACGCGCTGTAAAGCCCCCCAACCCCAATGCCGCCGAACACCAATGCAAAAGGC
>JBDSMR010000011.1:0-9974 GCA_039915735.1 Usitatibacter sp. | reverse complement strand
AGCGGCCGTAGGCCTCGAGCGCTTCGTCGGGAATGCCGAGCTTCTTCGCCACTTCGGCAATCGGGTCCATCTTCGCCTTCTGGGCGATATCGATATCGGAGAGCATGGGTGTCCTTGTTGAATTTGCGTCAGGCCCCATGATCGGCAGGATCTCTCCTGACCGAGTCAAAGGCTGTTGTAGTACTCGCGCAGGATCTCGAGCACCTCGGGGCGCGAGAATTCCGCGGCGACGGGGCTGCGCTTCTCGAGCGACTTGCGCAGCTCGGTGCCCGAAACCTGCAGCCGATCGGCGTCGCCGTGAGGGCAAGTCCGACCCGAGGCCATGCCCCCGCATGCGTAGCACCAGAAGGTCAGGTCCAGCTTCAGCGGCTTGATCTCGAGCGAACCCTCGGGAATCTCGTCGAAGATGCGGTGCGCGTCGAAGGGGCCGTAGTACTTGCCCACCCCGGCGTGGTCGCGCCCGACGATCTGGAAGGCGCAGCCGTAGTTCTGGCGGAAGACGGCGTGCAGAAGTGCCTCACGCGGGCCGGCGTAGCGCATATCGAGAGGGTAGCCGGCCTGGACCACCGTGCCCGATACAAAATACTTCTCGATCAGTATTGCGATGGCGCGTGTGCGCACCTCCGCCGGTATGTCGCCCGGCTTCAGGTGGCCGAGCAGCGAGTGCACCAGTACGCCATCACACGTTTCGACGGCGACCTTCGCGAGATATTCGTGCGAGCGATGCATCGGATTACGTGTCTGGAAAGCCGCGACTCGCGACCAACCCAGGCGCTCGAACTCGGCGCGGGTCTCGGCGGGGGTCATGAAGAGCGGCCCGTACCTGGCCTTGAAACCGCCGTCGGAGAGCACCTTGACGGGGCCGCTGAGGTTTACCTCACCCTGCTGCATCACCATCTGCACGCCGGGATGTGCGGAGTCGTCGGTACGGAACACCGATACACACTCGTGGCGCTTGTCGATGCGGTACTTCTCGGCAACCGCCATGACGGCGAGAAACGAGCCGTCGTCCGGGTCCACGAGAGCGACTTCCGACTTGCCGGGCGAAAGCGTGTCGGCGGTCGCAGGATCGGTGGACAGGGTGATCGGAATCGGCCAGAAGGTGCCGTCGTCGGTGCGCATCGAGTCGCATACGCCCCGCCAATCGGCGTGGCTCATGAAGCCAGCGAGCGGCGTGAAGCCGCCGAGACCGAGCATGACCAGGTCGCCCTTCTCGCGCGAGGTTACGGTGAGGCGCGGCAGGGATGCCGCGCGCTTGCGCTCGGCATCGGCTTCGGCGCCTTGGAGAAGCAAAGGCCGGAGGCTCCCGCGGCCGTGGGGGGGGATAAGTGGCATGTCCGCATTGGACATTGCCGCGCGTCGAGGTGACAAGCCCGATATTCCTGATGAGCCGATAAAGCGCTTCGATTGAGCCTTCCCACCCGCTGCCCGATCGCGCCGGAGCCGCGTGGCCGCTACAATGCCTTTCATGAGGCAATCCACGAGGAGGAGTCCTTGGATCACGACCGCTGGCGCACGCCGACGATAGTCCTCGCCTGCGCCGGGCTCGTGCTGATGCTCGCCCTCGGGATCCGCCAGAGCTTCGGCCTCTTCCTGCAGCCGATGTCCATCGACCTCGGCTGTGGACGCGCAGTGTTCTCCTTCGCAATCGCGCTGCAGAACCTGGTGTGGGGACTGGCCATGCCGTTCGCGGGTGCGATCGCGGACCGCAAGGGCGCCGGCCGCGTGATCGTCGCGGGGGCCGCCTTCTATGGCCTCGGGCTCTACTCGATGGCGCACTCCACCAGCCCGATCCAGTTCGACTTGTCCGCAGGGCTGTTGGTAGGGCTGGGCCTGTCGGGCACCGGCTTCGGGGTCGTGCTCGCGGTAGTTGCGCGCGCCTTTCCGCCCGAACGCCGCTCATTCGCGGTGGGCGTGGCCGGGGCCACCGGCTCATTCGGACAGTTCGCGATGCTTCCCGCGGGACAGGGCCTCATCAGCGCGTTCGGCTGGGTCGGCGCGCTGACGGTGCTCGCCGCCCTCGCCTTCCTCATGATTCCACTGGGTGGGGTCCTCGCCGGGCGCAACGCGGCGGCGAACGAGAGCGCGCAGTCGATCGGGGCGGCGCTCTCCGAGGCGGCAAGACACGGCGGTTTCTGGCTGCTCACGGGGTCGTTCCTCGTCTGCGGCTTCCAGACAATTTTCATCATGGTCCACCTCCCCGCCTATCTCCTGGATCGCGGACTCAGCACGCAGCACTCGATGGCCGCGCTGGCAACGATCGGCATCTTCAACATCTTCGGGTCCCTCGCCGCGGGCGCGCTGGGCGCTCGCTACAGCCGCAAGTGGCTGCTCTTCTGGGTCTTCGCGGTGCGCGCCGTGGCAATCTCGCTCTTCATCAGCGTGCCCACCACGCTCGCGAGCACATACATCTTCGCCGCGGTCATGGGATTCACCTGGCTCGGCACGGTGCCGCTCACCAACTCCCTCGTGAGCCAGATCTTCGGGCTCAAGTACCTCTCGACGCTTTTCTCGATCGCATTCCTGGGCCACCAGCTCGGCGCCTTCGCCGGAGCGTGGGCGGGCGGCGCAATCTTTGACGCGACCGGCTCCTACCAATGGGTGTGGCTCCTCTCCATCGGGCTCTCGGTGATCGCGTGCGCGATGTGCGTGCCGATCGACGAGCGCACCATCGTGCGGCCAGCGCTGGGAAATGCGTCGTGAGCGCGGTGCGCAACGACTTGGCGCCGGCGCTCTCCGGGGAGGTGTGCGCCTTGCTGGATGCGCTGCCGCTGCCCGCGGCCATCCTCGACGATGACGGTGCGGTGCTCCACGCCAATTCGGCGATGCGCACGCGCGCGGGGCGATCCGACCCGGCCGCCCTGCCCGGCGCGCACGTCGCCGCGAGCCCGCTGGGGCGCTGCGTCTTCCTCATGCCCGGGGCCGCTCCCGATCCGCAGATGCAGCGCCTGGCCTCGCTCGGATTCATGCTCGCCGGCGTGTGCCACGAGGTCTCCAACCCGCTCGCGGCGATCCACTCGATGGTGCAGATCCTGCAATCGCGCCGCGGCGTGACCCCCGAGACGCTCGGGAAGGGGCTGGGCTCGATCGCGGGCAACATCGTTCGCGTGCTCGGCATCACCCGGAAGCTGGGCGATTTCTCGCGCGTGACCGGCGATGCGCCGCAACCGCTGGCGATCGACGCAGCCGTGCGCGAGGCCCTCGCATTGCTCAGCCACAGCCGCTGGGGCGACCAGGTGCAAGTCGCTTTTGTGGGCCTGCCCGAAGCGATCGTGCGCGCCCGGCCGGGAGAGCTGCAGCAGGTGTTCTTCAACCTGTTCCTGAACGCGGCGCAGGCCGTCGAGGGCAACGGTCGGATCGACGCGCGCACCGAGGCCGCGCCCGGCGGGCGCTGGCGCGTGACCGTGCGCGACAGCGGGCCGGGGATTTCCGCCGAGAACCTGGCGCACGTCTTCGAGCCCTTCTTCACCACCAAGGCCCCCGGCGAGGGGACTGGCCTCGGCCTCGCGATCTGCTACGAGATCGTGCAGGAGCTGGGCGGCTCCATGAGCGCGACCAACCATCCACAGGGCGGCGCCTTCATGGAGCTCGTCCTGCCCGGAGCGCCATAGAGGCATGGCGGTGCGCTCCGACCGACTGTTCCTGATCGAGGACGATCCCGGCGTCTCCGAGGTGGTGAAGCTGCTGCTCGCGCGCGAGGGCTACCAGGTCGACTCCTCCGCCACGGTGAAGGAGGGCTTGAGGCGCGTCGCCGCGGGCAACTACGACCTCGTCGTCACCGACCTGAAACTTCCCGACGGCACCGGCCTGGACGTAGTGCGCCTCCTCCACGAGAAGGACCGCACGTTTCCCATCATCCTGATGACCAGCTACTCCTCGCTCGAGAGCGCGATCGCGGCGCTGCGCGCGGGCGCGGTGGACTACATCATCAAGCCGTTCGACAACCACGAGTTCCTGCACGCGGTCGAGCGCGCCCTGAAGGAGCGGCGCATGAGCCGCGAGAACGCCGCCCTGCGACACACGATCGCGAGCGCGTACGCCCAGCGCCCGATCCTCGGCGAGAGCGTCGGCATGCAGAAAGCGCTCGAGCGCATGCGCAAGGCCGCGCAGTCCGAGGCGAACGTCCTCATCACGGGCGAGTACGGCACCGGCAAGGAGCTGCTCGCGCATGCGCTGCACGCGCGGAGTCCACGCGCCGACGGGCCGTTTGTGCCGGTCAAGTGCGGCGTGCTCGCCTCGGCTGAGTTCGAGGCCGAGCTCTTCGGCCGCGCGACCGGCGTCGACCGCAACGACGGGTACATCCGGGAAGCGCACGGCGGCACGCTCTACCTGGAGGAAATCTCCGAGCTCGGTGCGGCATTGCAGGTGAAGTTGCTGCGGGTGTTGCAGGACAAGGTCGCGCGCGCGGTGGGCAACGGCCAGGCATACGCCGCGGACGTGCGCTTCGTTGCCGCCACGCATTGGGATCTCGAGGAGGCCGTGGCGCAGGGCAAGTTCCGCCAGGATCTCTACTACAGCCTCAACGTGATCTCGCTCACGCTGCCACCGCTGCGCGAGCGCGGCGCCGACGTGCTCGTGCTCGCGCGCCATTACGCCGGGCAATACTCGCGCAAGCTCGGCAAGAAGGTGCGCGGCTTCGATGCCGAGTTCACCTCCTTCCTCGAGCACCACCCCTGGCCGGGAAATGTGCGCGAGCTTGAGCACTTCATCGAGGGGGCGGTGATCTTCGCCGAGGGCGAGGAGCTCACCGGTCGCGACCTGGCGGAGGTGGCCCCGGCCCTGCCCATGGTGCGCGCCGCTCCGGTCGCGCTTGGCCTGGAGCAGCCGCTCGCGATCGAGGAGTACATCCGGGAAGTGGTCGAGCGCTTCCAGGACACGCGCAGCGAGACCGAACTCGCCAGGATGCTCGGCATCGGGCGCAAGGCGCTCTGGGCGAGGCGCCGGCAGTGGGGTTTGAAGCGGATGCGTCGCGGCAATTCGTGAGGCCGGTTTTGTTTCCTAACGAAAGCCGCGTTTCCGCACGAAACGCAGAGCGCCGGGGGACGCGATTTTCACTCTCGCGGAGCTTGCATTCGTGTCGCCAAATTGTTATCCAGAACAAGTAGAAAACCAACCAAAGGAGGACCGAATGGCCGAACAGAAACCCGCCGCCGCGCCGGCGCGCAAGAAGGTCACCATCCCGATGCTCGTCGACAAGATGAAGAAGGGCGAGCCGATCGTGCAGCTCGCCGTCTACGACTACGAGACCGCGATCATCGCGGACCGCGTGGGCATCGACATCCTGTGTGTATCAGATACCGGCGGCATGGTGCTCTTCGGCCACGAGACCACCACCTCCGTGTCATTCGAGGAGGTCATGTTCATGGCCCAGGCGGTCAAGCGTGGCTCCAAATACGGGCTGCGCATGGTCGACATGCCGTACATGAGCTTCCACCTGTCGGAGCAGCAGGCAGTCGACAACGCCGCCAAGTACGTCTCCCAGGCCGGCGCCGAGGTGATGAAGTGCGAGGGCAACCAGCACCACGCCAAGTTCATCGGCGCGATTGTGAAGGCCGGCATCCCGGTGCAGGGTCACATCGGCATCACGCCCATGCGGATGCCGCAGCTCGGGGGGTTCTTCGCCCAGGGCAAGACCGCCGACCGCGCCAAGGAGCTGGTGGACGACGCCCTGGCCATGGTCGACGCAGGCTGCTTCTCGATCATGTGCGAGGTGACAACCTCAGAGGTATGCGAGTACCTCGCCGAGACGCTGCCCGTTCCAGTGATCAGCCTGGGCGCCGGCAATCGCGCGCACGGCGTGCATATCATCGGCTCTGACCTCTTCCACCTGTACGAAGCGCACACCCCACGGCATTCGAAGATGTACACGGACCTCGTGCCGATCATGGAGAAGGGCTTGTCCGACTACCGTGACGACGTGCGTTCCCGCGCCTACCCTGGCAAGGAGCACACCGTGTTCATGAAGGAAGACGAGCTCGCCAAGTTCAGGGAGAAGGTCAGCTGGAAACCCAAGTAGGCGGCATGCTGCCGGGAGCGAAGTCCGGGACGCGCGCGCTCGAGGAGCCGGAGCGCGCCCTCCTGGGCGCGGGACGCTTTTTCAGCAGGCTCGACGCACGCCAGCTCGATCGGCTGGCCGGCGTCGGGCGCCTGCTCGCGTTTCCGCAGGACACGCGCATCTACACGATCGGCGACGAGGTTGACGACTTCTACGTCCTCGCCGAGGGCACTGTGCGCTTCACGCTGGGCCTCGGCAAGCGCGAGACTGCAGCTGGCGACATCATCCGGCGCGGCGACGTCTTCGGGTGGGCGGCGCTGGTGGAAGGGTACTCGCGCCGCATCGCCACTGCCTATTGCCTCACGGCGTGCGAGGTGGTCGCGCTCGACGGGGCCGCGCTGCGCGCGTTCATGGATTCCGATCCCCTCGCGGGATACCTCGTCATGAAGCAGCTGGCCGTGCTGCTCACGAGCGAGCTCACCGCGTTCGCCGCGGGCTAGAGGACAAGGCGCTGCCGGACGCGACCTCCGCCGCGCTCCTCGCTGCCGTCGCCGTCGCGGTGGGCTTCTTCATCGGCGCCGTCGGCGTGGGCGGGGTGCTCCTCATTCCCTTCCTGGTGCTGCTGGGCGGCCTGCATATCCACGCGGCGGCGGCGACCGCACTCTTCTCGTTCGTATTCACCGGATTGCTCGGCACGCTGCTCTTCCAGCGCCGCGGATCAATTCGCTGGGCACTCGCTGTCCCCGTCTGCCTGAGCGCCGCAGTCGCGGGATACCTCGGCTCGGCCGCGGCAGCGGGAATCGATCCACGTCCGCTCGCCCTGCTGATCGCCGGCATCATCGTCTTCGCGGGGCTGAACATGTTGCGCCCCGCACCGCGCAACGCCGTGGCTCGCGAGGGCACCAGTCCCGGAGACAGGACGACGCTCCTCACCGTGGGCGCCGTCTCGGGTTTCGGCGCCGGCCTCTCGGGCGCCGGCGGGCCGCTCTTCTCGGTGCCGATCATGGTGCTGCTGGGTTTCGCCCCTCTTACTGCCATCGGCGTGAGCCAAGTGCTGCAGATCATCGCCGCCGCGTCCGGATCGCTCTCGAGCATGCAGGATGGGCGCATCAACTACCCCATCGCCGCGTGGGTGACGCTGTTCGAGCTCGCCGGCGTCGCCGTCGGCGCATGGCTCGCTCACGTCGTCAGTGCCGCAGCCCTGCGCCGCATGGCGGCGGTCCTGTGCGTCGTCCTCGGCGCATTCATGGTGGTGCGCGCCGTTTGAACGACGCCCGCGGCGAGCACCTGGCAACGCGAAGCAGCGCAGGCCTGTTCGATTTCTCCTTCATGGGCCTGTACGAGTTCACCGGCATCGAACCGCTGCAGGGCCTGCAGTCACGGGATCTGGCCGCGATGCAACCGGGCCGGATCGCCTACACCCTGCTGCTCGCCCCCGACGGCGCGGTGGTCATCGACGCGACCGTATGGCGGCTCGATGCCGCGCGATTCTGGCTCTTCGCAGGTCGCCGTGATTCGTATGGCGGGCGCGACCGCTCTGGCGAGTACGCCATCCTCGCGCTCCAGGGCCCGGCAAGCGGAGTCGTGCTCTCGCGCCTGATCGGCCGCGACGCCGTCGCCTCGCTCGCCTACTTCCGCTTGGTCGAAGCGCAGGGGGTGATCGTGGGCCGGATCGGCTACAGCGGCGAGCTGGGCTACGAGATCCTCGTGCCCACTGCCGAAGGGGCCGCATTTCGCGCCAAGCTGCTGGAAATGGGGCGCGCCGAGGGAATCCGCGAGTGCGGCTGGCCGGCGGCCGACAGCCTGCGCATCGAGTCCGGTTACGTCCTCTTCGACCGCGAGGTCGACGGCAAGGCGAATCCGCGCGAGCTGGGACTGGAGCGCCTGGTCGACGGCCCGAGGAAGTTCGCGCTCAGGCGAAGGCTGGTCGGCCTGGAGGTCCTTGATGAGGTCGGGGTAGCGGAGCTATCGACCGCGCAGGTGACAAGCGAATGCTTCTCGCCCACGCTGGGCAAGCCGATCGCGCTCGGCTTCGTTCCCCCAGCGCTTGCGCCAGGCGCCCGCGTTCGCGCGAACGGACGCACTGCCCGCATCGCTTCGTTACCGTTTTACGACCCCGAGCGGCGCCGCCCACGTGGAGTGCCGCTCTGACCTTCGAGCGCCGGGAGCTGCACCATGCCGCCGTCGCTACGCCGCCTTTGCCTGCAGGTGGCGCTCGGCCGAAGCGATGGTGTTGCAGAGCAGCATCGTGATGGTCATCGGCCCCACGCCGCCCGGCACCGGCGTGATGTGCGAGGCCTTGTGGCGCACGGTGTCGAACTCCACGTCGCCGAGCAGGCGCCCGTCGGGCAGGCGATTGATGCCCACGTCGATCACCACCGCGCCGGTACGCACCATCGGAGCGGTCACGAGGTTGGGCTGGCCCGCTGCCACCACGAGGATGTCCGCAGCGATGGTGAACTGTGCCAGGTCGCGCGTCTTCACGTGGCAGATCGCAACCGTCGCCTCGCGCTGCAGGAACATGAGCCCCAGGGGCTTGCCGACGATATTGGAAGCACCAACCACCGTCACGTTCTGGCCGACGACCGGAATGCCGCTGCGGTCGAGCAGGCACATGACTCCATAAGGCGTACACGGCGGGAACACCGTGCCCCCCGCCACCAGGCCGCCCACGTTGTAGAGGTGGAAGCCGTCGACGTCCTTGTCCGGCGAGATGGTCTCGAGCACCTTGCGCACCGAGATCTGCGGGGGCAGCGGGAGTTGCACCAGGATCCCATGGCAGCCCGGATCGGCATTGAGCGCCGCGATGCGCTCCAGCACCTGCGACTCCGCAGTGTCAGCCGGGTAGAGGTACTGCTCGGAGCGGATGCCCATCTCCGCCGAGGCGCGCAGCTTGTTGCGGACGTACACTTTTGAGGCGGGGTTGTCCCCGACCATGATCACCGCGAGGCCGGCAGGCGCGCCCAGGGTATTCAAGCGGTCGGCGCGCAGCTTCCATTCCCCGCGCACTTCGCGCGCGATCGCGTTGCCGTCGATGATCTTCGCGCTCATCCCGGCGCGCCTGTGAGCCCGGCGAGCACGAAGAGGAGCATGCTCGCGCCCATGAAGGCATAGCCGGCGTAGTTGAGGTTGCGGGCGCCGCGCTCGCCCACCACCCCTCTGGTCTGGAGGACAGAAGCGAAGGTCGCCAGCACTCCGCCCACGATCGCGAGGCCAATCACGAGGCGCCGGTCGAGCAACGCCTCCATCAGCCCTGACGCTCGCGCTTCAGGTAGGCCTCGACGAAGTCCGCGGCCGCCTTGGAGCCACGCGAGAAGGACCGCATGGCCTCGGCGTGCAGGATCGACAGCGCCTGCTTCTTGATGTCGTTGGCGCGGTCGTTCTGAACGATGTCGGCGAGGCGCCGGGGGCGAGGCAGGTCCACCTCGATCACCGCACGGACCTGAGTCGGGATGTTGGACATCACCAGCAGACGGTCAGCCAGGAACACGGCCTCGTCGATGTCGGTGGTCACGAAGAAATTGGTGCGGCGGTTCTCCTCATACAGCCCGGAGTAGTACTCCCACATCAGCTCCTTGGTCATCGCATCGAGTCCGCGGAACGGCTCGTCGAGGATCATGACGCGGGGATTATTGATCATCGCGCGCGCGAGCTCCGCGCGGCGCTGCATCCCGCCCGAGAGCTGGCCGGGATACTTGTCGCGAAACTCCTGCAGGCCGACCTTGGCCAGCAGAAACTCGGCGAAAGCCAGCGTCTCCTTCGTGAGCTCGCCGCGCGCGCGCGGTCCATAGAGGATGTTGTTCCAGGTGGTCATCCAGGGAAAGAGCGCGGACTCCTGGAAGAGCACCAGCAGCTCCCGGCTCGGTCCGGTGACGGACTTGCCATCGAGCTCGATTGTTCCCGTGGTCGGCCGCTCGAACCCGGCCAGCAGCCGGATCAGCGTGCTCTTGCCGCAACCCGAGGGTCCGACCATCACCGT
>JBDSMR010000086.1:0-54300 GCA_039915735.1 Usitatibacter sp. | reverse complement strand
CACAACCGTGGCCGCACCAGCAGCCTGGCCGACGGCATCGTCATCACTCCGTCGCACAACCCGCCCGACAGCGGCGGCTTCAAATACAACCCGCCCCACGGCGGCCCGGCCGACTCCGCCATCACCGGCTGGGTGCAGGAGCGCGCCAACGCATTGCTCGAAGGTGGCCTCAAGGATGTCAAGCGGATGGCGCTGGCCCGGGCGCGAACGGCCGCCACGACGCACGAACACGACTACCTTGGCGCGTATGTCGCAGACCTGGGCAACGTGATCGACTTCGAGCCGATTCGCAGCGCAGGCTTGGCCCTGGGGGTCGATCCGCTCGGCGGGGCCGGCGTGCACTACTGGGCACGGATTGCGGAGTGTCATCACCTCGACCTGACGGTCGTCGATGCGCAAGTCGATCCGCAGTTTGCATTCATGACGGCCGACTGGGACGGCCAGATTCGCATGGACCCGTCGTCGCGCTACGCGATGCAACGACTGATCGGCCTGCAAGACCGCTACGACATCGCCTTCGCCTGCGACACCGATCACGACCGCCATGGCATCGTCACGCGCAGCAGCGGCCTGCTGGCGCCGAACCACTACCTCGCCGTCGCCATCAACTATCTCTTCCTGCACCGACCGCACTGGGGCGCAGCGGCGGCGGTTGGCAAGACGGTGGTCAGCAGCGCGATGATCGATCGCGTGGCTGCCCGCCTTGGCCGCCGCTTGTTCGAGACGCCGGTCGGCTTCAAATGGTTCGCAGCGGGGTTGCTCGACGCCAGCCTGGGCTTCGGCGGTGAAGAGAGCGCGGGGGCAGCCTTCCTGCGCCGCGATGGCCAGGGCTGGACCACCGACAAGGACGGCATCGCGGCGGCACTGCTGTCGGCTGAAATCACTGCCCGCACCGGGCGCGACCCGGGAGTCTTGTACCGTGAGCTCTGCACCGAGTTCGGCGAGTTCGTTTCGGATCGCATCGATGCCCCGGCGAACCAGGCGCAGAAGCAGGCGCTGGCGAAGCTCACGCCGGCGCAGATCACCTCCACCGAACTGGCAGGCGAGCCCATCACCCGCGTGATCGACAAGGCGCCCGGCAACGATGCACCCATCGGCGGCATCAAGGTCAGCGCGAAGAGTGGCTGGTTCGCCGCGCGGCCATCGGGCACCGAAGACATCTACAAGATTTACGCGGAGAGCTTTCGCGACGATGCGCACCTGCGGCGCCTGCTCGCAGAGGCACAACGCCTCGTCGATGCCGCGCTCGCTTGAAGCGCTGGGTGCCAAAAGCCTCGGTCCGTGTGATGGGTCCTCGATCTACCGGTCCGAGCATCGGGCCGATATTGCTAAAATGAAGCATGCAATTCAAATTCGCACTGCTCTCCGGTAAATCCGCATCCGGCCAGAATCTGCAATTCGCGGTATTCGGCGCTCGTCCCACGGATGATTCGGAAGTTGGCAAGAAAAAGCTCCTCGACCAGCTCACCACTGGCGCAACTCGCCGCGGGCTGACGATCGACCAGTCCGCACTCGCCTACGATGACAAGGGCGAGATCCGGATCTTCGCCAGCGGCGAGTTGCTCGAATACCTCAAGAAAAACGGCCTGCCGCCGTGGACGCACTTCCTGGAGGCATGAAGCCCCGATGAAGATCGTCGAGCGTTCCTGTGGCCTTCATGGCGTTTTAACGGGAGCGCCTGTAGCGCACGGGTCCTTGCGTGGCTGCGCAGCGGTAATCCACACGAAGTCGTAGTTCTTCGCGCCGGCGGCGTCCTGGTTGCCTTCGACGAATCCGAGGCTCAGCACCTTCGCCTTCGGCGCGCGCTGGCGCAGGTAGGCCGGTACACCGCGGTCCAGCCGCGCATGCCCGGAGCCTGCGATGAGCACACCGCGCACATGGCGCAGCATGCGGTCGGCCATCACCGCGTCGCGCGCGCGTTGCGCCTTGGCGATAGCGCCGGCGTCTTCCGCCTTGAGATGACCGCAGTGCGATTCGACGATCTGCTGGACCAGGGAGGTTTCGCGCGCGGGATTCCACGTGGCCTCGATGGCGAGCGTGCCTGCATCTGGCAAGACGCCGAAGCCCTTGCTCGCCACCTCGCGCGCATCCTTGCGCGAGAGATTGCCGGCGACGATCGGTGACCCGCGCTCCAGGGCGAGTCGCACAAGGGGCTTGTACAGCGGCCAGTTCCACGCCTTGGTGTCCATGTTCGCGGCGGCCGCGATGGCCTCGGCATTGCGTTGTGCCGCGACGGCCGCGTCGATCGCCGGCTGGAACTCCACGTCGAACTGCTCCATCACCAGCGGGCGGGCGGAAAGCTCGTGCAGCACGACCCATTGCAGGCGGTGATGGATTTCGTTGTCGTGGATTTCACCCAGCACGATGTAGTCGGCTTCGCGCAGGGCGGCCGTGAGTGTGGCGCGCGAGACACGCTCGCCGCTGGAGCCGCGGACGATGCGCGTCCACGGTTCTTCCCCGGAGACTTCCGGGGTAGCGCTGCACGCCGCGCACAACAGTGCCGAGGCGACGAGTAGGGTGGCGATCCTTGCTCCCCGCAACGGCGGCTAGCCCTTCGGCGCGAAAGCCAGCTGCAGCGCGCCCTTGTCGAAACCGGTGGAGCCTTCGCCATCGGTGGCGTAGCGGTAGAGCGCCGCGGCGTAGATGCCACTGAGAGCGGCCTGCACCAGTGCGGTGACGGCGATGGCGAGCGCGGCGATGAAAAATGCCGCGCCAATAACGATCACGCTGTGTGACATGAAGGCCAGGATCACGAGGAACGCGCTGCAGGCGATGACGCCGATCATGATCAAGCCGAAGGCGAGTCCCAGGCCGGCCTGGCCAATCAGGTTCTCTCCCCAGGTCTGCTTGAGCAGCGTGGCGCTTTCCTTGATCGCCTCGATGGGCCCGACGTCACGACTGGCAAGCACCGGCACCACGAGGTAGGTTGCAATCGACCAGCCGGCGCCGAGCAGGCCCACGATGATCTTGCCGATGAAGCCCACGCGCTCCTGGATCACGCGCAGGATCATGCCCACCGTCGCCGCGACGAACGCGTAGCCCAGGATTACGCCGATCTTCGAGGAGGCGATCTTCAGTCCATCGCTCACGGTGGGGTCGCCGCCCTTGAGGCGGATCATCGCCGCGCCGACCAGCGCCGTATTGAAATAGAAGATCACCGAGTACTGCACGAAATAGAACAGGAACGCGACTACGTAGACCAGTGGCGAGGGATCGCCGTTGGGTCCGCGCGACAGCATGTCGAAGGAGGCGAGCCCGAAGACCGGGAGTGCGAAGCACAGCACGACGATGGTGAGCGCGATGGTGGAGATCAGCGGAAACACCAGCAGCTCCCGGTCCTTGCCCAGCACGTCGGCACTGGCCTTGACCAGGTTCCAGCTGCGCCCGAATTTTTCGAACATGTTGTTCTCCCCGTGGTGCCTGCCAAGGGGCAGGCAGCACCATTATGCGCAATTCATCGCATGGCATGCGGCGCGGCCGCAGCGCTCATCAAAGGGCCGCGATCGCCGCCCGGTAGACCGCGTTGGCCTCGCCCATCTTCGAAACCGTGGTGCCCAGGTCGCGCACCAGGCCATCCTTCAGTCCATAGACCCAGCCATGGACCGCCAGCACCTGGTTGCGCTCCCAGCAATCGCGCACGATCGTGGTCTGGCAGACGTTGGCGACCTGCTCGATCACGTTGAGCTCGCACATGCGGTCGATCTGCTGTGGCAGGCCCACCACCGAGTCGACCATGCCCTGGTGTTTCCAGTGGACGTCCTGCACGTGTCGCAGCCAGTTGTCGGCCAGGCCTACACGCTGGTCCTGCATGGCGGCGGAAACCCCGCTGCAGCCGTAGTGCCCTACGACGATGATGTGTTCGACCTTCAGTACGTCGACGGCGAACTGCATCACCGAAAGGCAATTCAGGTCGCTGTGCACCACCACGTTGGCGATGTTGCGATGCACGAAAAGCTCGCCCGGCTGCAGGTCCACAATTTCGTTGGCCGGAACCCGGCTGTCGGCGCAGCCGATCCAGAGATAGCGCGGCTTCTGCTGCCCGAGGAGCTTGGAGAAGAATTCCGGGTCCGCGAGGCGGATGCGCTCGGACCAGCGACGGTTGCTGTCGAAAAGATGTTTGAGCACGGCCATGAGTAACCCATTTTACATTGGCTTAAACTTGCACCTTGCCAAACACCTTCATCCCGGGAGAAAACGCCGTGAACCGCATTGCTTCAGCATTTCTCGCCCTCGTCCTCCTTCCCGCTGCCGCTCTCGCCAATGACCAGGCGGTCCTCGATGCCTGCATCGGCCAATGGGGCAACTCGCCCTTCAAGAAGGGCAAGAAGGCCGACCAGGTGGTCAGCACCGGCGTGAAGGTTTTCGGGATCGGCGCTGCGCAGTCCGGCGGCGACGCGCCCAGCAGCTCGGCGAAACTGGTCTATGTGCGGCCCGCGGTGAACGTGATGGGCAAGAGCACCATCCGCCTCGTCAATCCCAACGGCTGGTACTGCTTCCGCTCCAACGTGACGGTGGCCGGCAAGATCGAGATCCAGGCGCATTGCAAGGCGCACCTCGCCAGCGCCAGGGAAGACGGCACGGCCGTGGGCGCCGTCGACGAAAGCAACAAGGGCGTCGCGGTCTTCGGCGCGTTGCGGGTCGAGCGCTTCGGTTGCCCCGAGGGCAAGAAATAGATTCGGCCCTCTATCGCGGCGTCGTGTTCGAGACGCCGCGCCTTCGGCTGCGTTTCTTCGAACTTTCCGACGCGCCCTTTGTCCTGGCGCTGGTCAACGATCCTGACTGGATTCGCAACATCGGCGATCGTGGCGTGCGCACCGTGGACCAGACGCGCGGCTACCTCGAGCGTGGCCCGATCGCGATGTACACGCGGCTGGGCTTCGGGCTCTACCTGGTGGAGCTGAAGGAGGGCGGCATGCCCGTCGGCATGTGTGGCCTCATCAAGCGCGACTCGCTCCCGGACGTCGATATCGGCTTCGCATTCATGCCCGCCTGGCGCGGCAAGGGCTACGCCTACGAGGCGGCGCTGGCCTCGCGCGACTACGGCGTGTTGGCCCTGGGCCTCAAACGCATTGTCGGCATCACCGCGCCCGACAATGACGCATCGGGGAAGCTGCTGCTGAAACTCGGATTCAAGTATGAAGAGACCATACCCGGGCCCTCGCCGGGAGAGTTGTCCAGGCTCTACGGGTACGC
The DNA here is from genome assembly GCA_039915735.1 of Usitatibacter sp. Lineage (GTDB taxonomy): Bacteria > Pseudomonadota > Gammaproteobacteria > Burkholderiales > Usitatibacteraceae > Usitatibacter. The sequence continues at coordinate 49,107 of JBDSMR010000086.1, read as the reverse complement.
GCCTTAGCCACGCAGGCGGTCAAGATCGCGAAGCAGTTCCCCGGAAAGCTGGTGAAGCTCATGTGGTCGCGCGAGGAGGGCATGCAGCACGGCTTCTATCGCCCCGCATCGCTGGTGAAGATGAAAGCCGGCATCGACGCGCAGGGCAAGGTCAACGCGATGCACACGGTGATCGCATGTCCTTTTTTCTTCGAGCGGCAGGGCCAGTTCAACCTGGCCTGCAACCAGTGCCACGATCGCAACTGGGGGCGCGCATTGCTTGCGGAGCGCATCAGCCAGGGGCAGCCGGCCGATTGGCCCGCGTATCGCCTCGAATGGCAATCGCTCGGTTCACTGCAGCGCCGCCTGCGTGCCTGCTATTTCGGCGTGCGTGCGGAGCAGCCCGCGTTTGGATCGGGCGATCTGGTCGCACTGGAGCTTTATCTCGCCGTCCGTGCAAGCGGCTTGGCCGGCGCACCCCCCGAGGTTCGCAAGTAGCTAAAACTGTTTTCAATCCGGCGGGGCCAAAGTAGAATGAGCCAACCTCGCAGCGGCCGAAGCCGGTGGCAGAGACGGGGGCACCACCCAAGATAAATATAAAAAAGCGCGTTGGCTCCCCGGCCAGTGACGCGCAATCGGATTTGCCCAGTGCGCGCATGAAGCATCGAGTTATGGGAGAGGGTGGGTAGGGATGCTGCAACAATCTTCATCTTTGGTCCGTAGCGTTTATTTGCTGCTCACCACGGCCCTGCTGTGGGGCTGCTCCACCGCCACGCGCACCAACGTCGAGCGCATCGAGGCGCCCGCGCCGATCGCACAGTCGGCCGGCAGGTTCACGAAGGAATACCTCCTCTTCCCCGGCGACCAGGTCGAGGTCCTGGTAACGCGTTTCCCGGAAGTCTCGCGCACCGTCACGATCCGCTCCGACGGCATGATCTCGCTACCAATTCTCCAGGACGTCCCCGCCGCCGGTCTGAGCGCGCGCGAACTCGCCACCGACCTGTCGAAGCGCTTCTCGGCACGCCTGATCAATCCCGAGGTGACAGTCATTCCGACCGTCGTGCGCCAACCCACGGTTTTTGTTCTCGGCGACGTGAAGAACCCACAACAGGTCCCGTACCGCAGCGCGCAGACCGCGCTGCAGGCGATCGGCATGGCGGGCGGGTTCCAGCGCAGCGGCTCGGAGTCCGACGTGACGATCATCCGGCTCTCCAAGGACGGCGTCCTCGAGGCGATCCCGATCAACGTCGAAGCGAGCGGGCAGCCCGGCCCCTATCTTGCTTTCGCGGTCACGCAATTGCAGCCTGACGATGTGATCTTCGTGCCTGAGCACGGGCGCGCCCAGGTGGTGCGCTTCTTCGACGAGATCATCCTGCGCCCGGCGCAGCTCTTCATCACGTACAAGCTCTACCAGCAGCTCTAGCGTAACGCAGCAAGAATCCGCCCTTCAACAAGAAGAAAGCGAAGCGCATGTCCAAGTCGATGCAGGTCGTGATCCTCTGCGGCGGGAAGGGCACCCGCTCCTACCCGTTCACCGAGTATTTCCCCAAGGTGATGATGCCGGTCAACGGCACGCCCATCCTGGTGCACCTGATGCGCACCTACGCGTCCCAGGGTTACACCGATTTCGTACTGGCAGGCGGGCACCGGATCGAGATGCTGTACGACTATTTCCACGGCCGCTTTGGCGAGTGGAACGTGAACATCGTCGACACGGGCTCTGACGCGGACACAGGTGATCGCATTGCGCGCTGCGCCGACCATGTGGGCGACCGGTTCTTCGCCACCTACGGCGACGGCCTGGGCGACCTGGACCTGAAAGCGCTTGTCGCCACCCACGAAAAGTCGGGCGGCCTCGCCACGCTCACCACTGTCCCGCTGCGCTCGCAATACGGCCTGGTGGTCTTCGGCGACGACGGCAAGGTGCACCGCTTCGAGGAAAAGCCGCTGGTGCGCGACTACTGGATCAACGCCGGCTTCTTCGTATTCGAGAAGCGCGCGTTGAAGGAGTGGAAGGGCCACAACCTCGAGCAGGACGTGTTGCCGGAATTCGCGCGCCGCGGCCTGCTGCACGTGAACCGCCACACCGGCTTCTGGAAGTCGATGGACACAAGCAAGGACCAGCAGGAGCTCGAAAACCTGATCGTCGGCGGCAAGGCGCCGTGGGTGCGCGTCCCCGGGCGCACCGCGGAGGAAGTCGCGTGAGCGCGACCTTCTGGCGTGACCGGCCGGTTTTCGTGACCGGCGCCACCGGGCTGCTGGGAAGCTGGCTGGTGCCGGAACTTGTCAACCGTGGCGCCACCGTTGTGGTGCTCCTGCGTGACGGCGCGCCCCGCAGCCGGCTCGTGAGCGACGGCTGGCTCTCGCGCGTGGTGACGGTGCACGGCGCGCTCGAAGATGGCGCACTCGCCCGCAGGACACTTGCCGAATATTCGATCGACACTGTCTTCCACCTCGGGGCGCAGACGCTTGTCGGCGTCGCCAAGGTCGATCCGGTCAGCACGCTGGAAGCAAACGTGCGTGGCACCTGGCTGCTGCTCGAGGCCGCCCGCCAGACGGGGGTCAGGCAATTCCTCATGGCCTCCTCGGACAAGGCATACGGCGATTCCGACCGCCTGCCGTATCGCGAAGACCACGCGTTGCAGGGCCGCTTCCCGTACGACGTCTCCAAGAGCTGCGCGGACCTCATCGCCACCATGTACGCGCGCACCTACGGGCTGGGCACGGCGATTGTCCGCTGCGGCAACCTGTTCGGCGGCGGCGACCTCAACTTCAGCCGCCTCATCCCGGGCGTGATCCAGGCCACGCTGCGCGGGGAGAAGTTCATGATCCGCAGCGACGGCAAGTTCGTGCGCGACTTCCTCTACGTGGAGGACGCGGCTGAGGCGTACATGCTGCTGGCCGAGAAGCTCGCGGGTGAACGCACGCTGGCCGGCGAGGCGTTCAACTTCGGACTCGAGATGCGCCCGACGATGCTCGACCTCACGCACAAGGTGCTGCAGATGATGGGCCGCGCCGACCTCGAGCCGGTAGTGCAGAACATCGCCTCGGCCGAAATTCGCGAGCAATACCTCGATGCAGGCAAGGCGCGCGAGCGCCTGGGTTGGGCCCCGCGCCACGGAATGGATGCCGGCTTGCGCCGCACCATCGACTGGTACCGGGAATACATGGCAAGTGATATTGCACCGGGCGGCAAGTCAACGGCGCGATCGCGCGCCGTCATGGAGAAAACATCATGACAACGCGTGTCTACCTCGGCGACCTGCGCTACAACTATTCGGGCGTCCTCGCCAACGACTGCATGCCCCTCGGCGTGGCCTACATGAAGGCCGTGATGGACCACGAGGACCAGGGGCGCGAGATCGAATCGCGCATCTTCGTCTACGCGGAGGCCCTGCTCGATGCCATCAAGCGCGAGCCGCCAGACGTGCTGATGCTCAGCAACTACGTGTGGAACGAGGCGTTGAGCCACTACTGCTTCCGCGCCGCCAAGGCGGTCAATCCCGACGTGCTTTGCGTGATGGGCGGGCCGAACATCTCGATCGAACCGCATCGCCAACTCGCCTACCTCGACAAATACAGTTTCGTCGACGTCTACGCGCTGGGCGAAGGCGATTTCCTCGCGCACCATATCGTGCAGACCTTCATGGAAGGCGGGCGCACGATCAAGGGCCTGGGCCGCATCGGCCTGCCTTCCTCGGTGTTCCGCAATTCCGACGGCCAGGCCGCGATCGACGAAACCAAGCCGCGCCACAAGCAAGTCGAGGACATTCCCTCGCCCTTCCTTACCGGCATTCAGGACGAGTTCTTCGACGGCAAGCTCGCGCCGATGATCGAGACCAACCGCGGGTGCCCGTTCACCTGCACGTTCTGCGTGCAGGGAACGAAGTACTACTCGAAGATCCACAACTTCTCGGTCGATCGCATCAAGGACGAGATCACCTACATCGCCAAGCGCATCAAGAGCCATTCGCCCAACATGGGCACGCTGCGCATCGCCGACTCGAATTACGGCATGTACGAGCGCGACATCGATATCTCCGGGCACATCGGCCTCATGCAGAAGGAATACGGCTGGCCCACGTTCATCGACGCCACCACGGGCAAGAACAAGCCCGAGCGCATCATCAAGTCGGTGGAGAAGATGGGCGGCGCGATGGTGCTTTACCAGGCGGTGCAGTCGCTGGATGAGGAGGTGCTGCGCAAGGTGAAGCGCGAGGCGATCAAGCTCGAGGCCTACAAGGCGCTGGAAGTGCACATGCGCGGCCGCGGCCTGCGCTCGGTGTCGGATCTCATCCTGGGATTGCCGGGCGAATCGCTCAAGACACACCTCAAGGGCCTGCACAGCCTGCTCGACAGCAACATCCACCAGATGCACAACTTCCAGGCGATGATGCTGAAGGGCGCGGAGCTGGAATCGATCGAGTCGCGCGAGCTCTTCAAGTTCGACACGCGTTTCCGCGTGCTGCCGAAGAACTACGGCGTCTACGACGAAGAGAAGGTGTTCGACGTCGAAGAGATCATCGTCGCCACCGACACTCTGCCCTTCGATGACTACATCAGCTGCCGCAAGTGGCACCTCACGAGCAGCGTCTTCTGGAACGACGGCTGGTTCGAGCAGGTGGTCAAGTTCGCACGCCACCACGGCATCCGCAATTCCGAATGGTGGGGCGCGATGCTGCCCGCAATGGAAGAGGGCAACGCCGAAATCAAGGGCTTCCTCGACAGCTTCGTCGCCGAAACCAAGGGCGAGCTCTTCCCAACGCCCGAGGCGGTGATCGAGTTCTACTCGCGCCCCGAGAATTTCGAGCGCCTGCAGGCCGGTGCGGCGGGCGACAACCTGATGTACCGCTATCGCGCGATCGCCTCGTTCCACCTCTGGGACGAGATCTGCGACACCGCAATGAACGCCACGCGCAGGCTGCTCGAGGAGCGTGGCATCCACACCAAGGTCCCCGGCTTCGACATGTTCTGGCGCGACTTCCACGCCTACACGCGCCACAAGCATGCCCACGGCCGCGAGGCCGCGCAGATCCTGTCGCCGGTCAAGACGCGCCTGGGCTACGACATCGAAGGCTGGCTTGCCAGCGGCAACCTTGATGATCCGACGCCGTTCAAGTACCCGCAGATGACCGAGGTGGTGTTCAAGCTGAGCGACCACGCGCACCGCGAGCTGGAAAGCGCGCTCGCCGTCTGGACGGTGCACATCCGCTCGCTCTCCAAGCTGGTCACGCGCATCAACGTCGATTGCCAGATTCGCCAGTGCACCGCGGAGGGCGTTGCGGCGAAGCAAGGTAGCGAAGTGACCGCGTGAAGGCCGCGACTTGAGGGTTCTTTACGCCTATAACGAATCGCGCTTCGCCGGCGGCGCCAACAACGCGCCGCTCGCGACCATGTCGGTCGCGCGCGAGCACGGCCTCGAGGTCGAGCTTTTCCGGCGCAGCAGCCGCGACCTGCCGCCGGGCCTGAAGGGGCGCATCCAGGCGGGCACGAGCGCGATCCGGCCGCCCGAGTCTGTGAAGGAGTTCGACGCGATGCTTGCCTCCTTCCGGCCCGACGTCGTGCATGTCCACGAGGTTTTCCCGCTGGTGTCGCCGTGGATCCTGCCGCGTTGCACGCGCCGCGGCATCCCGGTGGTGATGACCACAGTGGACTATCGGATGACCTGTCCCGTAGGCACGCACCTTCGCGACGGCCGGATCTGCGTCGAGTGCACCGGCGGGCGCGAGTACCGAGCGGTGCTGCACAACTGCCGCGAGAACATCGTCGAGAGCGTGATTGTCGCGGCCTACAACACGATGGCACGACGCCTGCGACTCTTCAGCGACCACGTAACCCGGTTCATCGCGCCATCGGAGTTCACGCGCCATTGGCTGGTCGAGAACGCGGGGATCGCACCCGAGCGCGTCGTTGCCGTCTCGCCGGTCGTGCGGATACCGGACCACGCCGTGGAGGACCCCGCGGCGGGAACCTACGTGGGATGCGCGAGCCGCGTCAGCCCGGAGAAGGGCATGGACACGCTGGTCGAGGCCGCGGAGCTCACGGGGCTGCCGTTCTCGTTGTCGCGCAACGAGTCGAGCGCCGTGAAGGTGGCCCTTCCCCCGGATTTCCCCGTCGTGGTCACGCGCAACTTCGAGGAGCTCGACGGCTATTACCGGGGCGCACGCATGCTGGTGTTTCCCAGCCGCTACTTCGAGACGTTTGGCCTGGTCGGCGCTGAGGCGATGAGCCGCGGCATCCCGGTGATCGCCGCGCGCGTGGGCGCGCTGCCGGAGCTCATCGAGGACGGCGTGAACGGCATGTTGTTCGAGCCGGGCGACGCGCGAGAGCTCGCCCGCAAGGTGCGCCGCCTGTGGGACGACCCCGAGCTCTGCCGCCGCCTCGGGCGCGCCGCCCGGGCGAAGGCCGCATCGCTGTGGAATCCCTTCAGCCATTTCGAGCGCACCAAGGCGGTATACGACGCCGCCTGCGGCCTCACGCCGCTTGCGGCCAACGACGAGCCAGACGCGAGCGTGGTGTCGATCCGTGAGGGGCGCCGCGAGCGCGGCTCCGTGGAGTCGGGTGAATGAGCGCGGCCACGCTCTCGCGCGAGTCGGCGCCGGCCCGTCTCGTTGCTGGCGGCGATGCGATCTATCGGCCGGCCGAGACTGCGGGCAACGCCGTCGATCTCCTCGGCATCCGCGTGAACGACGTGAGCGCAGTCGGGGTGCTCGACTACATGGATTGCGCGATCCGCGCCGGCCGGCAGGCGGTGATCCTGCACGCCAACGCCTACGCGGCGAACCTCGCGGGACGCCACGCATGGATGCGCAAGGCGCTGCGCGAGGCGCAGATGGTGTTCTGCGACGGCGACGGAATCCGCTGGGGATGCCGCATCCTCGGCCTTCGAGTGCCGCCCAAGGTCACGTACGCGCGCTGGCTTCCGATGGTGGGCGACTGGTGCGCCGATCGCGGCCGCAGCATCTACTTCCTCGGCGGACGCCCCGGCGTGGCCGAGCGGGCCGCCCAACGTTACCGCGAAGCCCATCCCGGCATCCGCATCGCGGGCACCCACCACGGCTATTTCGAGAAGGCCGGGCCTGAGAGCGACGCGGTCGTGGCCGAGATCAACGGCGCGCGGCCGGACGTGTTGCTGGTGTGCTTCGGCATGCCGATCCAGGAGCGCTGGGTGCACGACAATGCCCCGAAGCTCGCCACGCACGTGCTGCTCACGGGCGGGGCCGCCCTCGACTACGCGGCGGGCGCCGTGTCGCTCACGCCGCGGTGGATGATCCGCCTCGAGCTCGAGTGGCTCTACCGGTTCCTGCGCGAGCCGCGGCGGCTTTTCATGCGCTACGTGGTGGGCAACCCCGAGTTCCTGCTGCGCGTGTTTGCCGAGCGCGCCCGTCGCCTTGTCCGCCGGGCGCAGGTCGTTTCGTGAAGCGCGTATTCGACATCACCGTGACGCTCCTCGCTGCGGTGACGTGGGTTCCCGCGATCCTGCTGTCCATGCTGGCGATCTGGGTGCTCGACGGGCGCCCCATCTTCTACGTGTCGACTCGCCGCGTGTTCCGCGGCCAGGCGATGCGCGTGGTGAAGTTCCGCACCATGCGACGCGACGCCGAGCGCCTCGCCAACCGCGACACCGTGCCCGTGTCGGGCACGCGCTTCCTCAACATCGAGAAGGAATCCCCGCTGTACACGGGGATCGGGCGCCTGATCGAGCGCTGTGCCTTCACCGAACTGCCGCAGCTCTTCCACGTGCTCTCCGGCCGCATGAGCCTCGTCGGCAATCGCCCCCTACCGGAGAACGTCATCGCCGCCATCAAGGAGTCGATCCCCTGGGTCGAGGACCGCTTCGCCAGCCCCGCCGGCATAACGGGGCCGATCCAACTCGCCGGCCGCGAGCGGCTTTCCGACTACCAGCGCATCGTGCTCGAGTCGAGCTACTGCCACGTCGCGCACGCCTCGTACTCCATGTGGCTCGACTTCCTGATCCTCATCTACACGGTGCTCGTGGTCGTGGGGCTGCACCGTCCGTTCAGCTTCGCGCAGATCCGGCAGCTCATCGCTCGTTTCGACCGCGAGAAGGTGCTGGCGGGGACGGCATTCGCGGATGCGCTCGAAAGTGAGCACGGGCCGCTGCCTCCCCGGTAGGCGTGAGAGCCGCCGCGTGAAGGTTGCCCTCGTATCCGTCGGGACCGGCCAGACCCGGCGCGGCTACGAGCGATTCATGACCGACCTGTTCGCCGTTCTGCGCGCGGACGTGGACGTGACGCTGTTCAAGGGCGCCGGGGAGCCTGCCCCAGGAGAATGCGTGGTGCGGCACATGAAGCGCACGGGCACGGTGGCGCGCATGGCGGGCGACCGGATGGGTTACACGCGCTCCCGGATCGAGTTCGCCACGTTCGCCGTCGCACTCTGGCCCCGGCTGATGGGCGGCCGGTTCGACGTGGTCCATGTGGTCGATCCGCCGCTCGCACCCAAGCTCGCGCGGATGCGCAGCCTCACGCGGGCGAAGTACGGCTTCGTCTTCACTGACGGCGGGCCCGCCGTCTTCGACGCCACGCCGTACGCGGACGTCGTCCTGTACATATCACCAGAGCAGCAACGCGAGGCCATCGCTCGCGGGGCGGCGCCGGCGAAGGGCCTCATGCTGCCGATGGGCGTGGACACTTCCTGGATGGGAGAAGCGGTCGATCGCGCGGCGCTGCGGCGCGAGCACGGCGTGGCCGCGGACACCTTCGTGATCCTCGCCGTGGCCGCGCTCAACCGCCACCACAAGCGCGTGGACTACCTTATCGACGAAATCGCGAAGGTCCCGGGCGACATCGTGCTGTGGATCGACGGAGGCGTGCAGCCGGACGGCGACGCCTCGCTGCTGCAGCTCGCGCGTGATCGCCTGGGAGGACGGTTCAGGCACACGCATGTACCCTCCGGCCGGGTGCGCGACCTTTACAGGCTGGCGGACGTCACCGTTTCGGCGGCCTTCCACGAGAGCCAGGGCCTCGCGCTGATCGAGGCGATGTGTGCGGGCCTTCCGGTCGTCGCGCACGATTCACCGCATTTCAGGTGGCTCCTGGACGGGCACGGGCACCTGGTGGACATGGCCGTGCCCGGGGCGCTCGCGGACCGGCTCGTGCACCTCCTGGGGCACCGCGAAGAGCTTCGCAAGCCAGGCGACCGCGACAGCGCCCGGCGCCGGTTCGGGTGGGAGTCGCTCAAGGAGACCTACCTGGACGTCTATCGCCGGGTGGTTGCGGAGGCGGCGTGAGAGGGTACGCCAGCTATAATGATGCGGATTCCGAGGGGAGCATGAGCATCAAGCAGATCCAGGGGCCGGTCACGATCGCGCAGGACCCGGACACATTCGACGTGCGGGGGGCGCTGCTCGGCCTTTACCGGACCGCGATGCTGGAGTGGCGCCTGATCGGCGTCACGTGCGCCGTGGTGCTCGCCGTGGCGGTGATGTACGCCATCTGGTGGCCGCCCACCTACGAGGCGCAGGCGACGATGATGTCCGAGGGCGACCGCGACACGGCGCGCGACTCGTTCTACGGCGGATGGACGGTCTTCCGCAAGGACGACATGCGAACCGAAGGCGAGCTCTTCACCTCGGCGCCAGTGCTCAAGGAGGTGATCGAGCGCGAGAAGCTCACCTACGACGACATCTACCACCCGTTCGGCTCGCACCTCGCCTACCTGTGGCAGACCTCGCTCGTGGGCCGCACCTACCGCCGCGCGAAGGAATGGTTCGTGCCGCCCGAGGCCGATGCCCTGAGCGCGGCGGAGCAGGACACTGCGCGCACGCTCGCCGACATGAAGGCAGGCGTGAACCTCAACTCGATCGGCGAGGCGAACATGGGCGTGCTCACGGTGCGCGGCCCGTCGCGGCGCGTTTCGGACATCGCCAACTCCGTGATCGACGTGTACCTCAAGCAGCGCATCGAGCGCTACCGCGCCGAGTCGATGAGGTCCATCGACTCGCTTACCGAGGAGGCCGACGCGGCGGCGGCGTCGCTGCGTGCCACTGAGCGCGCCAAGATCGAGTTCATGCGCAAGAACGGGCTCGGGCTCGGCATCGAGAAGGAGAAGATCGAGCTCAAGAACCTGGCCGAGCTGGAGGAGCGCGCCGGCGACACGCGGGCGAGGATCGCGTCGATGCGCGCGAGCCTCGCCGAGATCGAGCGCCAGCTGCGCGACGAGCCGGCGACGCGCACGGTGAGCACGTCGTTCGAGATCAACTCCCAGCGCGAGGCGCTCAAGCAAAAGCGCCTCGAGCAGCAGACGCTCCTCGTCTACTCGCGCAACCGCTACCGCGAGGACTCGCCGGAGGTCCAGGACATCCTGGTCACCATCGCGGGCCTCGACAAGCTCATCAGCGAGACCACGGAGAAGATCGCGAAGTCCTCGACCGACGCGGCCAACTCCGCGCGTGACGACCTGCACAAGCGCGCCAACGAGTTGCGCACCGACGTGGCCGGGCTCAAGGCAGCCCTTTCCAGCATGGACCACCGCGGCACGGTGCTGCGCTCGCGCATGGCCGGCCTTCCCACCCTCGAGGCCGCGCTCGCGGAATACGACCGCGACTACAAGTTTGCGACGGAGAAGTACCTGAACCTGGTCGGCAAGCGCGCCCAGGCGTCGATCTCGATGGCCGGCCTGCGCGCGATGCCCAGCATCCGCGTCGTGGCCGAGGCCGTCCGTCCCGACAGCAAGGTCTGGCCCAAGAGCATCATCCTGTATCCCCTCGCCCTGATTGCCGGGCTGGTCCTCGGCCTCGCCATCGCCGTGGCCAAGAGCGTGGTCCTCGGCCGCATCCGGCGCGAGCATCTGACGCAGGGACACCGGACCAACGCGCCTTTCTACGGCCTCGTCGGCGTGCCGTCGAGTGCTCCCCGCATTTCCGTCGTGATGCCCCAGCGGCTCGCGCCACCCACTACTCCCTGAGACGCGCCTTACATGGACATCAGCGACATCGACCGCGTTTCTCGCTGGCGCGCCCTCTTCCGATGGGCCACCCGGCCGGCCAAGCCGGACCGGGAGCAATGGCGCCGCCTGGCGCTTCGCCTGCGCTACGACCTGGGCGCCGGCGAAGGCCCACGCTCGGTGATGCTCGTGTCCGCAGGCGAAGGCGAGTTCGAGGCGCGCTGCAGCCTGGAGCTGGCCGAATGCCTCGCCGACGAGCTGGGCAAGCCGGTGCTGCTCGCCGATGCCGCTCCTCGTGAGCGGCGCCTGAGCCGCCTGCTCAAGTGCGCGGAGCTGCGCGGGCTCACCGATGCGCTGGTCGAGCCGGAGGTGCCCCTCGCCGATATCGTGCTGCGGACGAGCCATCCCAACGTCGCGGTGGTCCCGGCGGGCATCATCGACGATCCCGTGGGCCATGTGGCCGCCGAGCGCGTCACGGCGCTGCTGGAGGCCTTCCATCGCGACCACGAGGTGGTCCTCTTCTCCGGCGGAGGCGTGCCCGGCAACGGACTTGCGCTCGCGCTGGCCCCTCTCGTGGACCGCGTCCTGCTCCTTGCCGTCGAGAACGAGACGACGTCGGAGGACTTCGAGGCCGCCCAGGAGGCGCTGCGCGTTCGCACCGCCCGCGACTTCGGACTGGTCCTCGCGACGCGCTCTCCCGGCCCATGACGGCGCTGCTGCGCGCGGCGCGCGCGCAGCTTCCCGTTATTGCGATTGCGGCGCTCGGCGCCGTCTTCCTGCTCATGGTCGCGAGCTACGGCGGGCCCAAGCTCCTCATCCTCGTGCTGGGCGTGATCGGCTTCGGCGTGGCCGCGGCGGTGTCCGGGAACCTGCGGCTCTTCTGCCTGTGGGCGATGATCATCGCGTTCCCCTTCGACCTCTCCTATCGCTTCGGTCCGGTATTCGCGAAGCTGGGCGGGGAGATCGCCTTCCGCGTCGACCTGCCCGACATCTTCTGCGCGGCGCTGCTCGCCTATCTCGCGCGCGACCTGTGGGCGGGCAGGCTGCGCGGGCTGCGCATTCCCAAGGTCACCTTCCTCTGGATCGCGATCGGCCTCATGGGAGTAGGCGCAATCGTGACCGGACCCTGGCGGATGACCGCAGCGCATGAGGTGGTGCGGATGATGAAGATCACGCTCTTCTTCATCGTGCTCTGCAACGAGCTGCGCACGCCCGGGCGCATCATGCAGGTGGTGCTGGCCATCGGCGTGGCCATCATCATCCAGTCGATGGCGGGGATCGCCCAGTACGCCATGGGTGGCGGCTTCGGCCTGGAGAAGCTGGGCGAGTCCGAGGTGGTGAGCGCCGACAACGTGGTGAAGCGGCACACGGTGATGCGAATCGGCGCGTTCATGATCCACCCGGTCATCTTCGCGACGTTCCTCGCGACGCTCCTGCCGATCGCGCTCGGCATGGTCTTGATCCGCTGCGGCCGCTCCCTGCGCCTGCTCTTCGCCCTCGTGATCCTGCTCGGCGTGCCGGCGCTCATCCTCACGTTGTCGCGCGCGGGCTGGCTTACTTTCGCGATCACCTCGGTGGTGCTCGCCACGCTCGTGATGTTCCGGACGAAGCTGCGCACCAAGGCGATCATCCCGCTCGCGCTGGCCGGCGTCATCGTGGCGGCCGTGGGCCTCGCCTTTGTCGAGCCGATCATGGCCCGGGTTTTCCAGAGCAACACGGAGTCGGAGAAGGGCCGCACCGAATGGGCCCAGGACGCCCGCCGGATGATGGCCGTGAAGCCGGTCTTCGGCTTCGGCATGAATAGTTACGCCTTCGCCGCCCCGCCCTACACACGGCTGGGCGAGCGGGGCGCGCGCGAGTTCTACGAGAAGGCGCGCTTCGGCAAGACACGATTCGTCCCGGTGGTGCACAACGCCTACCTGCAGTGGCGGGTCGAGATCGGCCTCATCGGATGGGCGTTGCACCTCGCGATCTTCGTGATGCTCCTCTTCATGGCGTGGCGCAACCTCCGCGTGCACGACGAGCAACTCTTCGTGGTGAACGCCGCGTGTTTCGCCGGGCTCATCGGATACCTCGTGGACCTCTGGTTCGGCAACTCGCTGCGGCAGGGGAGTACCCTGCGCGAGTTCTGGGTGCTCGCCGCGCTCATCTGCGCGATCCACTACTGGCGGCTGTCCGGCGAACGCTCCGCTGCCGCCGCTCCGCGGACCTACGGCGTGACCGCCGGACCGGCGCCGGCCGCCGCATGACCGCGCGGGCTCCGAGAGAAGACGCCGCTGCTGCGCTCGCCGCCATCCCGCGCTCGCGCATCCTGCGCAATACCGGCGCGCAGATGGGCGGGCGGGTGGCCATCGCGCTCCTGCGCCTCGTCGTGGCCGCGATCGTCGTGCGTCTTTTCGGCGCGGGCACCTTCGGTGAGTACGCGCTGGTCTTCGCGCTCCTCGCCTTCGCAGAGTGGATCGTCGATTTCGGCACCACGGAGATGTTCGTCCGCGAGGCCTCGCGCGAACCCGCTCGGGAGCGCGAGCTCTTGCGCGTGGTCACCGCGCTCAAGTGCGTCCAGGCGCCCGTGGCGCTCGTCGCGCTCGCCGTTGCCGTGCTCGTGCTGGGCTATCCCTCCCAAGTCGTGGAAGCCACGCTGGTCGGCGGCGCGGGCCTCGTGTTCTATGCCGGTATCCTGGTTTTCCGCGTGGCGTTCAAGGCGCACCTCACGCTCGAGCGCGAGGTCGCCGCCGAGGCCGTGTCGGTGATCGCCATGATCGCGATGGTGCTCGCCACCGCGCGCATGGGCGGGGGCCTGGCCGCGCTGGTGGGCTGCCATGTCGTCTCGCGAGCGATTTTCCTCGCCCTTTGCATGCTGTTCGGCCGTCGGGACTTCACGCTCTCGGTGAAGGGCGTGACGCGGGCGGACATGAAATGGGGCGCCGGCATCTCGTCGACGGTGGGCGTGATCGGGCTCCTGGTGGCGCTCTACGAGATGGTGGACCTGCTCGTGCTCTCGAAGCTCGCGAGTACCGCCGAGCTCGGCTACTACTCCGGCGCGCAGCGACTGCTGTGGCCGCTCTTGCTCGCGCTCGCGTCGATCGGGGGCACCCTGTATCCCATCGCCGCCCGCTACTGGCCCGCGGACCGCGCGCGGTTCGCCACGGCGTGCCAGCGTGGGCTGGACGCGGTCGTGGTACTGGCGGGCCTCCCGCTGGCCTCGATGCTCGCGGCGCCCGAGTTCTACCTGGGACTGCTGGGTCCCGACCTCGTCGCGGGCGCGCCCGCCCTGCGGCTGCTGTCGCTGCTGGTCTTCATCAAGGCGATCAGCTCCACCGTCGGTCCCGTGCTGTTCGTGGTCCACGCGCAACGCCAGACGCTGTTCTTCATCGCGGTCGCCGTCGCGATGAAGGCGCTCGTCGTCGCCGTGCTCGTGGCCCGCTTCGGCTACCTCGGCGCGGCGGTGGGCGCGCTGCTGGTGGAAGCGGCCTTCGGTGCCGGGCCCACGCTCTACCTCCTTCGGCGGCATGGCGAGCTGCGCCTGCGCTGGGGCGTGACCCTCAAGGTCGCACTGGCGATCGGCGTCGCCGCCGCGGCCGCTGCCGCGCTGCTGCCGGGGTCGAGCCTCGCCGCCGCAGCCCTCGCGCCGGCGGTCTTCGTCGCGGGCGCTGCGGCACTGGGCGCGCTGCGGATGGCCGATATCCGCCTGCTGTTGCGTCGGGGGGAATCATGACCGCGCGCGATGCGCGGGCAGCCGTGATGGACGCCGCCAAGCGGCCACGATTGCGGGAACCGAACGTGGCCCTCGTATCCATCGGCATCGGGCGCGTGCAGCGGGGTTTCGAGCGCTATTTCAGCCAGCTCTTCGATATCCTCCGCGCCGAGATACCGATCTCGCTTTTCCGCAGCGCGGGCGGGCAGCGCAAGCGAGACATCGTGCCGCCGGGGCTTCGTTGGGTCACCCAGGTTGCGCGGCGAGCGCCGCTCGACTGGCTCGCGGGCCGCGCCGAGTACAACCGGGATTGCCTGGCGTTCGCCGCGACCATGATTCCCCGGCTGGTGCGGGAAGACTACGACGTGATCCATTGCATCGACCCGCCGCTCGCGTACGCCTTGCGCCACGCGAAGCGGGTCATGCGGCTGCGCGCCCGGATCCTCTTCACCGAGGGCAGCGTCATGCCCCCCGGCTACTACCCGCGCGTGGACCATATCCACCACGTCGCGCACGTGGCGCACGCGAACGCGATCGCCCACGGCGTCGGCCCGGAGCGCATGACGCTGCTGCCCTGCGGCCTGCGCGTGGAGCGCTTCCCGGTGCTCGACGACCAGCGGGCCTTGCGGGAGCGGCAGGGGATTGGCGCGGCCACGTTCGTCGTCCTCGCGGTGACGGCGGTCAAGAAGGTCCACAAGCGCGTGGACCACATCGTGCGCGAGGTCGAGCGGCTGCCGGGCGATGTGCTGCTCTGGATCGACGGCAATCCCGAGGACGACGCGCTCGTCGAATTCGCCCGGCAGCGCCTGGGATCGCGACTTCGGATCACGCACGTGCCCTCGGACGAGGTGGCGACGCTCTACCGCGCCGCCGACATCATGGTGCACGCGGCGCTCGAGGAGTCCTTCGGGCTGGCGATCGTCGAAGCCGCCTGCAGCGGCACGCCCGTTCTCGTGCACGACGACCCGCACTTCGAATGGCTCCTGGGCGGACGCGGCCGCCTCGTCGACATGCGCGAGGAGGGCGCGCTCGCGGCGCGGCTGGCGGAGATCGCGGCAAATCGTGAGGCCGAGCGCGCGGCGGCGCACGCGAGCGCCGAGGCCATCCGGCGGCGCTTCGACTGGGCGGCGCTTGCGCCGCAATACCTGGACATGTATCGCCGCGTGAGCGGGAAGGCTATTCGATGACCATTCGCATGGCGGGCGCGGTATCGCATCTTTGTTTCGCGCTCGTCGTGGCGGCGGGCTGCGGCGGCACCATGCTGCCGCCGGCCGGGGCGAGCCTGCAGGAGTGGAAGGAGCATCCGGGCAACCCGATCATCCAGATGAGCGACCAGGTGAAGGGCATGGTGTGGAACGACCCCACCGTGCTCAAGGAAGGCAACACCTACCGCATGTGGCTCTCGGGCGGCGATCCGAAGGACCTCTCGCGCATCAAGGTCGAGGTTTACCACGCGACCTCCCCCGACGGGCTCAAGTGGAAGATCGACCCGCAGCCGGTAGTGCGCGCGGGCGCGTCCGGCGCGTGGGACGACCTGCGCATCGAGACGCCGGCCGTTGTGAAGGTGGGCAGCACTTACCATTTGTACTACTCGGGCATGAACGTGGAGGGATCGAAAACCGCCGTGGGCGGCACGGGCCACGCCACGTCGCCCGACGGGATCCACTGGACCAAGGATCCGGCCAACCCCGTGATCACGTCGCAGCCCGACAAGCTCAAGTGGGGCTATCGCGGCGCGGGCGAGCCCGGCGTCGTCTACGACCCACGCACCGGACTCATCTACCTCTACTACCTCTCGATGCGCTTCTCCAACGATGGCAAGGAGAACGGCCACATCGGCGTGCTGCTCGCCACCTCGAAGGACGGCAGCAAGTTCACCCACCACGTGGACGAGAAGGGCGAGCGCAAGCCCGCGCTCTACCGCAAGATCGACACGTTCAAGGGTTCCTGGTACGGCTACATGACGCCGTCGGCCTTGATCACCAGGGACGGCCTCTTCCACATCTTCGCCTCCACCTACGGGCCGAACATACCCAAGTACGACTCGCTCGTGCACGCCGTGAGCCGCAACGGCACCGATTTCGAGATCGCCGAGGCCCCGATCTTCGTGCACGGCAAGGGGGACTGGAAAGACGAGCAGGTGCAGTCGCCCACGGTGATCGAGGACGAGGGCCAACTCAAGATGTGGTTCGCGGGCGAGAGCCGCAAGGGCGGCTACCACTACTCCATCGGCTACGCGAGCCGAAAGTACCCCTGAGGACCATGGGCACGCTGCGTGTGATCGCGGTGAACGTGGCGCTATCGGGCGCGTTCGTGCTTGCCGGCGATTTCGCGCTCACCCTGTGGAAGCCGCCGCCCGCGAATCCCGACCTGGAGTTCCGCATCCAGGACCCGCTGTACTCGCACACGCTCAAGCCCATGTATTCCACCGACCGTGCGATGTGGGGCAGTGCGCGCTTTTCGCTGCGCACCAACTCACTCGGCTTCCGGGATGCTTCCGTGCGCACCGTGGACAAGGCGCCGCAGGGCAAGCGCCGGGTGGTCGTCATCGGCGACTCGTTCACCGAAGGGATCGGGCTGCCCTGGGACGAGACATACGTCGGCCGCTTCGCGGCCGCCGAGCCGCAACTGGAGGTGCTCGACGCGGGCGTGCTCTCGTATGCGCCGTCGGTGTATTGGCGCAAGACACAGTGGCTCCTCGACGCAGGCTACGCGTTCGACGAGCTCCTCGTATTTATCGACGTCTCCGACATCCAGGACGAGGCCATCGCCTACCGCGAGCGGCTCGACGGCACGATCGAGTACGTGGGATACGGCATCAACTACTTCGCGACGGTGGACAATCCCGCGCTCGCCGATCCTGGCTGGAAGCCGCCGGGAACCGCCGGGACGACGCAACCTGGCGACTGGAAATCGTGGATGAAGGTCCATTTCGCCTATACGAACCTCGCCTATGCCCTGGTCAAGTCGGGGCTGCGCCGCCAGGAGACGCCCCACAAGATGCTGCGAAGCTACTGGACCGTTGACCCGGGCATCCTCGGCTATGGCGAGATGGGCGTCGAGGCGGCGCTGCGCAAGTCGACGACGTACATGGACCGCCTCGCGGGGCTGCTGCGCGCCCGCGGCATCGCGCTCAGCGTTGCGGTGTACCCCTGGCCCGACCAGCTCGAGTTCGACAAGGCGGACAACCGCAGCGTGAGCCACTGGAAGGCGTGGTGCGAGCGCAGTAGCTGCGCGCGGTTCATCGACTCCACGCCCGATTTCTTCGCCTTCAAGGCGGCGCATCCGGACTGGCGCGAGCGGCTCTTCGTGCGCGGCGACGTGCACCATACGCCCGAGGCGACCGCGATCATCGCGCAACGGCTCGAAGCCGCGTACGCCCCTGCGGCTACGCGGGCCCCGGCAGGGAGCAGCCGATGAAACTGTCGGTCATCGTCCCGACATACAACCGCGCTGCGACGGTCTCCAAGTGCATCGCCGCCCTGCGCGCGCAGGATGCGCCTGCGGACGATTTCGAGATCGTGGTATCCGACGACGGCTCCCAGGACGACACGCGCGCGCGGGTGCAGGCGTTCCTGGTTTTGGGAGCGCCCCAGGTGCGCTACCTGCACCAGGAGAACGCAGGCGCCAACCGGGCGCGCAACCGCGCCATCGCGATCGCCCGCGGTGAGATCCTGCTGATCATCAACGACGACACCATCCCGACCCCTGGGATGGTCCGCCAGCACCTCGCGGCCCACGAACAGTTCCCCGACGACCGCGTGGCCGTGCTCGGCCGCGTGACCATCGCGCCAGAGCTGCCGCACTCGCGCTTCGCCGCGCTGCATCTCGACCGCGCATACGCGCTGATCGGGGAGCGCCGCGAGCTCGATTGGCGCGCTTTCTTCACCTGCAACGTGTCGGTGAAGAAGTCGCTGCTCGAGCGCGGCGGATTTTTCGAGGAGCGCATCCGCTACCACGAGGACCTCGAACTCGCCGAGCGGCTCTCCCACCACGGCCTGCGGGTGATCTACCGGCCCGAGGCGCTCGGCTACCACGACCACTTCCTCACGGAGGAGGAGTTCTTCTCCATCGCGGCGCGCGAGGCGAGGGCGCTCGCAACGTGGGCGCGAATCGCTCCGCGACTGGTCCCCGCGCTCGCCGAATTCGGCTATGGTCCGGCGCTGCCGCCGGTGCGGCGCCTGAAGCACCGCTTGCTTGGTGTGGCAGTGAACCGCGCCACCATCGCCTTCTGGCGTGGCGTCGCGCGGGCTTGCCCGGCGCGCCTCGAGGCGCTCGCGCAGCGTATCTACCTGCTGCTCTACCAGAGCGAAAAACGCGCTCACCTGCGCCGCGAGATCGGTGCCGCATGAGCCGCCCAAGGGGTCTTCAGAGGGGGACACCGTGGTATCGTCTTTTTCTCGGCCAGGGAGGGACTTAGGAATCGTGGGCGAGCTTCCGCTGCGCAAGTTCGGTTTCATGTTCGTCGTCGTGTTCGCGATCCTCGCTGCATGGCTGCGCGCGCGGCCCTGGGCGTTGGTCGTCTTCCCCGTGCTTTCGGCGCTCACGTTGGTCGCGACGCTGGTGCGTCCCGCGATCCTTGCCGCACCCGCGCGCTGGTGGATGAAGCTCGCCGAGATCCTGCACCGCATCGTGAGCCCCGTGGTTCTGGGGATCATGTACCTGGGCCTGTTCGTCCCGTTCGGGTTCGCGCGCCGGCTGCTCGGCGGCGACCCGCTGAAGCGCCGCTACGACGCTGGCGCTGCGAGCTACTGGACGAAGTGCGAGCCGCGCGCACGCACGCTCGACGATTTCCGCCAACAGTTCTGAGGAAGCCCGCATGTTCCAGTTCCTGAAGGAGTTCTGGCGTTTTCTAAGGGCCCGCAAGAAGCTGTGGCTGTTGCCGATCGTTGTCGCGATGCTCGTGCTGGGCGGGCTGTTGGTGCTGGCCCAGGGCAGCGTGATCGCCCCCTTCATCTACACGCTGTTCTGAGGCCCGTGCGCGTCCTCGGCATCTCGGCCTTCTACCACGACAGCGCGGCCGTGCTCGTCGAGGACGGCCGCGTCGTGGCCGCCGCGCAAGAGGAGCGCTTCACGCGCATCCGGCACGATCCCGCCTTCCCGCACAAAGCGCTCGCCTACGTGATCGAGCAGACCCGCAAGCCGCTGTCGTGCATCGACTGGGTCGTGTTCTACGACAAGCCGTTCCTGCACTTCGAGCGGTTGCTTGAGACCTACCTCGCTTACGCCCCCCGGGGCTTCGAGTCCTTCCGCCACGCGATGCCCACGTGGATCAAGGAGAAGGTTTTCCTCAAGCGCATGCTGCTCGAGCAGCTGCAGGCCGTCGACGCGGACTTCGACCGCGACAAGCTCCTCTTCGGCGAGCACCACCTGTCGCACGCGGCGAGCGCCTTCTACCCGTCGCCGTGCGACGAGGCGGTGGTGCTCACGCTGGATGGCGTGGGTGAATGGGCCACGGGCTCGCTCGCCGTCGGCCGCGGCAACGACCTGCAGATCCAGAGCGAGATGCATTTCCCTCATTCGCTGGGCCTGCTGTACTCGGCGTTCACGTACTACACCGGCTTCAAGGTGAACTCGGGCGAGTACAAGGTGATGGGGCTCGCGCCCTACGGCGAGCCGCGCTTCGTGCAGCAGATCCGCGAGCACCTCGTCGACATCAAGGAGGACGGCACCTTCCGCCTCAACCTCGACTACTTCGACTACTGCACCGGCTTGCGGATGACCAACGAGCGCTTCCACGCGCTCTTCGGCGCGAAGCCGCGCGATCCGTCCGAGCGGCTCGAACAGGTGCACATGGACCTCGCGGCTTCGGTCCAGGCGGTGACCGAGGAGATCATGCTGCGCCTCGCGCGCAGCGCGCTTCGCGAGACTGGCATGAAGGACCTCTGCCTCGCGGGCGGCGTGGCGTTGAACTGCGTGGCCAACGGCCGCATCCTGCGCGAGACTCCGGTGCGCACGCTCTGGGTGCAGCCGGCCGCGGGCGACGCCGGCGGTGCACTCGGCGCCGCGCTCGCGGTGAGCCACCTCGCGCTGGGCGTGGCTCGCCCGCGCGCCGGCGGGGGGGACGGGATGCATGGCAGCTACCTCGGGCCCGAGTATCCGCAGGCCGAGATCGAGACGGTCCTCGCCGCGGCGGGCGCGCAGTTCACGACGCACGACGAGGACGAGATGATCCGGCGCGCTGCGCAGGCGCTCGCCTCCGGCAAGGCGGTCGGCTGGTTCCAGGGCCGCATGGAATTCGGGCCCCGGGCCCTTGGCGCGCGTTCGATCCTGGGAGATGCACGCTCGCCGGAGATGCAGAAGCTCCTCAACCTCAAGGTCAAGTTCCGCGAGTCGTTCCGGCCCTTCGCCCCCGCGGTGATGCGCGAGGACGTGGCCGAGTGGTTCGAGATCGACGCCGACAGCCCGTACATGCTGCTCGTGGCCGGCGTGCGGCCCGCGAAGCGGCGCGAGATGACCGCGCAGGAGAGGTCGCTCTTCGGCATCGAGAAGCTCAACGTCCCGCGCTCCGAAATCCCGGCGGTCACGCACGTCGACTACTCGGCACGCATCCAGACCGTGCACCCGGAAACCAATCCGCGTTTCCACAAGCTGCTCGCCGAGTTCAAGCGCCTCACCGGCGTGGGCGTGCTGGTGAACACTTCGTTCAATGTCCGCGGCGAGCCGATCGTGTGCACGCCGCTCGACGCTTTCCGCTGCTTCCTCGGCACCGACCTCGACCTCCTCGTCGCCGGCTGCTGCGTCGCCGAGAAGGAGACCCAGACCGTCAAGGGCGAGCGCTACGAGTCCGCCTTCGCCCTCGACTGATGCATCCAGAAAGCCTGGCGGCCGAGTCCGCCGCGACGGACCAGCGGCAGCCCGACGTGCAGAAGCCGCCTCGCGTCAGCATCATCATGAACGTGCGCAACGGCGCGGCGTACGTCCGCGACGCGCTCGACAGCGTGCTCGCCCAGTCCTTCAAGGACTGGGAGCTCGTATTCTGGGACAACGCCTCGACTGACGAGACCGGCGCGATCGCGCATGCCTTCGGCGATCCGCGAATGCGTTACTTCCGCTCGCCGGAGCTCATGCCCCTGGGGCGGGCGCGGACGCTCGCGATCCGGCAGGCGCGCGGCGAATGGCTCGCCTTCCTGGATCACGACGATGTGTGGCTGCCGCAAAAGCTCGAGATGCAGCTCGCGCTGGACGACCCGGGCGTGGCGATCATCTACGGCCGCGCCGTCTCCTTCTCGGCGGGCGGGCGCGAGCGCGACTTCGACCATCGCCACGAATTCGACCCGCTGCCGCAGGGCGAACTCTTCGATCGCCTCTTCAACGAATCGTGCTTCATCTCGATGAGCTCGGCGATGATGCGCCGCTCGGCGGTTGATGAGGCCGGCACTGTCCCCGATTGGGTCGAGCTCATCACCGACTACTACCTCCACCTCGAGCTCTCGCACCGGCGCCGGGTGCGCGCGGTGCAGAGCGTCGTCTGCCGCTATCGGCTGCACCCGAAGAGCCTGTCGCGCACCGGTGCTGTCCGGATGCACAACGAGGCGCTTTGGCTCATCGACCGCTGGAAGGACACGGTGGGCCCCGTGGTTGCACAGCGCCGCCGCCGCGTGCACCTCACCGCGCTCGCGGTCGAGGAGATGCGCGTGCCGGGTTCACGGGTCACGGGGCTGGCACGGCTCTTCCGCGAAGGATCGCTTCCGTTCCTGCTGTCGCGCCCGTTTGTCTGGGCGTTCCGAGAGGCACGTCGGCGGATCCACCGGCCCAACTGGGCGCAGGACGGCTCGGAGCCGGTGTGGTCCGGCGCCCCGACCCCGCTCGCCGACGTGCCACTCACTCTCACGGTCATCGTTGTCAACTGGAAGGTGCGCGAGTACCTGCGCGACTGCCTGCGCTCCCTCTACGATCAGATGCAGCTCCCGCAGGCCGAGTGGGAGCTGATCGTGGTGGACAACGATTCGGGCGACGGCAGCGTCGAGATGGTTCGCGACGAGTTCCCCATGGCGAGGCTGATCGCGAACCAGGACAACGTGGGCTTCGGGCGCGCCAACGACCAGGCCTTCGCAATGGGGCGCGGGCGTTACGTCCTGCTGCTCAACCCCGACACGCTGGTGCTCGACCACGCGATCGACCGGATGCTCGAGGTCATGGAGCGCGGCAACGAAATCGGCGTGCTCGGCTGCCGGTTGCTGAACACCGACGGCTCCTTCCAGCGCTGGACCGGGGGCAACCCGCCGCGGCTGCTGAACGTGGCGTGCAACTTCCTCCTGCTCAACCGCATCGTCCCGGAGGCACTGCTGCCGCCGCCGCTCTATCTCGAAAGCGAGCCTTCGCGCGACGTGGAGGTCGGCTGGGTGAGTGGGGCGTGCCTCCTGCTGCGCCGCGCCGCGCTGCGCACCACGATCTTCGACGAGCGCTTCTTCCTCTATGGCGAGGACCTCGAGCTCTGCGACCGCCTGCGGCTCGGCGAGTGGAAGGTGATGTACACCCCGTCGGCGACGGTGATCCACCACCAGGGGCGCAGCCTCGTCCAGCAGACGGTCGAGGTGCAGCAATTCAAGATGCGCGGGCTGCGGGCCGTGTTCGCGATGAGGAACCGGGCCCTGCTGTTGCCCGCCTTCGACGCCATGCTGCTGGTGGGATTTTCCGTGCGGACCGTGCTCTTCGGCATCGCGGCCGTGTTCCGTCCGGGTCGCGACTACGCCGAGCGCGCCGCCGTGAGCCGGCGCTGCATGGTGGAGGCGTTCCGGGCGCTGCTGGGTGTGGATCAGCCGGTTGGGGCCGCGAAAGGCGGAAACGACGACTAGATCTTGAGCAGCTGCATCGCGCCCTGGAAGCTCTGGCGCACGGTGCGCTTGATGGTGCAGTTCTCGCTGCATCCGATGGTGCATTTCACCGTTTCGGCGCGGCGTTGCCGGCCCACCTCGCCGTGCCATATGTCGCGGACGGATTGATTCCTCACGTTGCCGATCGGGTCGAGCGTGTGGCAGTTCACCACCGTCCCGTCGGTCTTGATGTGCATCGTCGTGAGCCCGACCCAGCACTGCACGTCGTCGGAATCATCCACCGGCGTGTCGGCCGATGGCGGGCGCGATGCGAGTCCCGCGCGGCGCAGCCGGTCGGGCGTGTTCGGCGCCCGCTCGCGCTTGAAGTGCGTCACCCAGTCCTGCAGATGCCATTCGGCGCTGAGGATCGGGTAGGCCTTGCGCTTCATCGCGATCACTTCGTCCACGACCGATTGCAGCGCGTCGATGTCGTGGATCCAGAGATCGTCGATCTCCTTCGTTCCCCAGTCGCCGAGGGGCTGGAACAGGATGCCGTTGACTCCGAGTGCGGCCACCATGCGGACGAGATCGGGCATCTCCTGGTAGTTTAGGCGGCTCACCGTCGGCTTGATCACGATCGGCACCTTGATGCCGGTCTTCGCGGAATGCTCCTTCATCAGCGCGATGGTGCGCAGGACCTTGGCGTACGAGCCCTTCACGCCGCGCTGCAGGTCGTGCGTGGCCTCCAGGGCGCCGTCCAGCGAGACGTTGAGGGAGAAGAGCCTGGCCTCCACGAGCTGCGCTGCTTGCCGGTCCTTGAGGATGATTGCGTTGGTGGTCATGCCCGCGAGGATCCCGTTGTCGCGGCAATAGTTGAGGATGTCGAAGATGCCGTGTTTCACCAGCGGCTCCCCGCCGCTGAAATTGATGTGGAAGGGACCGACGAACTCCTTGATCTCCTTGAGCACGCGGATCCACTCGGTGGCTGGAAGCTCGTCCACGTAGTGCTCGAGGCGCCAGTAGTCGCAGCCCTGGCACTTGAGGTTGCAGCGCTCGTTGAGGATCCCGTAGAAGCGGCGTGGCCTGGTGATGTCCACGCGCCCGCTGCTGCGGACATACGTGGCATCGCGCAACTCGCCTTCGAGGTGGCGCCGCGCGACCGGCACCAGGCCCTTGAGCTTGGCGAGGTCGAGCCCGACCCGCGAAGACAGGTCACGCGGCCGGGCTGCGGCGGCGACAACAGGAGGCTGGGGAGCCTCGGCTTCGGGGTCGCTCGGGACGATCGGAATCGTCTTATGCTCGGGCATCGCGGCCCCGTCGGATGTTCATGCGCAAGTTCAGGTTTTTATTCGGGTTTTCGGGCGCTTCGGCCCACGGAGACAGCCTTTGAAGTAACCTAACATCCGGCCGGGTCGGGGTCAAACGCGAGCGCGTCGGGGTCGCCCCAGGTCGCCGCGCGCCGCGCACCGGATGAGCAGAACCGCGAACAGGAATGCCTCGCAGCCCGCCAGCACCACGGCCGCGCCCTCGGCGCCGTAGCGCGGGATCGCCCACGTATTCACCGACAGATTGAGGGCGAGGGTCGCCGCGGCCGCCAGCAGGAGCGCCTTCGCGTTTCCGTGCGCGAGCTCGGTCACCACCAGCAGCGGCGAGACAACCGCGAACAAGTATGCAAGCAGAAGCCACCGCAATGGGTCCACCGCCGACAGGGGGCCGGACGCGTAGGTTTCGCCATAGAGGAAGCGCAGCACGAAGGGCGCGAGGAAATATCCCGCGACCGCACCCAGCGCCGACATGCCCAGCATGAACTTCAGGTAGCCCGCGAGTTGCGCGCGAAACGCGGGCGGGTCCAGGGCCAGGGACGCGCTCAGCGCGGCGATCAACGGGGTCACGAAGAGCCAGGCCAGGTCCGTCATGGGCGCGAGCAGGCGTTGCGCCGCGTTGAAGCTGGCGAGTGACTCGGGGGCAGACATCTGCCACAGCATGAAACCCCCGGCGTACGCGCTGACCTTGTAGCAGATGCCGGCCGCGCCGATCATCCACCCGGCCTTTAGCAAGGCCCCGATGCGCGGATCGAGCCAGCGGGCGCGCAAGCGCGAGCCCAGCATGCGAACCGCGATCCAGCGCGAGCCGATTGCCTGCACTGCCTCGCGCGCCACCACGAGGAGGCCGATCGCGGCGCCGGCGGCGGAGAATTTCAGCATGACGGCGCAGGCGAGAAGGAAACCGATTTGCGACGAGAGCGCAAGTGCGGTGACGCGTCCGTAGGCCTGGCGCACCTGGAACACGACCTGGTAGGCGTGCAGGTGCAGGAGGAAGACGCCGCACGCCGCGATGGCGAGGACGATGCGCAGTTCGCGCTCCACCACGTACTCGCTGCACGCGAGGCCGAGCAACGCGGCGAACACGGCGACGGCGACGAGCCGCCGCAGCGCGAGCAATGCCTCCAGCGTCTCGCGCTCCTTCGCCGGCTGCGCCGCGATCTCGCGGTTCGCGACCGCGGTGGTTCCCATGTCGAGGACTTCCACCGCCACGATGTAGATGCCCGACAGGAGTGCCACGAAAGCAAAATCGGCCGGCGCGAGGCTGCGACCGAGGACACTTGCCGTCACGAGGGACACCAGGAGACGGCCCGCGTGTGCTGCCGCCAGCACCGCCTGGCTTCTCATGACCGGGTTCATGCCCGAGAGCATACTTGCCCGCCATCGCGACAAACAACATAATTCCGGGTCGTTTCACCTCAAGCACATCGATGACGGACGCGGCTTCCAGCACCACCCGGTTGCTTTTTGTCATCGACAACGACTTCGGCGCGCTCGGCGTGGTGATGTACATGCTGCATCACCAGCCGCTCGCGGCGCGTGCGCTCATCCTGCTTCCACGCCGCGCGTATGAGCTGCACGGCCGCGGGCTCGGTATCGCTTGCCGGCCGTATGAATCCCTCGGGGACATCGTCGCCGCGGTCGAAGCGCATGCTCCTCACGTGGTTTGCCTGTACTCGGGCTACCTTCTTGCCGCGCAGCGCCTGCTCAGCGTGGGCGAGCTTGGCCAGCTCGTGCACACGCTCGGCGAGCGCGGCTGCAGGCTTGCCACGAGCGACCCCTACATCGGCACGTTCCGCCGCCTGCCCGAAGCCGACCTGCCGGCGCCGCGCGGCGCGCTACGGCATTTCGGGCCGCTCGCGAAGCTGATCCAGAAAAAGGCGATGCAGCGGCACGTGCGAAGGGTCGAGGAGATCCTCGAGGGCGCCACACATATCTACCCGGTTGAAGTGGAACTGCGAGGGGCAGGGCGCACGCCGCGCGCCACCTTCTTCAATCCGCTTTATGTCCGTAGCGAAGGCGAGCTACGCGCGAACCACGCCGCGGTCGCGGCGCTTTCGCCCGGACGCACCGGCGCCCCGCGATGGCTGTTCGTGATCGCGCAGTTCGACCTCGAATTCCAGGAGGCGAGATACGGGGTGCAACGTTTCGGCGACATGGTGGCGCAGCGGATGCGCGAGGCGCTCGACCACGGCAGGCATCCGACATTCGTCGGGCCCGCCGCGATCACGCAGGCGCTGTCGCGGCGTTTCGCACGCGAACCCGGTGTCACCATCCTCGCCACGTGTTCGTTCAACGAGTTCGAGCGCCGGTTGCTCGACGCGCAGGTCGCGTTCTACTGGCAGGTCTTCTCGACCTCGGGTTTCCTTCGCCTCTGGAACGGGCTGCCGGTGTTTTTCTTCGACCCCGGCCACAACTCGCGCCTGCTCGGGCCGATGCACGCCAATGGCCTCGAATCCCACTTCATGGGAAACCCGCCGACCTACCTGGATATCGAGAGGCCGTTCGATGTGGCGGAGCTGCAGGCGCACGAAGAGCGCTTCCGCAAGGCGGCCCGCGAAAGCCGCGAGCGCCTCGCCCGCTTGCCGACGCCCGAAGAGATGTTCGCCACCATCGTCGGGAAGCGTTAGGCCGGCCAGAACTCCCGGACCACGGGCGAGTTGTCCTGCGTCGCAAGCACCGAACGGATGTGGCGCATGTAGTCTTCCGGATCGGGGGTCATCCCGATGCGCTCGTGAAGGAAGAGGCCGAGCACCTCGGATTTTCCGAACGCCGCCGTGAGCGCGCGTATTTCGATGTCGGTGAGGTCGGGATGCCACAGGTCGACAATCAGCACCACGCGGCGAAGCGCGGAGCGGTTCCACACTTCGTGTTCGAAGGAGTCCTCGAACGCGAGGCACTTGCCCTCTTCCCACGTGCGCATCTCCCCGGCCACGCGCAGCAGGCAACCTTCCGGGACCACGATCCCCAGATGCAGCCGCACGCGCAGGTTGTCGGTGCTGCAATGGGGGTGCAGGTGTGTCGCGCCCTTCATTGCCGAGAACAGCGTGTCGCCCCAGACGTAGCTGGTGCACACCCGTGGGAGCGAATTGATCACCGCAAGTGTCTTTGGGCAGCGGCGCGCGACGGATTCGACCTCCACGCCCATGTGATGGAACAGGTACAGGGTCCACGAGCCCGCGCCCGTCTGCATGCCCGCGGCCCGTGTGTAGTCGAGCAGCGCGGCGTGGTCGAGCGCGAGCGCCTCCGCGCGAATCGCGGCGAACTCGCGCTCGAGGATCGCGGCGGCAGGAAAGTCCCGCGGGTCGTGGAACGGCTGGTGGCGCAGGCCGGGGAAGAGTGGATAGTGCGGGCGCTGGATTGTATTGGCGCGTAGCGGCCGCTCTCCTGTCCAG
The DNA here is from genome assembly GCA_039915735.1 of Usitatibacter sp. Classification (GTDB taxonomy): domain Bacteria; phylum Pseudomonadota; class Gammaproteobacteria; order Burkholderiales; family Usitatibacteraceae; genus Usitatibacter. The sequence continues at coordinate 21,053 of JBDSMR010000086.1, read as the reverse complement.
GACCGCAGGTATTCCTTCACTCGATCAAGCTCGGGCCCCGCCGACATGACCCGGTCGTAGTACCCACCGCGCCGCAGGGCGCCGATGATTTCGGGCAGGTGATAATCCACTAGCTGATGAGGCCCAGGTTCTCGATTCTCGAAACCGGCACCCTGGACGGCTTGCTGCGCTCGGCCTTGTAAATCTCATTGTCCCTCGTGTCGCGCATGATCAACGTGCCCGCCCCGATCAGGTTGTTGGCGCCAACATTGATGAACGGCGACAGGGTCGCATTCAGCCCGACGAAGGTGTAGTCGCCGACCACGGTGGATTCACCGATACACGCCGACGTGATCCAGGCGTGGTCGCCGATGCGCACCTTGAGCGCCATCCGCGTGCCGCTCCAGATCACCACGTTCGAGCCGATCTGCGTATTCGGCCCGATCCACACCTGCTCCATGATCATCGTGTTGGGGCGAACCGGCAGGTCTTTCGGGACTCGGGCGTGGCTGCTCAGGAACGAGGCGAGGCGGAAGCCGTCCGCCTGCACCGCAGCCACCTTCTGCGCGCGCAGCTTGTTGACCTTCGCAACCCCGATCGCCACGAAGATATCAACCGCCTCGCGATCGGCGCCGGCGCGCAACTCCTCGTAGGCGACCACCGGCAGGCCCTGGAAGGTGCTCTCCTTCAGGTATTCCCCGTCGACGGTGAAGCCCGCGACCTCGTAGTTGCTGTCGGTAGTGAAGAGGTAGTGCGACATCTCGGCGAGGTTCTTCGCGCCGAAAATGAAGAGCTTCTTCTTCAAGGGGCCCCCTTTGCCATGTGGCGTGTCATGTGTACGCGCGCTCGCAGGCACGCACCACCTCGCGGCAGGCTGCCTCGAGGCGTGAAGGCTCGAGCGTCACGGCGGGAAGCAGGCGGATCACGCCGCCCACGGAGCCGACCAGCACGCCCGCCTCACGGATCGAGGCGATCGCCTCGTCCCTCTGGATACGCTTGCCGAGGTCGAGGCACCAGATCGCACCCCGGCCCCTGAGGGTTGCGCCTGCATCGCGCAGGCCAGCCAGCGTTGAGGCGATGACCTTTCCAAGCGATTCCACCAGCGCTTCCATCGGCATCCCCTTCATCGCAGTTAATGTTCCTTCCACCGCCGCCATCGCCAGGGGATTTGCGGCGAAGGTGCTGCCCGGGAATGCCTCGGCCCGGACCGGGATGTGCGCGGCAAGCGCCAGGGCGGAAACCGGGAAGCCGTTGCCCATGCTCTTGGCGAACAGCAGCAGGTCGGGTGCTTCGTCGAATCGATTGCAGTAGAACGTCGTTCCCGTGCGGTACAGGCCGGTGAGGATTTCGTCGAACACACACAACGTACCGGTTTCCCGGCACAGGGCGATCGCCTGGCGGTAGAAGTCGGTGGATGCCTCGTAGGCCGCGTGCGAGCCCTGTATCGGTTCGACGAACAACGCGGCGACCTGGCGCTTGCGAAGCAGCGCGGCGAGCTGTTCCAGGATCGCGCCTTCACCCGCCTCGTCGACGAAGGGCAGTGTATGCAGTTTGTCCGGGTGCAGCGGGGCGTTTTTCCAGCACAGGCCGGCGGTCATTGCGGAGCGGCCATGCATGCTGTGCGAGAAGCCGGCGAAATGCGCGCGCCCGGTGTGTGTCGCGGCCACGCGCATGGCGAATTCCGCGACCTCCATGCCGGTCGAGCAGAACCCGCCGACCCGCATGCCTCGCGGAAGCAGCCCCGACAGGAGCGCATCGACCCGCAGGCGGACATCAGTGTCCTGGCGCGCGCAGTTGAGGAGGCGCCCGGCCTGTTCCTGCAAGCGCGTGGTGACGAGTGGATGGGCGTGCCCGAGGAACGCGGACCCGAAACCCATCACGAGGTCGAGTCGCCGTTCTCCGGCGACGGTGTAGATGTCGCTCCCGTGAGCGTGCGAAAACACAGGCGCTTCCAAAGGCGTGCTCATCGATTATCCCGTCGTCCGCAGGATGTTAGCATCAGCCCTCAATGGGAGAGCGGTCGTTCCACCGGCGCGCAGCGCACTGGCTCGGCCTCGCCGGCCTGGTGGCTGTCCTGAGCTTCGGCCTGGGTGAGGCCATCGTGCGCATTGCGAGCCCGCGCATCCTCAATGACGACCTGCCCATCATCCTTGGCTCGCCGGCGATGCGCGCCGATGAGCTCGGAGCCGTCCGTTACCTGCCGCGTGCCGTGGTGCGCTACGCGCTGTCAACGGTTGCGGGCCTCGAATACGACGTGCGTTTCCGGACCAACAACCTGGGATACGTGGATGACCGGGACTATCCGCTGCCCGCGTCAGGCAAGCGCACCATCGCCTTCGTCGGCGATTCGTATGGCGTCGGCGCGGAAGGCGGCGAACCCTGGGTGCGCAGCCTGCGCGAGCGAACCGGCGCGACGCTGTACAGCCTCGGCACGCCGGCGACCGGCGTCCAGCATTTCGAGCGCGCCTTGGCGGGCTTCCGACAGGTGGCCGCGCTTCCGGAGATCGTGATCATCGCCATTTCGGACGACTTCCATCGGCCGCTGTGGCGACCGTTGATCAACAACCAGGGCGTGCTGATATGCGCCCCGGGCAGCGCGGATACGGAGTGCACGAGGCAGCTCCTTTACGGCATCGGGCTGGATGAGTCGCCAGCGGCCGTGCAGGGGGCTGCGGAAGCGTTGCGCCGGCGCCTCTCTCCGCCGCCCTCGCCGTTGCGGGCGGTGCTGCGGCGATCGGCGCTGCTCAGGTTCCTCGCGCGCCTTCCCGCCGCGTTCGGGAGCGGCCCCGCCCGGGCCCGCGCCTACGAGGAGAATGTCGCGGCGCTGCGCGGAATTCGCGCCCGGTTTCCCGAGGCGACGATCCGGCTCGTACAGGTCCCGGACAAGTACGAGTCCGCGGCCGGCCGCTATGCGATCGACGTGGCGAAGATCCTGGAAGGCACGCGTATCGAATATTTCAGCGTCCTCGCCCGCTGCCCGCTGTCGCAGGAGCAGTACTACGCGCGGGACAACCATCCCAATGCCGAGGGATACCGGAAGCTGGCATCGTGTGTCTCGACTTACCTGGGCCTGGGGTAAGCGGGACGCACGCCTTCGATCGCGAGCGCGTGATCGATCCACTGCGCGGTGAGTTTTTCCTGCAGCGTGTTCTGCCCGAGGCGCTGGCGCAGTCCGGGGAAGTCCACCTCGTCGAGCGGCTGGTCCTGGTTGAAGCAGGAGAAGACGTAGCGTGTCTTGCCGGTGGTGGGGTCAACCTGCGGCTGCAGGCACTGGGCGCAGATCTCCTTCATCATGCATTGCATCGGCGAGTTGATCGATCCGATCGCGACGTGGGCTTTTTTCACATACGCTGCGAGCACCGCATGCCGCGCGCGCGCCACCGCGGCCATCATGCCGTCGGAGCCGATGGCGACAATCCGGTCCGCGTCCTGCAGCCGTACCTTCTGCGCGCCAAGCGCGCCCGATGCGTGGGCCGCCATGGCGTCCACGATGTTGCCCACGAATGACTTGTCGCCTTCACGGCTGGGTGCGAAGCCCGGGGCCTCGTCGCTGCACCATATGACCTCATCGGCCGCCGCTTCGATCTCGGTGACCTTGTAGCGGTCCACCAGTTTCTTGTAGCCGGCAAAGTAGAGCACCTTCGATCCGGCGGCACGCAATGCGGCGCCGATTGAAAACAGCACCGCGTTGCCAAGCCCGCCGCCCACGAGCGCCACGGTTTCGCCCGACGGCGTTTCCGTCGGCGAGCCGGTGGGGCCCATGAGGATCACCGGCTCGCCCGGCCGCAGCAACGCGCACAGGTCGCTCGAGCCACCCATTTCCAGCACGATGGTGGAGACCAGGCCGTTCTCGCGATCCACCCACGCGCCGGTCAGCGCAAGGCCCTCCATCGCGAGCGTGGTGCCCTCCGGTCGAGCGGCCTGGGTCTCGAAGTTCTGCAGGCGGTAGAACTGGCCCGGCAGGAACTTGCGCGCGGCCAACGGCGCATGCACCACCACCTCGACGATTTTCGGCGTGAGCCGTTCGACGTGATGTACCGTCGCGCGCAACTGGGAGTTGAGGTGGGTGATGAACGTCGCGGCGTCACCGGCGGGGCGGGAGGGCCTGCGCAGCAGCACGCGGCTCACGCTGGGATATCCCTGCTTGGCCGAACCCATCGCCTTCACCACATTGCCGAAGAAGGACGGATGCAGGTCGCCGAAGTAGCTCATGAAGCACTCGTCGGGCCCGCGCCACATCAGCATGCGCGGCGTCTCCGGCTTGGCGGAGCGCTCCGGCGTGACCGGATTTCCGTCGTCGTCCACGGCCCGGAAATAGCGACCATCGAGAACGAAGTGCTCCGGGTCTTCGCGGGCCAGCACGGTGTTGGGCTGCGTGCCCGCGGCGATGAGCACCGTGCGCGCGGGCAGCTCGACGTCGGTCCACGACACGTTTCCGTCGGCATCAGTCATCGAGGCACGCACTGCCAGCGCGCGCGCATGGCCAAAGTCGTCGACCAGCACTTCACGCGGCGTGAGGTTCTCCGCGAAAGAGAGGCCCTCCTCGAGTGCCTTCTCCACTTCCTCATGGTTGAGCGTGTACGAGGGGCTGTCGACGAGGCGCTTGCGATAGGCCAGGGTGGAGCCACCCCATCCCTGCAGGAGTTCGAGCACGCGCGGCTCGCGGCCTTCACGAGTGGCGCCTTCACGTTCGGCGCGAATGGCGATCGCGTGCGTGATGAACTCCTCGGCGACTTGTGTCTCTTCCTCGCTCCATTCGTTGCGCACTTCTCCCGCGCCACGTTCGGTCACGAGCGTCTCGTAGCGCGCGAGGAATTTTTCCACTTGGATGGGGTAATAGGCGAGCGCTTCCGCGGCGGTGTCGATGCCGGTGAGGCCGCCACCGATGACGACGATCGGCAGGCGCACCTGCAGGTTCGCGATCGAGTCGGTGCGCGCCGCCCCGGTCAGCTGCAGGGCCATGAGGAAGTCGGAGGCGGTGCGCACCCCTCGCGCAAGGCCGTTGGGCATGTCCAGCACCGTAGGCTTGCCGGCGCCCGCGGCGAGCGCGATGTGGTCGAAGCCCATCGCGAAGGCGTCCTCGGCGGTGATGGTGCCGCCAAAGCGCACCCCGCCGATGACCGCGAATTCCTGGCGGCGCTCCACCAGCAGGCGGGCCATCTTCAGGAAGTTCTTGTCCCAGCGCACGGTGATGCCGTATTCGGCCACGCCGCCGAAGCCGGCCATCACACGTGACTCCAGCGGTTCGCGCAGTTCCGAGAGGTTGTGGATGGCGCGCATCGGAACGCGTTTGCCGAGCGGGTCGACGCCCGAGATCGACGCCTCCAGCGGCTCGATCTTGAGCCCGTCGATGCCAACCACAGTATGGCCGTCGTTGAGCAGGTGATGGGACACCGTGAAACCCGCCGGGCCCATGCCTACCACCAGCACGCGTTTGCCGGTGGCCGGCAGCGGCAGGGGACGGCGCAGGTTGAGCGGGTTCCAGCGCGTGAGCAGCGAATAGATCTCGAAGCCCCACGGCAATTCGAGCACGTCCTTGAGGGTGCGCGTTTCGGCCTGCGGGATGTTGACCGGCTCCTGGCGCTGGTAGATGCACGACTTCATGCAGTCGTTGCAGATGCGGTGCCCGGTGGCGCACACCGTCGGGTTGTCGATCACGATCATTGCCAGCGCGCCGATCGCCCAGCCTTCGGTCTTGAGCTTGTGGAATTCGGAGATGCGCTCTTCCAGCGGGCAGCCCGCAAGCGGCACGCCGAACGGGCTCTTCTTGAATGCGACCTTGCCTTCGCTATCGGGCTTTTCCTTCAGGCCCTTGGAGCACGAATCCTTGCCCTGCTCGTGGCACCAGATGCAGTAGTTGCCTTCGTCGAGGGCGCCGGCGAGGTGGGTGCCATGGTCGGTGAGCGCGAATCCCTCGCGGCGGCGAATGTGGTGCAGCGTGTGGACCGTGTAGCCTTTGGTGCGCTCGGTGTGCACCGGCACGAGGTGCATGGGATCCACGCGTTGCGGCGGCTTGAACAACACGCCACCCTTGAAAGTCCGGCGGCCTTCAGGTGTGTGCGCCGCCCACGCCGCGAATTTTTCCGCGAGTTCCAGGTCCTCGGCGTGATTCGCCTCGTCCCCGACCCACTGCACGATGGTGTTGGCGAACAGCAGTTCATCGAATGCGCCGCCGAGCCGTTGCGTGATCTGCGCGAGGAGTGCGGGGCCATCGAGCCCCGCAGCCTCTTCGGCCTTTACCTTGAGCATCGCGCGGCGTTGCACGAACTTGCGCTTCACCTTGAAGAGCGGAGCGAGTTCGTGATGTCCTTCGACCAGGTCCTGCCACTCTTCCTCGATGCCGAAGAGCTTGGCGACGAAGCGGTCCAGGTGCGGCGCGACCGCGATCAGCAGCTCCGCCTCGGCCTTGTATTCGATTGCATCCGGAACGCCGCGCGCAGCGTACCAACGGGTGTGCAGCGCTTCGTCCGCTGCGGCGAGCGCCTGCGAAAAAGCCTGGTCGAGGCGCTCGAGGCCGGCGCGTTGGTAAAGGTCTTCGAAGGCAAGCCCGAAGGCGAGCGAGAGCTGCGGCTGGGTGGGGGGCATCGAGATGCTGGCAGGCAAGGAATCGCAATTTTATCGGATATCATCGTTGTTACCCCGCTGGGCCCATTAACTGCCGGAGAACTCCCATGGATCGTCGTGATTTCATTCGCGCCGCAGGCGCCGCTTCCGCGACCGTCGCGTTGCCAGCTACTGTCTCCACCGCATTTGCCCAGTCGGCCCCTGCGGCCGGCTGGAAGACCTACGAGGTCACCACCCGCGTGGAGGTATTGAAGCCGGTGGGCATGACGCGTATCTGGCTGCCGACTCCGCTCACCGAGGACACGGCCTACCACCGCTCGATCAGCAATTCCTGGCAGGCCGAAGGAGGCAAGGCGGCGCAGTCGGTGGATCCCAAATATGGCGCCGGCATGGTGTGGGCGGAATTCGAGCCGGGCACCAGGCCGGTGCTGATCCTCACCAGCCGCTTCGCGACGCGCGACGCGGCAGTGGACCTTTCCAGGCCCGGCACCCTGAAGGCCGAGGATCCGGCCGTTCTCGCACGCTACCTGGGCGCGACCGACATGATGCCGATCAACGGCAAGGTGAAGGAACTCTCGACGTCGATCATGAAGGACTCGGGCGCGAAGACCGATGTCGAGAAGGCGCACGCGATCTACGAGTGGATTGCCGAAAACACCTACCGTGACGCGAAGACGCGCGGCTGCGGCACCGGTGATGTGGGCTTCATGATCGAAAACAAGCTGTACGGTGGCAAATGCGCCGACCTGAACGCGCTTTACGTGACCCTGGCCCGCGCGGAAGGGGTGCCCGCGCGCGATGTGTACGGCGTGCGCGTCGCGGCTTCCGCGATGGGCTACGGCAGCCTTGGCAAGGGCGGCGGAGACGTCACCAAGGCCCAGCATTGCCGTGCCGAGGTCTACCTGCAGGGCTACGGCTGGGTGCCGGTTGATCCGGCCGACGTGCGCAAGGTGATACTCGAGGAAGGCGGCGGCAAGCAGCCGAACGATCCAATGGTGCTCGCGGCGCGCAAACGGCTGTTCGGCTCGTGGGAGATGAACTGGCTGGCCTACAACACGGCGCATGACCTGCAGCTGCCGAAGTCGCAGCGCGGCAAGGTCGCGTTCCTGATGTATCCGCAATGCGAGACGGCGGAAGGCCGCCTCGACAGCCTCGATGCCGACAACTTCAAGTACACGCTGGCTGCGAGGGAAATCGCCTAGTCCCGGCGCCCCTGCGGGGGCTACTGGAGGGAGACGATTTTTCCGAGGGACGGCACCCGGTCGTGGTCGAGGATGAACAGGATGTAGTGACCGGGCGGCGCCAGTTCGCGCGCCGTGGGTGCCGTGATCGTATACGTGTCGATGCAGGCGCGACGGCAAGAAGAAACCGGCCCGGTGAGCTGCAGCTGGACGTGGCGCTGGTTCATATCGAACGAATGGGTCTGTGAGCCGAGGCCGACGAGCGCCGCCTCGGTCACGACGGTGCCCCTGGGCACGGTAAATTGCGCCAGGCCGCCGAACCTGAGAGCCGCCGGTGCCGTCATCATCGTCGGGCGAATCTTGAACATGTAGTCGGGATAGTAGTAGCGGAAATCGCTGCGCTCGATACCGTCGTTGCCGTCCACGTTGCCGGAGCCGACCACCACGCGCCCGTCGGGCAGCAGCACCGTCACGGTGTGATAACCGCGCACTTCGGGCATGAAGGAGGTGCCGCGCGTGAGGGCAAAGTTGTTCCTCGGATCGACATATTCCGCATAACCGGTTTCGCTGACCGGGCTCTCGTCGTCGTGGCCCGCGAGGATGAGGATGCGGCCGTCGGGCAATATCACCGTGGACGGATGGTGGCGGTAGCCGTGCATCGGTATCGACGGCCTCCATGCGTCGGCGACGGGGTCGTAGACGTCCACGTTGCCCTCGAGGAGGGTGTCGTGCTCTCCGCCCGCGTAAAGGACGCTGCCGTTCGCATAGCCCCAGCTGTCCTGGGGCAGGCGCAGCGGCAGCAGCGTGCTCGACGAGCCGTAGTTCGGAAACACTTTCTGCGGCGCGAAGGCGTCGATGAAATCCTTCGCGCCGGGGCGGAAGTTATTGGTGTGTTGCCATGTGGTCGCGCCACGGGAGGAGGGCATGAGCATGAACAGCGGTTCCGCCGATCCGCCGATCATCATCACGCTCCTGGTCGGATCGGCGTAGGGCCACTGGAATACGTGTGGATAGTCGGGGTTCTCGACGCCCGGTGGGGTCTGGGCCAGGCCCGAGACCATGGTCCACGTCCTGCGTGCCGAGTCGAACACCTCGACGCTCAGGTTGTACGACTTGACGGGAATGACTGCGTCGTATCCACCGGTTACGAGCATGCGCGAATCCGCAAGGCGCGTGACCGTTGCGTACCAGCGCAGCGGCTCGCCCAGCGGACCCCTCACAATCGTCTTCGGATTGACTGTCCACGTATTCAGGGTGGTGTTGTAGGTGGTCGACTCGGCGATCCCGTCGACGGTCAGCGCGTCGATCAGGTTGCCGCTCGCGTAGAGCGTCAGGTCCACGATGCCGTCCGCGCCACTGGCGAAGAAGAGGTTGCCGTTGGCGAGCAGCGCGTGGCCGCTGCAAACCAGGCTCTTCATCCGGAACATGTTGGTGCGTGTGTAGACCACCGGCTTGAAGGGCGCGGGGTTCTTGATCGGCGTGATGAGGACGGACGCCGGCTGCGTCATGAACGGGGGCGTGGTGGGGATGATGAACAGGAATTCCGGCTCGAAACCGGGCTTGGTGAGGATCACCTCCGGGTGCTGGAGGTAGTTGTATTCGTTCACCAGGAAGAGCTTGCCATTGGGCAGCAGGCCCATGTGGATGGGCGTGACCTCGAAGCCGGAGGCCTGGCGCCACTCGATGAGCGGGCTGTAGAGATCCTGGAGGGCTTGCGCGCCGGCCGGCGTCGCGGCCAGGCAGCCTGCAAGCGCCACTGCGGTGAACGTTCGCATCCTGAAAATTTCTTTCCGCTCGTGGGGGAACTCATTTTCCCTCATCCGGGAGATCTTCGATAGTGTGCAGGCGCCGCTTTCGGCCCACCGTGCGAGCCTGCGATTTGGCGAATGATAGTAATCTGGTCGACGCATGGCACCGCCAAAGACCCCCTTGAATCCGCACACCGCGATCCTGCGTATCGTTGCAATGGCCGTCGCGCTCGCGGCCAATGCAGGCACGGCGACCGAGCTGAAGACGCTGCCCGGCAAGCCGGCGCCGGCGTTGGAGCGCGAGGATCTCAACGGCGCGCGCGTCGACGTGGCGCGGCTGCGCGGCCAAGTGGTGCTGGTGAATTTCTGGGCCACCTGGTGCGAGCCCTGCATTGCGGAGATGCCCTCGATTGAGCGCCTGCGCGTGAAACTCGAGGGGCGCCCATTCACGGTGCTCACGGTCAACTACGGAGAGGGTGCTGAAAAGGTGGCCGCATTCATGAAGAAAAACCGCCTTTCTCTGCCGGTACTGCTCGATCCCGCGAAGGAAAGCGCGCGCGCGTGGGGCGCGGGCGGGTTGCCGATGACGTTCCTCGTCGATGGCAGGGGAAACCTGCGCTTCTCCGCTTTCGGCGAGAGCGACTGGAGCCAGGGCGAGCCGCTGCGCATCGTGGAAAGCCTGGTTGCCGAGGCGCGGCGTGCCCGATAGCAAGCCGATCCACTACCGGATTGTCGATCGCTCCAACGCATCCTCGGGGGACGAGTGCGCCCGCGTAATCGAGGCGCTGCTGGAAAATCCGCCGCGCATCGAACCTAAATATTTCTATGACGACATCGGCTGCGCGCTTTATGCCGCCATCTGCCTGCTGCCGGAGTACTACCCCACCCGAACCGAGGTGGCGTTGTTCCAGCAGCGCCGCAAGGAGATCACCGGGGCGTTGGGGCAGGGGCGCCAGTTCGTGGACCTCGGCGCCGGCGATTGCCGCAAGGCTCAGGGGTGGCTGCCGTTCATCTCGCCGTCGCGCTACGTGCCGGTTGACTTCGCTCGCAGCGAACTGGAGCGCTCCCTTGCGCGCCTCGCGCCGGAGTTCCCGCAGGTAGAACTGGTGGGGGTCGTGGCTGACTTCACCGTCGGCCTGCCGCTCGAAGGCGTGCTGGACGACTCGCTCGCGACCTTCTTCTATCCCGGCTCGAGTATCGGCAACTTCACGCCAGATGAAGCGGTGAAATTCCTTTCGATGGTTTGCGCGCAATGCGTTGCGCGTCCCGGAAGTGGCCTGCTGATCGGCGTCGACGGCAAGAAGGATTCAGCCATCCTGGACGCCGCCTACGATGACGCGCTCGGTGTCACGGCCGCATTCAACCTCAACGTCCTGCGCCATCTCAACCGGTTGTTTGGTTTCGACTTCTCGCTCGACGGTTTCGTGCATCGCGGTTTCTACAACGCGGCCGCGGGGCGGGTGGAGATGCACCTGGAATCGTTGCGCGAGCAGGTCGTGGATCTTGCGGGCGTTCGCCGCACCTTCAAGGTCGGGGAGCGGATCCACACGGAAAATTCGTACAAGTACCTGCCGCTGGAGTTCGAGGCGTTGCTTTCGAGCGCCGGGTTCTCAGGCATCCGCCGCTGGCAGAGCGCGGAAAACAGCTACCACCTGTTCTACGCGACGGCGTGAATCAGCCGCGAAGGCGGCCGGTGGCGACGTAGTGCTGGGTGTGCCCATTGGTTTCCAGGCGAAAATCGTCCAGGTATTCCGCCAGCGTCGACCACGGGGCGCCGAAGCCTTCGAAGTTCGTGATGTAGCCGCGATGCGTCAGGCGCAGGTACCAGTTGGCAGGAAAGAGCCACGGGGCGTAGAGCTTGGTGCTGGTGGCGGCGATGCGCGCGCCCTTGCGCGCCTGCCCGAACAGGTTGTCGAGAGCGGGGCGCGAGCGGATGAGGTCGTGTGTGTAGCTGAAGAGGATGGCGTCCGGCGCCGTCGGCAACGTCACCTCTTCCGCGGTCGCATGCAGCAAATCGATCGGCGTGGTGCTTGCTCGCAGCCGCGCAACGGCCAGCATGTCGGGCGAGGGATCGAAAGCGATGACGCGGCCCTGCGGGCCCACGGCCGCGGATAGTGCTGTGAAGCACCAACCTGTCCCGCACCCGGCATCGAGCACGATTTCACCTGGCCGCAGGGCGAGGCCCGCGATGGCGCGCTCCCGGACCGCGTTGATTCGGCGTGTCCTGTAGTCGTAGCGTGGAGCGAGATCGCGGTAGTGGGCTACCGCTTCCTCGAGGTCCGCGGAGGCCATTCCGGTCAGGCGTCGCGCGCCAGGCGCAGGCCCGAAAACTGCCAGCGGGCTTCGGCTGGGAAGAAGTTGCGATAGGTGGCGCGAATGTGTGACGCCGGCGTGGCGCACGAGCCTCCGCGAAGCACGTACTGGTTCACCATGAACTTGCCGTTGTATTCACCCACGGCGCCCGGCGCGGTCTTGAAGCGCGGATAGGGCGAATAGTCGCTTCGCGTCCATTCCCACACGTCGCCGAACATCTGCGAGAGCTCGCCCGCCTTCTCGGGTGCTTCGCGAAGTGCGAGCGGATGCAACGCGCCGCTTTCGACGAAATTGCCCTCGAGCGGCGCGCCGGCGGCAGCAACTTCCCACTCCGCCTCGGTTGGCAACCGTGCTCCGGCCCAGCGCGCGAAGGCGTCGGCTTCGTAGAAGCTGATGTGGCAGGCCGGAGTGCTGGTCTCTATCGGCGCCATGCCACGCAGCGTGAAGGTCTGCCATGCGCCGTTGATTTTTTCCCAGTACATCGGCGATTCCCAGCCGTTCATTACAACCTGATCCCAGCCCGCTGAGAGCCAGAGGTCGGGGCGCTTGTAGCCGCCATCCTCGATGAAACGTGCGAAGTCGCCGTGGGTCACCGGGTGCGAGGCCATTTCGAAGTCATTGATCCACACGGTGTGGCGCGGCGACTCGTTGTCGAAGGCGAAGCTTTCACCTTCGTGGCCGACCTGGCGCGGACCTTCGGTGAAACGCACCCAGTGTTTCTCGCGTGCCGATACCGGCGTGAGCGGCCATTTCTTCTGGTAGGCCGGACGCGTGGGGTTGCAGGAGAGCAGGTGCTTGAGGTCGGTGAGGATGAGCTCCTGGTGTTGCTGCTCGTGGTTCAGACCCAGCTCCACCAGCGCGAGCAACTCCGCGGACAACTTGCCACCCGCGAGCAACGCGACAACGCGCGCCTCGACATGGTCGCGATACGCCATCACCTCGGACAGCGCGGGGCGCGAGAGCAGTCCGCGATAAGGACGCGGGTGGCGTTCACCCACCGCGTTGTAATAGGAATTGAACAGGTACTTGAAGGACGGATGGAACGGCGCATGGTCCGGGTACGCCTGCGCGACTATGAAGTTCTCGAAGAACCAGGTGGTATGGGCGAGGTGCCATTTCACCGGGCTCGCATCCGGCATCGACTGGATCGCGCAGTCCTCAGCTGAAAGCGGGGCCGCGAGCGCGCGTGTTGCGTTGCGCACCGCCGTGAAACGATCGGAGAGCAATCCGCGACGCAGAGGAGAGAGACGCGGGGGGGCGCGCATCTCAGGACACCATCAGGTTGCCGGAGCCTGCGACCATTTCTCCGATCACCGCCGCGTGGGCGAAGCCTTCTTCACGGAATACCTTGAGCACATCGTCGACTCCCTTGTCATCGCAGGCGACCAGGAGGCCCCCGCTGGTCTGGGGATCGGTGAGCAGGGCCTTCTCCGCTTCGCCCAGCGACTGGCCCAACTGAACGCGGCTTCCGTAGCCGCCCCAGTTCCGGCCTGAAGCGCCGGTGAGAATTCCCTCGCGGGCAAATTCGAGTGCGCCCGGCAGCAGGGGGACCGATTTCCAGTCGAGCTTCGCACCCAGTTTCGAGCCCTTGGCGATCTCCAGCAGGTGCCCGGCGAGACCGAATCCTGTTACGTCCGTCAGGGCGTGCACATGCTCCATCTGGCCGAGGCGGATGCCGGGCGTGTTCAATTGTGTCGTCGCGGCGATCATGGCTTTGTAGCCGGCGTCGTCGAGGCGGCCCTTCTTGAGCGCGGCGCTGTGGATGCCCACGCCGATGGGTTTGCCGAGGATGAGTTTGTCTCCCGCGAGCGCACCCGCGTTGCGCTTGATGTTGCGTGGATCGACGATGCCGATCGCCACCAGGCCGTAGATCGGTTCGACCGAATCGATGGTGTGGCCGCCGGCGACCGGGATACCCGCGCGCGCGCAAACCGACTCGCCGCCCTCGAGGATCTTGCGGATGACCTCGAGCGGAATCTGGTTGACCGGCATGCCGACGAGCGCCAGCGCGAATAGCGGCTGGCCACCCATCGCGTACACATCGGAGATCGCGTTGGTGGCGGCGATGGAGCCGAAGTCGAATGGATCGTCGACAATCGGCATGAAGAAGTCGGTGGTCGCGACGATCGCCTGTCGATCGTTGATGCGATAGACGGCCGCATCGTCGGCGGTCTCGATGCCGACCAGCAACTCCTTGGGAAGGATGCCGGGTGCACTCCGGGAGAGGATCTGCTCCAGCACGCCGGGCGCGATCTTGCAGCCGCATCCGCCACCGTGGCTGAACTGGGTCAACTTCACTTGCATGTCCATCAGCTTGCCTTTCTGTCCAACTGGCCTACGATTCTACGCCCCGTCAGCGGAGCAGTTTTGTGACCAAATGCAGCAGCGCACGCCTCTCGGCCGTGGGGCTGAAAAGTGGTCGGCGGAGCGCGCATTGCCGCTCCAGTGCGCGCAGGTATTCCCGGTCCTCGAAGGCCTGTACGAGGCAGCGCGCCAGACCGGATGCATCGCCGGGCTCGAAAAATCCGCCGTAGCCTCGCCCCAGCATTCCGACGTTGCCGGAGACGCGGCTGGCCAGCACCGCGGTAGCGCTCGTCACCGCCTCGACGATCACGTTGGCGCCACCTTCCATCTTCGACGGATGCACCAGCAGGTGCGCGGACTTGATGGCGGCGCGCGCCAGGCCATGGGGGAGGGCTCCAACATAGCGGTAACGTGCGTCATGGCGCGCCAGCGCGACTGCGGCCTTCGCCAACGACTCATCCAATGGCGCGCCGATATGCCGCACGGTAATTGGGAGGTCCGGGGGAAGCATTTGCATCGCCGCGAACAAGGTCCGGGGATCCTTCTCGTCGCGCAGATGGCCCACTGCCACGCAACCCAGTGACGACGAAGGCTTGCGGGCGCGAGCCAGCACGCGCGCCGACTGGAAGATCACTTCCGTCTTGCGTTTCCAGGCGGGCCGCAGCAGGGAAAGGGCATCCTCCTGCAGCGCGACGATGCGGTGTGCGAGGTCGAGGGTCCGGATTGCTTGCGCATCGTGAGCCGCCAGGTCGCGGTAAAGGTCCGTGCCGGAAAGGACGACGCCGATGCCCTTTTCCGGATGCGCGGCGCTGAATTTCCCCACTGACGCCGCGCTGCGTTTTGCGTGCAACGCCAGCAGGACATCGGCGCGCGCGCCGTCCCAGCTCGTCTGTAGAATGATTTTGTACCGGTCGCGCAGCATCTCGGACCACCGTGCCCCGGTACGCCAGTTGCCGTTGTTCGCCGATCGGGTTCCGGGTGTCACGATGCATACGACAGGTCTAGCAAGCGAGCCCATGGAACGATTATACGAAGGTGGCGAGTTGGCAGGCGCGCTGCGAGACGCCCGCAGCCGCACGCTGGCGATGTATTCGCACCTGGACCTCGCGCGCGAGGAGTTTCCCTGCATCGCCCTCGTCAATCCGCCGCTGTGGGAATTGGCGCATATCGCCTGGTTCCAGGAAGTCTGGTGCTCGCGATATGACGAGAAGACGCAGCGGCGCGAACATCCCTCGATCCTTCCCAGGGCCGATGCGCTGCTCGATTCGAGCGCGGTGCCGCATGACACGCGCTGGCACCTCGACCTGCCATCACCTGCCGCGTTGCGTGGCTACATGGCGAATTCGCTCGATCGTACGGTTGCGGCGCTGGCGCAGCTGCCTCCCGAAGGTGATGACTATTTCTTCAGGCTCGCCCTGCTGCACGAGGACATGCACGGCGAGGCGCTCTTGATGTCGCTGCAGACGCTTTCATTGCCGCCGCCATCCATTGATACATTGGCGCCTCGGCCCGCGAAGGCTGGCAAGGCGCGAGATGTGCAGTTCGCGGGCGGTGATTTCCGGCTGGGCAGTGAGCCGGGAGAGTCGCGATTCGTGTTCGACAACGAGAAATGGGCGCATCGCATCCATGTCGCTCCCTTCGCCATGGCTTCGCGAACGGTCACGCAGGGGGAATACGCGGCATTCCTCGATGCGGGCAACTACTCCTATCCCGCGCACTGGCGGCGCCGCAACGGTTCCTGGCAGGTTCGCCACTTCGACAAGTGGCAGCCGATCGCGCGGGCCACGCCAATGGTGCATGTCTCGCTTCACGATGCCCGCGCCTACTGCGAGTGGGCGCAACGCAGGCTGCCGACGGAAGCCGAATGGGAATTCGCAGCGGTACATGACACAGGCGCGCTCGAGCAGATGATCGGCGGGGTTTGGGAATGGACCTGCAGCCCGTTTGCTCCGTACCCGGGATTCGCGGTCGATCCGTACCAGGAGTATTCACAGCCGTGGTTTGGAAACCACTACGTGATGCGCGGCGGGAGCTTCGCCACGCGCCCGCGCCTGGTGCATCCGCGCTTCCGCAATTTCTACCTGCCGGAGCGCTCCGACGTGTTTGCGGGCTTGCGTACATGCGCCGTGGAAGCGGGTAGCGCTGTGTCATAATTTGGGTGGCGGGGCTCCCCGCATTGAAGGCCGATGAACCTGGTCAGGTCGGGAACGAAGCAGCCACAGTCGATCCCTTCAAGTGCCGGGGGTCAGCCTCGCCACTCCGAATTCCGACCCCGGTCCCGCTGAAGCGGGGCCCTCGCGCCCACCCAATGGCCTACCAAGTTCTCGCCCGCAAGTGGCGCCCCCGGGTCTTCGAGGAGATCGTTGGGCAGCCGCACGTTGTTACAGCGCTGGCCAACGCGCTCGACTCCGGGCGCCTCCATCACGCGTATCTGTTTACCGGCACGCGTGGCGTCGGCAAGACCACGCTCGCGCGCATCCTCGCGAAGGCCCTCAACTGCGAAACCAACGGCATCTCGTCGAAGCCGTGTGGCAAGTGCCGCGCCTGCACCGACATCGACTCTGGACGCTTCGTCGACCTGATGGAGGTAGACGCGGCCACCAACACCAAGGTGGACGAGATGCGCGAGTTGCTGGAGACGGCGCAGTACATGCCGAGCTCCGGGCGCTTCAAGGTGTACATCATCGACGAAGTGCACATGCTCTCGCGCAACGCATTCAACTCGATGCTGAAGACGCTCGAGGAGCCGCCCGAGCACGTCAAGTTCATCCTGGCGACCACGGACCCGCAGCGCCTGCCGGTGACCATCCTTTCGCGCTGCCTGCAGTTCAACCTGAAGCCGCTCACGCCGGCGTTGATCGTGGGGCACCTCAAGCACGTGCTCACGGCTGAAGGCATTCCGTTCGAGGAAGCGGCGCTGGCGCAACTGGGGAAGGCCGCATCGGGCAGCCTGCGGGATGGCTTGAGCCTGCTTGACCAGGCGATCGCGCATGGCGGCGGCAAGGTCACCGCTTCGCAGGTCGCGGAGATGCTGGGTTCGCTCGGCTCCGATCTCATCTGGCCGCTGCTCGAGCGCGTGGCAGCGGGCGACGGCAAGGCGACCATCGAGGAGGCGGAGCGCATCGCCGGGCGCAGCATTTCCTATGATTCCGCACTCGAGGAGCTGGCCTCCATCCTGCATCGAGTCGCGTTGGCGCAGGCGGGCGCAACTCCGGCGCCTGATGAGGCCGACATGGATCGCATCGCGGCGATGGCTTCCAGGCTCGAGCCCGGTCGCGTGCAGGTGATGTACCAGATCGCGCTGCTCGGGCGGCGCGACCTCGCGCTCGCACCCGACGAATTCGCCGGCTTCACCATGGCGCTGCTGCGCATGCTCACTTTCGCGCAGCCGTCGAATGAGGCGCGGCCTGCGCGTTCGGCTGCTCCTGCCGCCCGCGCGGAGGCACGGCCAGCCGCAAGTGCAGCGCCTGCGAGTCCCGCGTCGGTGAGAAGTGCTCCGGCCACCGCTGGCGCGCCGGCACCATCGACGGCAGCAGTTCCGGGCGCCATCGCGCCGGTTGTTTTCAACGGCGATTGGCACGGGCTGGTGGAAAGTCTGAATCTCACCGGCATGGCGGGCATGGTCGCGCGCCACGGGGAACTCGTGTCATTCGAGAACGGCAGCTTTGAGCTGGTGGTGCCGGAAACGCATCGCATGTATGCCGAGAAAGCGTACCAGGACAAATTGAAGGGCGAGCTGCAGCGCCACTTCGGCAACAGCGCGCGCCTCACGGTGCGCGTCGGCAGCACCGCCGGCGTGAGCCTCGCCGCCAGGAACTCGAAGGAGATGGCCCAGCGCCAGGCCCATGCGGCCGAGGCGATCGAGGAAGATCCCTTCGTGCGCGACCTGGTGCGCGACCTCGGTGCGGAGGTGGTGACTTCATCCATCCGGCCTGCGGAACCGCCGCCGTCCGGTGCAACGAAAGAGAAGGGGTGACGCGATGATGAAGGGCGGCTTGGGCCAGCTGATGAAGCAGGCGCAGCAGATGCAGGAAAACATGCGCAAGGCGCAGGAAGAGCTCGCGGCCATCGAGGTCGAGGGTCAATCGGGCGCGGGGCTGGTGAAGACGACGATCACCTGCAAATACGTCGTGAAAAAGGTCTCGATCGATCCCAGCCTGCTCGGTGAGGACAAGGACATGCTGGAGGACCTCGTCATGGCGGCGATGAACGACGCGGTTCGGAAGGCCGACGCCACCACGCAGGCGAAGATGGCCGGGTTCACCGCGGGCATGAACCTGCCGCCCGGCATGAACCTGCCGGGATTCTGAGAGCCCTTGGAAAAACCCGCCACGCTGGAGGAGCTGATCCTCGCCCTGCGCTGCCTTCCCGGCGTGGGACCGAAGTCGGCACAGCGCATGGCCTATCACCTGCTGCAGCGTGACGTGAAGGGCGCCGAGCGCCTCGCCGATGCCTTGACCGGCGCGGTGGGACGCATTCGCCACTGCACGCGCTGCAACACATTCACGGAAGCCGAAACGTGCGCGCTGTGCTCCTCGGCGCGGCGCGATCCTTCGCTGCTCTGCGTCGTTGAAAGCCCCGGTGACCTGCTGATGATGGAGCAGTCGCAGAGTTATTCGGGCCTGTATTTCGTGCTGATGGGGCGGCTTTCCCCGCTTGATGGCATCGGCCCGCGCGAGATCCACCTTGATCGCCTCGTTCGCCGGGCGACCGATGGCGCAGTTCGCGAGCTGATCCTCGCCACCAATTTCACGGTCGAAGGCGAAGCGACCGCGCATTACATCAGCGAGCTGCTCGCGGGGAAGGGGCTCACGATCACTCGCATCGCGCGCGGCCTGCCTGTCGGTGGCGAGCTCGAGCATGTCGATAGCGGCACGCTCGCACAGGCAGTACTCGAAAGGCGGCCCGCGTGACCTCAGAAGACACCCACTCCCCTGCACAGAACGCGGGCTTCCTCGCGCTGGGCCTGGACGCGCGCATCGTCGCCGCACTCACCGCGCTCGGCTACGAAGAGCCCACTCCGATCCAGCAGCAGACGATCGCTCCGCTGATCGAGGGCCGGGACCTGCTCGGCCAGGCCGCAACGGGCACGGGCAAGACGGCCGCGTTCGCGCTGCCTATCCTGCAGCGCATCCTCAATGAAGGTCGCGGTACGGCGGGTCCGGTGGCCCTGGTGCTGGTTCCGACGCGCGAGCTTGCGATGCAGGTCGCCGAAGCAGTGCATCGATATGGCAAGGCCATGGGTGTGCGCGTGTTGCCGATCTACGGTGGCCAGCCCATCGGGCGCCAGCTCCATGCGATGCGCGCCGGTGTCGACGTGGTGATCGCCACGCCGGGCCGGGCGCTTGATCACCTGCGCCGCGGAAGCCTCGCCATGGGTTCGATAAAAGTGGTGGTCCTCGACGAGGCCGACGAGATGCTCGACATGGGCTTCGCGGAAGACATCGAGAACGTCCTCAAGGAAGCGCCCGCCGAACGGCAGACGGTCCTCTTCTCCGCCACCATGCCGCCGCGCATCGAGGCGATCGCCAAGCGCAACCAGCGCGACCCGGTGCGCATCCGCATCGCGAAGCCGCCGGCGAAGGCAGGCGAAGTGCCGAAGGTTCGCCAGGAAGCGTACCTGCTTCCCCGTAGCGGCAAGATGACGGCGCTGGGTCGCATCCTTGATATCGAAGCGCCCGCGGCCGCGATCGTTTTCTGCCGCACGCGCACCGAAGTTGATGAGCTCACGGAAACGCTGAGCGCGCAGGGCTACCAGGCTGAAGCACTGCACGGCGGCATGACGCAGGAGCAGCGCGACAAGGTCATGAAGCGCTTGCGTGCCGGTGCCTCGGAGCTGTTGATCGCCACCGACGTGGCCGCGCGCGGCCTCGACATCGATCGACTCACGCACGTCATCAACTACGACCTCCCCAATGCCCCGGAAGCCTACGTGCATCGGATCGGCCGCGTCGGGCGCGCGGGGCGCGAGGGCGTGGCGATCACGCTGGTGGAACCGCGTGAGCACTACCAGCTGCGCAACATCGAGCGCATCACGCGCCAGAAGATCGAGATCGCGAAGGTGCCGACAGTCGCGGACATGCGCGCTCGCCGTCTCGAACTCACGCGGGCGTCACTGCGTGAAGCGCTGATGGCGGAAGACAACAACGAGCACTTCCGCGTCGTCGTGGATGCGCTCTCGAACGAATTCGACCCGATGCAGATCGCGATGGCGGCAGTGAGGCTTTATCACCAGACCACGATCGGCGATGCGAGTGAAGAGGAGAAGGTGGAGAACCCGTCGACGCCGATGACCTCCGCGCCGCATAAGTCGGGCGCGAAGAAGAAACGCGTCGAGGCGCCCCACGGGCTCGCGCCGGGCGGCGAGATGACGAAGATCTTCATTGGTGCCGGGCGCCAGGCGTCGATCAGGCCGCAGGACCTCGTCGGCGCAATCGCCAACGAGGCGGGCGTGGCCGGCAACTTGATCGGCGCGATCCAGATCACCGATCGTTTCTCCATCGTGGAAGTGCCCGAACAACTGGCTGCGCAGGTCATCAAGGCGCTGGGCAAGACCACCATTCGCGGCAAAAAAGTCCAGGTCCGCCTCGACAACGCAAAATGAGGCGCCGTCGCCAAGAGACTGATTTGCAGGCGAATTATGAATGCGGCGTTAGTACTCGTTGACGCAGGTCCGCCAGAATGCGATAATCGTTCCTCTCGGTGGTTGAAAAACCGCCGAGCCTGGCGCGGGGTGGAGCAGTCTGGCAGCTCGTCGGGCTCATAACCCGAAGGTCGCAGGTTCAAATCCTGCCCCCGCAACCAATCCCTTGAGGTTCGAACTGCAAGGGATAGCCGTCGCTCTTTAAAAAGTTACAGCCGATAGAGGTGGGTGCTGGCTGGCGCGTAAACCTGATTGGTATATCCGCAAGGGTGTATTGAGAAGGTGACAAGCAATAGCAGTGCTCACTTTATGGAATCCAAC
>JBDSMR010000063.1:0-12753 GCA_039915735.1 Usitatibacter sp. | reverse complement strand
GTGCCGCTGGGCTCCGCATTCCCGAGCCCGCTGCTGTATCCGCTGGCGAGGCTCGCGCAGTACCTCGGCAAGGCTGCGCGGCAGATGGACCCGTGGAAAACCGTCGAAGACCTGTCTCCAGGAAGCGCCGAGCTGCGCCGCCAGATCGCCAAACGCTACTCCGCCCATGGCGTGCGCGTGTTGCCCGACGACATCGTGATCACCTCGGGCGCGCTGGAGGCGCTCAACCTGTGCCTTGAAGCGGTGACCCAGCGCGGCGACGTGGTCGCGATCGAATCGCCCTGCTGGTACGGCGCGCTGCAGGCCATCGAGCGACTGGGACTGCGCGCCGTGCAGATCGCGACCGATCCGGTGGAAGGCATCGACCTCGCAAGCCTCGAGGCGGCGATTCGAAAGCAGGGCGTGAAGGCCTGCTGGCTGATGCCCACCTTCCAGAATCCCACCGGCGCGCTGATGCCCGACGAAAAGAAGAAGGCGCTGGTGACGCTGCTGGCGAAACACGGCATCCCGATGTTCGAGGATGACGTCTATGCGGAACTGCACTTCGGCCGCAATCGCCCGCTTCCGGCGAAGGCGTTCGACCGCGATGGGCTGGTGCTGCACTGCGGATCGTTCTCGAAGTCACTCGCGCCGGGTTACCGCATCGGCTGGTGCGTGCCGGGAAAATTCATGCGCAAGGTGGAGCGCCTGAAGCTCACCACTTCCATCGCCACCAGCATCCCGGTGCAGGAAGGCATCGCGGATTACCTCGGCAGCGGCGGCTACGACCACCACCTGCGCGGCCTGCGCAAGGCGCTCGAATCGCAGCAGCGCGAGGTGATTCGAGTCATCCGCGAGGAATTTCCGCCGGGCACGCGCGTGACGCGGCCTTCGGGCGGCTACTTCTGCTGGGTGGAGATGCCGAAGGGCACGGACGCGCTGAAGCTGCACCGCTCGGCCATCGGCAAGGGCATCACCATCGCGCCAGGCCCGATCTTTGCGCCGGCGCGGCAGTACGCCAATTGCATGCGCATCAACACCGGTAACCAGTGGAGCGTGGAAGCGATCCGCGCGCTCGCGCTCGGCTAGAACATATTTGCACAGGACTCGCCAACTGCCATGGCTTTGAATCGAACCGCCTGCACCTGTCGCAATCCGCCCGGCGCCCTTAATATTCAAGCCATGAAGATAACCATCGTGCTGCTGCTCTTCGCGGTCATCGCCAGCCTCTTCTCCGGCCTGTACTTCGTCGGCGCGGACAAGGGCGCAACCCACCGCGCGGTCATCGCGCTTACGGCGCGCATCGGCCTTTCGGTGCTGGTATTCGGCCTGCTGCTGCTTTCACACTTCATGGGGTGGACGACGGGAGGAAGGCTTTGAGCCTTGGCAACAGCCTGGCGGCGGTGATCGCCGCGTTCGTCGTGATCCTGTCGGCGGTTGTGTTCGTCGCGTTCCGCGAGCGCAGGATCGCGCAGCAACTCAAGCCGGGTGACGATGAGGCCGCCCGCGCTTCGGATGGACGCATCCTGGTGACGATATTCATCGCGATCCCGGGCGGGATGGCGCTGATGCTGGTATCGGCCTGGCTGGTCTTCTTCTGAGTCAGTGGAAGGTGCGCTGCCGCGCGCGCCAGAGGTAGTCGTAAACCTTCCCGGCCGAGGTCCCCACGGCATCCACCGCGCGAACCAGCTCATCCACGGTGACGCCCAGCGAACGTGTCCAGTCGCTCAGCACCAGCGGGCTGTCGAGGTCGACGTAGTCGCCCTCGGGCCGCATGCAGTTCTCCGCGGTAAATGCCTTTTCATCTCTCCGCATGGTCGCCCCCCTGTGCTCCAGACGACTGAATGATCCCGGCTCACCCGCGCGCGCCCTATCAGGCGGTTCCGATACGAAATGTAGGCCGAAACCTACGAGTCCGACATTGCGCGCCGACCGGATTCCCCGCCCCATTGAGTGTGGGTCGGGTTATCAGGCGGCCACGCCCGCCAGGCGCTCGGCGGTGCCGCGCGCCAGCGCCTTCTGGCGGCGCTCCACCATCCGCCACACGAACGGCGTGAAGATCATCTGCATCGCCAGTTCCATCTTCCCGCCGGGCACCACGATGGTATTGGGGCGCGACATGAACGAGTCGTGCAGCATGTTGAGCAGGTAGGGAAAGTCGATGCCACGCGGCTCGCGGAAACGGATCACCACGAAGCTTTCGTCAGGCGTGGGGATTTCGCGCGCGATGAACGGGTTGGAGGTATCTACCGTGGGCACGCGCTGGAAATTGACGTGGGTGCGCGTGAACTGCGGGCAGATGTAGTTCACGTAGTCGTGCATGCGCCGCAGGATGGTGTCGGTCACCGCTTCGGTCGAATAGCCGCGCATCGTCTTGTCGCGGTGCAGCTTCTGGATCCACTCCAGGTTGATCACCGGGACCACGCCCACCAGCAGGTCCGGATGTTTCGCGACGTCCGCCTCGGGCGTGCGCGCCGCGCCATGCAGCCCCTCGTAGAACAGCAGGTCGGTGTCGGCCGGAAGGTTTTCCCACTCGGTGAACTGGCCCGGCTCGACGCCGAAGCGGCGCGCCTCCGATTGGTCGTGGATGTAGCGCCGGCGCCTGCCGGTGCCCTTTTCCGCGTATTCGCCGAAGAGTCCCGCCAGCTCGCACAGCAGGTTGGCTTCCGGGCCGAAGTGGCTGAAGTGGCTGGCCGCCTTCGCCGCCATCACCTCGCGCATCTCGGCGCGCGCGTAGCGATGGAAGCTGTCGCCCTCGACGATCGCGGCCTCGACCTTCTCGCGCCGGAAGATCTTCTCGAAGGTCCGCGTGACCGAGGTGGTGCCGGCTCCCGAGGAACCGGTGATCGCAATGATCGGGTGCTTGGCCGACATTCAGGTCCCCAGGGAGTCGCGGAACAGCCCGCGGATTTGAAACAGCGGCATGTCGAGCTCGGGGATGGCGGCGGCGTCGCCGTGGTAGGCCTCGATGCGCTCGACTTCCTCGCGCGAGCCGAACACGAAAGGCACGCGTTGGTGCAGCTTCTCCGGCACCATTTCCATCACCGGCCCGCGGCCGTTGCTGGCGCGCCCGCCGGCCTGCTCGATCAGGAAGCCGATCGGGTTGGCTTCATAAAGCAGGCGCAGGCGCCCCGGGATCGGCGGCTCCTGCTTGCGATCGCGCGGATAGAGGAAGACGCCGCCGCGCATCAGGATGCGGTGCGCCTCGGCCACGAGCGAGGCGATCCAGCGCACGTTGAAATCGCGCCCGCGCGGACCTGCTGCCCCGGCGAGGCATTCGGTGACATAGCGGCGCACCGGCGGCTCCCAGAAGCGGCTGTTGGAAGTGTTGATGGCGAATTCGCAAGTGCGCTCCGGCACACGCAGGTCGCGATGCGTGAGCAGGAATTCGCCCACCGAGCGCTCGAGCGTGAAAGCATGCGTGCCCGATCCCACGCTGAGCACCAACATCGTGCTCGGCCCGTAGATCGCGTAGCCCGCGGCCACCTGCTGCAGTCCCATCTGCAGGAAAGACGCCTCGCACGCGGCCACGTCGCGCCCCGGCGAGCGCAGGATCGAGAAGATGCTGCCGACCGCCACGTTCACGTCGATGTTCGAGGAGCCGTCGAGGGGATCGAAGGCGAGCAGGTACCGGGCGCGCTCGCCGCCGCTCGCTTCCTGCGGCAACTCCATCTCTTCGGACACAACCGCCGCGGCGTGGGCGCCGCCTGCCACGCAGTGCAGGAAGGCCTCGTTGGCGATCACGTCCAGGCGCTGCTGCGCCTCGCCCTGCACGTTGGTGGCGCCCGCTGCTCCGAGCGAATCGGAGAGCGCGCCCTGCGAGACTCGCGCCGCGATCGTCTTGCACGCCAATGCCACCGACAGGATCAGGCCGTTGAGCTCGCCCGTGGCGTGCGGGAAGCGCCGGCGCTCATCGATCAGGAACTGCGTGACGGTCACGCGCGCAGGTTGCATGCCGCCCTCCGATCGCGATGCCACGAGTCGAAGATCAATCCCTCGAGCACGCTCAAGCCTCCGCGCTTTCATCACCGAACACGCGGCTGGCGAGGATGTCCTCGGCGCGAAGCGTCATCAGCACCTCGCGGTCGGCATCACCCAGCTTGGGGAAGACACGGCTCGCGTGGCGCAACCGTGCGCGATCGAGCGCGTTGCGCACGCTGCGCGCGTTGGCGAAGTGCGGCTGCGTGGCGCGCCGCGCGAGGTAACGCTCGAAGGCCGCGCGCGCCGGCGCATCGAACGCATATCCCATCTTCTCGAGCATCAGGTCCGCGATGTCCATCAGCTCGCCGGAAGAATAGTCGGGGAAATCAACGTGGTGCGCGATGCGCGAAGACAGCCCCGGGTTGCTTTCGAAGAACCGGTCCATGCGGTCCTTGTAGCCGGCCAGGATCACCACCAGGTCCTCGCGCTGGTTCTCCATCACCTGCAGCAGGATCTCGATCGCCTCCTGGCCGTAATCGCGTTCGTTCTCGGGGCGATAGAGGTAATACGCCTCGTCGATGAAAAGCACGCCACCCATGGCGCGCTTGAGCACCTCGCGAGTCTTGGGCGCGGTGTGGCCGATGTATTGCCCCACGAGGTCATCACGGGTGACGCAGACGAGGTGTCCCTTTCGCGAGTAGCCGAGGCGATGAAGGATGCCGGCCATCTCGAGGGCGACAGTTGTCTTGCCGGTGCCTGGATTGCCGGTGAACGACATGTGCATGCTCGGAGGCGCGCCTTCGAGCCCGAGTGCGCGCCGCGCGCGGTCCACGGCCAGCAGTGCCGTCACCTGGGAGATGCGCGCCTTGACGGGCGCGAGGCCAACCAGCTGCCCGAGGTCGTTCATGCGCATCCCTCAGCGGTAACGCCGTCCTTCGGGCATGGTCGTGGCGTATGGCTCGATCGAATAGCGCTGCACCCGTCCTTCGACCTCGGTGCGGCGCAGGCGGAAGCCCGGCTCGTCCTTGGGGCGGTTCACGATGAAGGAGAGCCGCACCGCCTCCCAGCCGCGCGAGGCGTCGAAGGCGTTCAGGCGGATGTAGTTTTTCGGGAAGGTCGCACGGCAGGCCGTGAGTTCCACCATCGCGCCCGCCGCATCGGAGAGGTCGAACATCGGCTGCCCGAACATCTCCCAGTAGGTGTTGCGCGGATGGATGTCGTCGGTGTGTTCAACGCTCACTGCCCAGCCCTTGCCGAGGCAATAGTCCACTTGCGCTCGGATCTGCGCATCGGTGAGGTCGGGCAGGAAGCTGAAGGCGCCTTGGGTGACTCGCATGGTTTCTCCTTGCTGGGCTCCCGCCTTCGCGGGAATGACAGCTACACGGGGGTGACAGCTAACGGGGTGACTGCTACGCAGGGGTTACGGTGGTTGTGTAGTCGGGCGTATCGGTGCTGGCATAGTTGAAGGAGACGTCCTTCCAGGTGTCGAGCGCGGCGGCGAGCGGCTTGCAGCCCTTCGCCGCGTTCTCGAGGATCTCCGGGCCTTCGCGCAGGATTTCGCGGCCCTCGTTGCGCGCAAGGATCATCGCCTCGAGAGCCACGCGGTTGGCCTGTGCGCCGGCTTCGATCCCCATCGGGTGACCGATGGTGCCGCCGCCGAACTGCAGCACCACGTCCTCGCCGAAGAGATCCACCAGCTGGTGCATCTGGCCGGCGTGGATGCCGCCGGAGGCCACCGGCATCATCTTGCGCAAGCCCGCCCAGTCCTGCTCGAAGAAGAGCCCGCGCTGCAGGTTCACCGCGTTGTGCGATTCGCGGCAGACGTCGTAGAAGCCCTGCACGGTGGCCGGGTCACCTTCGAGCTTGCCCACTGCGGT
Organism: Usitatibacter sp.; assembly: GCA_039915735.1. GTDB lineage: Bacteria > Pseudomonadota > Gammaproteobacteria > Burkholderiales > Usitatibacteraceae > Usitatibacter. The sequence goes on along the minus strand of JBDSMR010000063.1, from coordinate 6,976 downwards.
ACCGGCATGGATGTGGTCAACGCCGGCCATGCGCATCCACTTGGTGATCACGCGGAAGGAAATTCCGTGGTTCTTCTGCCGCGTGTAGGTGCTGTGCCCCGCGCGGTGCAGGTGCAGGATCATGTCGTTGTCGCGCGCCCATTTCGACATCGACTGCAGCGCGGTGTAGCCGATGACCAGGTCGATCATGACGATCACCGAACCCAGCTCCTTCGCGAACTCGGCGCGCTTGTACATCTCCTCCATCGTGCCGGCCGTCACGTTGAGGTAGTGGCCCTTCACCTCGCCGCTGGCGGCGCTGGCGCGATTGACGGCCTCCATCACGTAGAGGAAGCGGTCGCGCCAGTGCATGAACGGTTGCGAGTTGATGTTCTCGTCGTCCTTCATGAAGTCGAGGCCGCCCTTGAGCGCCTCGTAGACGACGCGCCCGTAGTTCTTGCCCGAGAGGCCGAGCTTGGGCTTGGTGGTGGCGCCCAGCAGCGGTCGGCCGAACTTGTCGAGGCGCTCGCGCTCGCCGACGATGCCGGTCGGGGGTCCCGGGAAGGTCTTGAGGTAAGCGACCGGGATGCGCATGTCCTCGAGGCGCAGCGCCTTGAGCGGCTTGAAGCCGAAGACGTTGCCGATGATCGAGGCGGTGAGATTGGCGATCGAGCCCTCCTCGAAGAGGTCAAGCTCGTAGGCGATGAAGGCGAAGTACTGTCCGGGCGTTCCCGGCACCGGATCGACGCGGTAGGCCTTGGCGCGATAGGTCTCGGCCGCGGTCAGTCGATCGGTCCACACGACGGTCCAGGTCGCGGTGGACGATTCACCGGCCACCGCCGCGGCGGCTTCCTCGGGATCGACGCCTTCCTGCGGCGTGATGCGAAAGAGCGCAAGCACGTCGGTGTCCTTCGGTTCGTAGTCGGGCTGCCAGTAGCCCATCTGCGCGTACTTGAGGACACCCGCCTTGTAGCGCGCCTTGGAATCGGTGATGGTTCGGTGATCGTTCGCGCCCACAGCGCCTCCGCGTTTGATTCGTGATGCGCCATGGTGAAAGCCTTGTCACATCAGGTCTACTCAGTTATGGTGCGACGTAATATAAGGATTACTGATGAGTGCACGGCGCTGGACTCTGCGGCAGCTCGACATCTTCTCGGCCATCTCGCGCACCGGCAGCCTCACGCGCGCGGCGCGGGAGTCGCACCTCACGCAGCCCGCGGTCTCGATGCAGCTGCGCCAGCTGGAGGAATCCGTGGGCGTGGCACTGGTGGAGCCCGACGGGCGCGGCATCCGGCTGACCGACGCGGGACGCGATTTCGCGGCGCAGGTCGAGGAGGTGCTGGAGCGCGTGGAGCACCTCGAAGATCTGGCCGGGCGCTGGCGCGGCGCCCGCGGCGGGCGCATCCGCCTCGGCGTGGTGTCGACGGCGAAATATTTCGTGCCGCGCCTGCTGGCGCAATTCCTGCAAGGTCATCCGGGCGTCGATTTCCGCATGACCATCCACAACCGCGAGCAGATCGTGGCGGAGCTGCGCGCCAACACCGTCGACTACGTGATCATGGGAAGACCGCCCGAAGGCATCGATTGCGTGGCGACACCCTTCGCGCCCAACCTGCTGGGTGTGGTGTGCGCCCCGGAACATCGCTTCTCGCGCCGCCGCAAGCTCAAGCTGTCGCAGCTCGCCGGCGAGTCGTTCATCGTGCGCGAGCACGGCTCGGGCACACGCGCCGCGATGGAGCGTTTCTTCGCCGCGCATCGCATGACCATCCCGACCTCGATGGAGATGGCCTCCAACGAGAGCATCAAGCAGGCGGTGATCGCGGGCCTCGGCCTGGGGTTCCTCTCGCTGCACACGGTGCGACACGAGCTCGCCTGGGGCCGCCTCGCCCTGCTCGATGTGGAAGGCCTGCCGGTACGCCGAAAGTGGTTCGCCGTGCGCCGCGCGGGCCGCCGACTGGTGCCCGCCGCAGCGCAATTCCTGGCGTTCCTCGAGCGTGAAGCCGCGGGCCTGCTGGCCGCGGAGACGCGTTGAACATCAGCTGATGCATGCCCAGCCGGCGCGCAACATGTCAGGCAACCCGGGCACACGCGAGAACCCGACGATGGCCAGCGCCACGATCAGCAGCCCCGCGGCGCGGCGCACCCATGGCCGCTTGCGCAAGGCGAGCACACGTTGCGCGGCGAACCCGGCGAGCAGCAGGTGCGGCAACGTGCCGAGCCCGAAGGCCACCATCACCAGCGCCCCCTGCACCGGCCCTCCGCTTGCGGCGGCCAGCGGCAACATCCCGTAGACGAGTCCGCACGGCACCCAGCCCCACGCCGCGCCGGCGCCCAGCGCCTTCGCGGTGGAGTCCACCGGATACATCGCGCGCCGCGCCGGCTCGATGCGCCGCCAGAGCGTGGCGCCCAGGCCTTCCAGTTTCACCACCGCGCGGCCCCAGCCGGCGATGTAGAGACCGAGGCCCAGCATGAGCCCATTGGCCACCACGAACAGCGCTACCTGCGCGACGTGCAGCGGTCCCGCCATGGCAAGCAGCGCGCCCGCCGCGCCCATCGCGGCGCCGGCGACCCCGTAGGAAGTGATGCGCCCCGCATTGAAGGCGAGGTGGCGCGCGACGGCGCTGCCGCGCGAGGCCGCGGCGAGCGAGCCCACGATGCCGCCACACATCCCGATGCAATGCACGCCGCCAAGGATGCCGGCGAGGAATGCCGCTAACGCGAGCGCGCTCACATGACGCGCGAATACGTCGCACGCTGCTGCGAGGCACGCAGGTGCTTGTCGAATACCATGCAGATGGCGCGCACCAGCAACCGGCCGCGCGCGGTGACGTTGATCCACTCCTCGTCGATCTCCACCAGCCCTTCATCAGCCATCGCGCGCAGTTCGCGCATCTCGGTGGCGAAGTAGCGGTCGAAATCCACCAGGTGCGCGGTCGATATCGCCTCGCGCGAGACTGAAAAGCGGCAGCTGAGCGCCTGGATCACGGCGCGGCGCAGCAGGTCGTCGGCGTCCAGCTCGATGCCGCGCATCACCGGCAGCTCGCCCGCGTCGATCGCCGCGTAGTACTCGACGAGCCCGCGCACGTTCTGGGAATACGTCGGCCCGATTGCTCCGATCGAGGAGACGCCAAGCCCGACCAGGTCACATTCGGATCCGCTCGAGTAGCCCTGGAAGTCGCGCACCAGGCGGCCCTGGCGTTGCGCCACCGCCAGCTCGTCGCTGGGGCGCGCGAAGTGGTCCATGCCGATGTGGACGTAGCCGGCCTCGCCGAGGCGCTCGATCGCCATCGTGAGCAGCTGCAGCTTTACCGCCGGCGTCGGAAGCTCGGCCTCCTGGATGCGGCGCTGCGGCTTGAACGCCGTTGGCAGGTGGGCGTAGGCATAAAGCGCCACGCGGTCGGGGCTGCATTCGGCCACGCGGTCGAGTGTGCGGGAGAACCCCTCGACCGTCTGGCGGGGCAGCCCGAAGATGAGGTCCATGTTGATGGAGCGGAAGTGGTGCTCGCGGCCCGCTTCGATCACCTCGCGCGTCTCCTCGACGCTCTGCACGCGATTGACCGCACGCTGCACGTCGACATCGAAATCCTGCACGCCGACCGAGAGCCGGTTGAAGCCGAGTGCCGCGAGCATCGCGATGCGCGATCGATCCGCGCGGCGTGGATCGATCTCGATTGAATATTCGCCGTTGGCGTCGAAGGCGAAGAGCTCGCGCAGCGTGGTGAACAGGCGCGCGCAGTCCTCGTCGCACAGGAAGGTCGGCGTGCCGCCGCCCCAATGCATGCGCGAAACGCGTTGCCGCCCGTCCATCGCGCCGGCCACCATGCGCGCCTCGCGGAGCACGTAATCCACGTAACGCGTTCCCCGCGCGCGGTCCTTCGCGGCGATCTTGTTGCACGCACAGTAGAAACACAGCGTGTCGCAGAAAGGGACGTGAACGTATAATCCCAGCGGGCGCTTGAAGGCGCCGATGGCGCGGTTGCCCAGCCAGTGGCGATACGCCCCGGCGTCGAAGGCCTCCACGAATCGGTCGGCGGTTGGATAGGAGGTATACCGCGGCCCGTTCCCGCCGTATTTGTCCAGCAGCGCCCCGTCCACCACCAGTTTCGGCTCGGCGGCTCGGGAAACGAGTTGCAGCAGCGGTTCGTTCATCCGTCCACTATGCAGTCGCCCGGAGGGGCCCCCTTGACCAACGTCAAACCGGCCGCAGATGGCTCGCACGACCTGTCCGCCGGCCGGCTGCTGATGCTGCTTTTCCCGGTGCTGCTGGCCGGGGGCATCAGCGCGCTGCTGGCGCTGGGTGCGGCGCTCGTCGGCTGGCAACGCGACGTCATGCTGGTGGTGGCCGCCGGCATCGGCTGCGTGATGGCATTGCCCACGCTCGCCCTGGTCTATCGCGAGATCGCAGACCGCCGCGTCGCGATGCGCGTGTTGCAGGATGTTCAGGCGCGAGTCGGCGGCATCGTGGAATCGGCGATGGACGCCATCGTGACCGTCGACGAGACACAACAGGTGGTCCAGTTCAACGCCGCCGCCGAACGCGCCTTCCGCTGGCCGCGCGCCGCGGTGGTGGGCCAGCGACTGGACATGTTGATCCCGCCGCGTTTCCGTGAAGCCCACGGCCTGCACGTTGAGGAGTTCGGCCGCACCGCCGTCACCTCACGTGCCGTGGGACACCCAGCGGTGCTGCGCGGGCTGCGCGCCGACGGCACTGAGTTCCCGATCGAGGCCTCGATCTCCCAGCACCTGGAGGGCGGGCGCAAGCTGTTCACCGTGATCCTGCGCGACGTGACCGAACGCGCTCACAACGAGGAGCTGCTGGCCCGCGACGAATCGCGCATGCGCGGCATCCTCGACTCCGCCATGGACGCCATCATCACGGTGGATGGGCGCCAGCACATCGTGCTTTTCAACCGCGCCGCGGAGGAGGTGTTCCTGTGCACGCGGGAGGAAGCCGTCGGCGCCCCGCTCGACTGGCTGATCCCGGAACGGTTTCGCGCCGGACACCGGGACCTGGTGCGCGATTTCGGGGCCGCCGCCAGCCAGTCGCGCCGCATGGGCCACGCGCGGGTGGTGATGGGCCTGCGCCGCAACGGCGAGGAATTCCCGATCGAGGCGTCGATCTCGCACCTGGTCGAACACGGACAGGACTTCTACACCGTGATCCTGCGCGACGTGACCGCGCGCGTGCGCGCGGAGGAGGCGCTCGCGGCCGCGCGCCGGGAAGTGCAGGGCCTCGCGCTCGCCGCCAGCAACGCGAGCGAGCAGGAAAAAAGCCGTATCGCGCGCGAGCTGCATGACGAGCTGGGCCAGTCGCTGACCGCGCTGAAGATCAAGGCGAGCTGGCTGCGCGAGAATCTTCCCCAGCCGTCGGCCGAAACAACACGCAAACTCGAAGCGATGCACGAGTTGCTGGATTCAACCGTCGCCGCGGTGCGGCGCATCTCCGCGGACCTGCGCCCGCTGTTGCTCGACGACCTCGGGCTCACGGCTGCGGCAGAATGGCTGGTGGACAACTTCACCCGTCGCACCGGCGTAGCCTGCACCCTGACCCTCGGCAAGGGAGACCTCGACCTGCCCGATCCCTACGCCACCACCGTCTTCCGCGTCCTCCAGGAGAGCCTTACCAATGTCGCCAAGCACGCCGTCGCCACACAGGTTTCCGTGGCCCTCGATCGCGACGCGGAGAGCCTGGTGCTGACTGTCACCGACGACGGCCGCGGCTTCGTTGAGGGCGGCGGCCGCGACCCCGCATCCTTCGGCCTCGTCGGCATGCGCGAACGCGCCGGCCTCATGGGCGGCGAGCTCGCGCTGCGCAGCGCGCCCGGCGAGGGCACGCGCGTGCAGCTGCGCCTGCCGATCGGCGAGCTCCCATGATCCGCATCGTGGTGGCCGACGACCACACCATCGTGCGCGAAGGGCTCAAGCAGATCCTGGGTGCCGCCGAGGACTTCCAGGTGGTGGGAGAAGCGCGGGACGGCCACCAGGTAATGGAGCGCGTGCGCACGCTGGAATTCGACCTGCTGCTGCTCGACATGTCGATGCCCGGAAAAAGCGGCATCGAGCTGATCCGGCAGGTGCGCGCCGAACGCCCGAAGCTGCGCGTGCTGATCCTCAGCATGCACGAGGAACACCAGTACGCCGTGCGTGCGATCCGCGCCGGCGCGTCGGGCTACCTCACCAAGGAAAGCGCCTCGCAGCAGCTGGCCGAAGCGATCCGCAAGGTCGCCTCCGGCGGCGCCTTCATCAGCGCGGAGGTTGCGCAGCAGCTCGCGCTCGGCGCGATGCCCGGCGCCGTCGGGCCGCTGCACGCATCGCTCTCCGACCGCGAGTTCCAGGTCTTCCGCATGATCGCCGAGGGCAAATCGATCTCGGACATCGCCGCGCGCCTGAACCTCTCCGTCAAGACCGTGAGCACGCACAAGACCAACATCCTGCAGAAGATGAACATGAGCTCGCAGGCCGAACTCATCCGCTACGCCATCAACGAGCGCCTGGTGGACGAGGGCTGAGGCTTACTCGCGAATGGGTGCCGGCGTCCAGGGGGGAGGCCGTGAGCGTGCAACTGTCCATCGCCGTCTTGCGAATCGCAAGCACCTCGCCGTCGGCGTAGAGAAAATTGGCCGGCCCGAGCGCTCGCAAGTCGCACGCGAACGCGGCCACCAGCGACATTCGGGCCTGCAGGGATGGCATGTCGCCCCCGTCCCACAGCCGGCGCATTCGCGCCATCAACGCACAGAAGGCGGCTTCCGAATCGGTCTGCCCTAGCTGGCGGTAGGGGCCCGGCGCCAGCACCGCGCTGCCTTCGATGCCGGGCAGGTCTCCATTGTGGGCGAACACATGCATGCGGCCACCGAGCTCGCGCATGAAAGGCTGCGTATTGGAGAACCGCACCGCGCCTCGCGTGGCATGCCGGATGTGCGAAATTGCCAGGTGCGTGCTCGGCCCGTGGAGCTCCAGGTAGCGAACCAGCGCGCTGTCGCCGGCAGCCCCCGGCTCG
>JBDSMR010000019.1:0-6835 GCA_039915735.1 Usitatibacter sp. | reverse complement strand
GCCGCGCGGTCCTTGAGCTCGCGGTCGATCAGCTTGATCAGCTGGTCGAAATCCGCGGGCTTGGTGAAGTGATGGTCGAAGCCCGCTTCGCGCGCGCGGCGCCGGTCTTCTTCCTGCCCCCAACCGGTGATGGCGACCAGCAGCACCTCTGCGCCGCGCTTCTGGCGCACATGGCGCGCGATGTCATAACCGGAAAGGCGCGGCAGGCCGATGTCCAACAGCGCAACCGCAGGCTGGAATTCATCCGCGGCCTTGATGGCCTCCGGGCCGTCGTAGGCGGTGCGCACTTCGTAACCCATCACATCCAACAGCGTTGCCAGGCTGTCGGCGGCGTCTTCGTTATCGTCGACAACGAGAACGCGCCTGGTGGGTGCGGTTTCCGCAGGGGTCATTTGCCCACTCTACGCAACTCAGCGGATCTCCGCCAGCAGTCTCTCAATGGAATCAGTGGCCTGCGCGACATAATTACCGGCAAACAGGTTGGCGTGGTTGAGCACGTGGTACAGGTTGTAGAAATTGCGCCGCACGCCGTAGCCATCGTCCAGCATCCACGCCGCGCGGTAGGCGGAGTAGAAATCCTTCGGAAAGCCGCCGAAGAGCGCCGTCATGGCGATGTCCGCCTCGCGGTCTCCCACGTACACCGCAGGGTCGAAGACGGCCGGCGTCACGCCACCGATGGCCGCCGCGTTGCCGCCCCACAGGTCGCCATGCAGCAGGGACTTCTCCGGCGTATAGGTGCGGAAGAACGCTTCGCAGTCGCTCGAAAGGCGCTCGCCGCGGTCGATCATCTTCGAGGGCAGGCGTTTCTTCTCCGCCATCCGCAGCTGCGCCACCAGTCGCTTCTGCCGCCAGAAGTCGAGCCAGCTGTCGCTCCAGCCGTTGGCCTGGGGGTTGGAGCCGATGAAGTTGTCGTTTGCCCAGCCGAATTTTTGCTGCGGCTTGCGGTGTTGTGCGGCGAGCGCGGTCCCCAGCCTGGCGCCACTCAAGGCATCGAGTGGCCCCAACTCGAACCATTGCAGCACCAGCCATGCATCTTCGCCGTCGTCGCCTTGCGCGATCACGTCGGGCACCGCCACGGCACCCGCATCGCGCAAGGCGGTCAGGCCCTCGGCCTCCGCAGCAAACATCGAGGCGCGATCGGCTTCGTTCAACTTCACGAAGAAATCGCGTGCGCGGTCGTCCATCGCGCCGGAAAGTTTCACGGCCTTGTGGATGCAGCCGCCGGTGACGGGCTCCAGGGCCGTGGGTTCGAAAGGTTTTTCGTTGGCGTCGGAGATCGCGCGCGCCAGCGTTTGCGCCAGCGGGTCCTGCAGCTTCACGAGCGCATGCGTGCGAACCCGCGCTCCAGGTCTGCGCACAGGTCCGCCGGATCCTCGAGTCCGATCTGCAGGCGAATCAGCGTCTCACCCTTCCACGGCGTCACGCTTCTTCCATATCGACCGAGATTGGCGGGCATTGCCAGGCTTTCGTATCCGCCCCAGCTGTAGCCGAGGCTGAAGAGTTCCAGGTGATCGATCAGCTGCGCGAGCTGCTCCTTGCTGCAATCGACGAGCTCAACACCGAAGAGGCCGCTCGCGCCGAGGAAATCACGCTTCCACAATGCGTGCCCCGGATCATCCGGCAGCGCGGGATACAACACGCGCTTCACCGCCGGTTGCTTCTGCAGCCACTGAGCCACTTCCATCGCGCTTTTCTCGTGCTGCTGGAGTCGCACGGCCATGGTGCGGATGCCGCGTAGCGCGAGGAAGAGATCATCGGGGCTTGCGTGCTGGCCGAGGTCGCGCGTGGTGTCGCGCAAGCGCGGCCACCACTTCTCGTTCGCCACCACTGCGCCCAGCAGGATGTCCGAGTGGCCGCCCGGATATTTCGTTGCCGCCTGGATGACGATGTCCGCGCCATGGTCGAACGAGCGGAAGAACATTCCCGTGGCCCAGGTGTTGTCGTGGATCACCGCGGCGCCACGCTCGCGCGCCACTTTCGCGATCGCCGGAAAGTCCTGCACCTCGAAAGTGATCGACGCCGGGTTCTCGAGATAAACCGCACGCGTGTTGGGCCGCATCAGCTCCGCGATTCCTGCGCCGATGCACGGGTCGTAATACGTGGCCTCGACGCCGTAGCGCTTCAGGGTGCGATCGCATAGCCGCCGCGTGGGTCCATATACCGCGTCGGTGATCAGGATGTGGTCGCCATGGCTCACCGCAGCCATGATGCCGATTGCAACGGCTGCGAGGCCTGAAGGAACGGTGACGGCACGATGGCCGCCTTCGATCTCCACCATCATCTCTTCAAAGGCTGCCTGGAGCGGCATGTTGGTGATGGCGTAGGTCGGCGCCACCTCGTCGGCATCGAAGCGCTTCTGCACCGATTCCAGTTCCGCCAGCGATTCGAACGTGACGGTGGAAGCGCGCGTCACCGGCAGGTTGATGGTGCCCGGCGGTTTCGCACCACCCGGGCGGCCGCCGTGTAACAGCCGCGTGCTGCGTTTCATCGGCTGCCCAGCGGCCGCACCTCGGCCTTCACTTCCACCTGCGTGCGCTTGCCGTCCTTGCCTTCGATGGTGAAGGTGATGGGAACGGTTTCACCCGGCACCACCTGCCTGGTGAGCTCCATCAGCATCACGTGGTTGCCGCCGGCCTTCAGCTCCACCGGCTTGCCCGCGGGCAGCGCGATGGATTCAACCGCGTGCATGTGGTTCACGCCGCTCATCATCATCGAGGTGTGGATTTCGGTTTTCTTCGCAATCGGGGAGGACGCGCTGATGATCTTCGCGTCTTCGGTGCTGGTGAGCGTCACGAAGGCGCCGGTGGTTTTCATCGCCGGCACCGTGCCTCTCACCCAGGCGTCCCTGGCGGTGACTTCTGCGTGCGCGAAGGTTGACGCAGCGAGCAGGAGCGCGGCAAGAAGCCTTGGGTCCGCCGATGAACGGCGATGAACGCCGATAAAATGCTGCAATGGGTTCGTGGCCATGGTTGGTGTATCCCGAATATTCAAGAAGTTTTATCTGCGTTCAATTGCGTTCATCGGCGGACCAAACCTGTTTTGTCCGCGTCACTCGAACGAGCTGAAAGTCCGCTCCATCTCGCGACGAATCTTCACCGCTTCCGAGCCCTCATCGAACTCCACGTCGCTCCAGCAGACCGTTTCCCCCTCGGGAATGTCGCGCCTGAGCTTCACCTTGTGAGCAAGCCCGATCGGCAGCGCGCCCCTGGCGGATGAATCCTTCGCCGACATCAGCTTGCCCCACACCGTGTAGCCGCCTTCGCCATCGAGCATCTCGCCCGCCTTCAGCACGCGCTTGGCGGTGGCCACGCAATCGCCGCGCCAGCCGGTGGCGGCACCCGTCGGCTCCTTGCGCAGCGCGACACTCGCCACGCTGATGCCGAGCTCGAGGCCGATCAGATGACTCGGCTTGTACATCGCCGCATATTCGCCGCTCGGGTCGGTGACGATGCCGTACTCCTGGAAGCAACGCCGCACATATTCGCTCTCCGCCGCAAAGGTCACGTACACGCCCCAGCGCAAGTCGCGGAACACCGGACGTCCATCGCGCTCGACCGAAGAGATCACCTCGACTTGTCCCTCATGGTCGAGGCTGCCGCCGACGCGGCGCGGACGCAGGATGCGCGGCAGGTCGTCGACGCCGCAAGCGGGGAAAAGCAATCCTTCGGGCGCGGGCGTAAGACCGGTGGCGTTGGCCACCGCACTCATCTCGATGCCGGACTTGGTGCCGTCGAGGAATGAATTGAACATCTGCGCGTTGAAGTCGCCCTTCGACACCATCTCGTCGCTGAAGCCGTAGTGGCCCCACACCGTTTTCGGTGTCGACGCATGATACGAAGGCAGGTACTTGGTGCCCTTGCCGGCGGCGATCACGGTGAAACCGGCAGTGCGCGCCCAATCCACCTGCTCGCAGATGAGCGCGGGCTGGTCACCGTAGGCGAGTGAATAGACGATGCCTGCCTCAGCGGCGCGCTTCGCAAGCAGCGGGCCTGCCAGTGCGTCAGCCTCGACGTTGACCATCACGATATGTTTGCCGTGTTTGCAGCACGCGAGCACGTGCGCGATGCCCGCCGCCGGGTGGCCGGTGGCATCGATCACCACTTCTGTCGCCGGGTGCGCAATGGCGGCCATCGCGTCGTCGGTGATGAACGTGGTGCCCGCCTTGGCAGCCTCGTCGAAGGATTTGGCGGCGTAACTCTCCGCCTTCCAGCCGACTCGGGCCAGTGAGGCCCGGGCGCGGTCGGGCGCCAGGTCCGCGATGGCGAAAATCTGCAGCCCCGGCGTGCGCTGCGCCTGGGAGAGATACATCGAGCCGAATTTCCCGGCGCCGATCATGGCGACCCGGACCGGGCGGCCTTCTGCCGCGCGTTTCTGTAACAAGTGGTGGAGGTTCATTCAGGAGGGTGATTACAGGTGCAACCAGGGGGAAAAGGGGAAGGCGACGAACGGACTGGCAGTTTACCGCCCCGGCAGCGGAAAATGGCTGCCATGGAAAGGCCACTCGCCCACTCCGATATCGAGGCCCGTCTCGCGGCGCTTACGCCGGGTTTCGACCACCTGGCGCTGCCCGTGACTATCCTCGACACGGCGCTGCGCTACCGCTACATGAACGCAGCCTATTCCGAGCATGCCGGCCGCCCGCCTTCGGAGTTCCTCGGGCGCACGCCGGACGAGGCTTTCGACAAGATTCCAACCGACACTCGCCGCAGCCAGCTGCATCGTGCGCTGGATGGCGAGACTGTCATCTTCAATCGCCAGACCATCGAAGGACCCAACGCCGGCAAGTGGGTGCGCGCGCACTACATGCCGCTGCGCGACGAGGGGTGCGTCTACGCCGTGCTCGCCGTGCTGGTCGACGTGCAACAGCTGAAGGACACCGAGGTCGCCCTCGCCCGTCAGCAGATGCAGACGCAGATGGTGCTGGACAACATCGGCGTGCCGATGAGCTACATCGATCGCGACTGGCGCTTCCAGTTCGCCAACCAGCCGGGCCTGGACTGGCGCATTGGTGATGCTTCGCGCGCCATCGGCAAACACGTCGAGGAGATATTCTCGCCGGAGATCATGGAAGTGGTGCGCCCTGAGCTCGTGGCCGCATTCAAAGGCGAGAAACGCAGCTACGAACGGCTGGCGACTCTCGATGACGGCACTTCACGCTGGGTACGCGTGCACCTGGTGCCCGACCTCGCCAGCGACGGCTCCGTGCAGGGCCTCTACTCCCTCATGCTCGACGTCGATCGCGACCACCGCATGCGCGAGGCGATGCAGCAGAAGGAATCCGAGCTGCGGGAATTCGCCGAGAACATTCCCGGCCCCATCGCGATGGTGGATGCCAGCAACCGCTATGTATTCGCCAACAAGCACTTCGAGCGCGGGCGCGGCCATGCGCCGGGCGAGATCATCGGCCGCGACATCATCGAGGTTCTGGGCGACGAAGTGTCCGAGAAGTACTACTACCCCTTCATCGATCGCCTGAAGGCCGGAGAGAGCTGTACCTACGAACGGCTGGTGGGTTCGCCCGGTGAGGAACGCTGGTACATGGTTCGCCTGGCGCCGATCTTCGATTCGGACGGCAAGTATGCCGGCTTCTACATCGTCGGCAGCGACATCCACGACATCAAGCTCGCGCAGCAACAGCTGGCGGCGCAGGAGGCGCAGCTGCGCCTCTATACAGACAACATCCCCGATTCGGTCGCGTACCTGGACCGCGAGCGCCGCATCCTCTTCGCCAATCGTCACTTCGCGCAGCAGCGCGGAACGACACCGGAGGCGATCATCGGCCTCACCTCCTCGCAGTTGATGGGCAAGGACACCGCGGACTGGATCCGCGAACGCACTTCGAAGGTGTTCGAGAAAGGCGAAACCGCGACCTACGAACGCGTGATGAAGATGCCCGACGGCACCGAGCGCAACCTGCACGTGAAGGCGGTGCCCGACTTCGACGAGACCGGGAAGGTGCGCGGCATGTATGTCGTGGCGCACGACATCACCGAAGTCAAGCAGGCGCAGGAGCAGCTGGCCGATCGCGAGCAGGACCTGCGTTTTTTCGCCGAGAACATTCCCGAAGCGATCGTCTACGTCGACGTCGAACGCGGCTGCACCTTCGTCAACAACATTTTCCTGGCCACGCGCGGGTTCACGCGCGAATTCACCCTCGGCAAGTTTCCGCACGATGTCTATCCACCGGAGGTGATGGAGGAGTTGGGCCCGCACCTCGAGCGCGCGCTCGCGGGCCACGAATCCACCTACGAACGGCAGTTGACGCTGCCCGGCGGCACTCAGCGCTGGGTACGCGTGCGCATCACGCCGCGCCTCGACGAAGACCACTGCGTGATGGGCTACTACGTGGTGTCCACGGACATCCACGACATCAAGAGCGCGCAGGCGGCGATCGAGGACAAGGAGCGCCAGCTGCGCCAGGTGATCGATTCAATCCCGACGCCGATGTGTTTCGTCGACGCCAACATGCGGTACCGCTACGCCAACGATGCTTTCATGGAATACATCGGGCAGTCGGCGGAAAAGGTCATCGGTTCCACCGTGCGCGACCTGCTGGGCGAGGAGCGCTGGTCGCAAGGCGCTGCATACGTGGAGCGCGTGATGGCCGGCGAGTCGCTGTCGTTCGAACGTCCGGTGCACTTTGCCAATGGCAAGCAGCGCTGGATGACGGTGCGCCTCTCGCCGCGCTTCACCGACGGCAAATACGTCGGCTACTACGCCACCTCCAGCGACATCCACGAGCAGAAAACCGTCGAAGAGGAGCTGCGCCGCACCAACACCATCCTCTCGGCGCACTTCGACAATACGCCGCTTGCGGTGATGGAGTGGGATACGG